>NZ_CP073078.1:2197580-2502661 GCF_018135625.1 Phenylobacterium montanum
CCGCTCGCGCCGGCTTCGACAGATTGGGCGGCGTTGCGATAGCGCACGCCGGAAAAGCCGCCGGCATAGGTCAGGGGTGCGGGATCGTCCGAGCCGCTGAGCGCGCCGGCGATGGAGCCCGTCCAGGACCCGGGCAGGGTGAGGTCGAGCTCCGGCGCGGCGAGATAGGCCTGGGCCCGGGTCGACTGATTGTAGAAGAAGCCGCCCACCTCCTCTTCCCAGCCGAACCCTGTGCGCCGATCGGAATAAAGCCCGTCCAGATGCAGGCTGGCCCAAGGCGCCAGGTCCTGGCCGAGATTGGCGAAAGCGGCGATCTGGGTCTGCGGCTGAAGGAGATCGTCCACCGGCGGGGCTGCCACCGTGAAGTCGCGTTGCGAGGCCTTGATCGCGTCCTGCCGGGTGTATTGGATACTGACCAGGGCATGACCGGAAGACCAGATCCGCCCCCCGAGCGCGGAATAGGTCTGCTGCAAGCCGCCCCCATCGGTGGCGCCGCCGATCCGCTCGCTGAACTCGGCGCCGTCATAGTCCTTACGCAGGATGAAGTTGGCGACGCCGGCCACGGCGTCGGAGCCGTAGAGCGCCGAAGCGCCATCGGTGACGATCTCGATGCGCTGGATGGCGGCCATGGGAATCGCCGAGATATCCGGCGCCTGGAAGGCCCCATCGGCGGCGATGCGATGGCCGTCGACCAGAACGAGGGTGGCGTCGCTGCCGAGGCCGCGCAGATTGACGCTCGAAGCGTTGGTGGTGTTCTGGTTGCCGACATTGCTTACAGCGGCCCCGGCGAGCACGCCCGGGTTCTGGCCGCCGGCGAAGTTCTCCGGCAGGCTGCGCACCACCTCGCCGACATCGGCGTAGCCGGAGCGTTCGATATCGGTTCGGTCCAGGGTCCGCACAGGCGCCGCCGGCGGCGCGCCTCTGATGCGAGAGCCGGTGACCACGATCTCGGTCGACTGCGGCTCGTCCTTGGGCGCGGCGGCTTCATCCGGACCGTTCGCCGCCCGGACCACCACGGTCTCGCCCACCTCGGCCAGGGTCAGGCCCGAGCCGGCGAGGAGAGCGCGATAGGCCTCGATCGCCGTATAGCGGCCCTTGAGCGGCGGGGCCTTGCGGCCGGCCAGCAACCGCGACGGGGCCAGGATCGGACGCCCGGACTTCAGGGCGACCACGCGCAAAGACGTTTCCAGGCCTTGGCTCTTAAGGTCATAGGCCTGCGGGTCCGGGCTGGCCGCTACGGCCGGCGCGGACCCGCAGGCCAGGGCGAAGGTGGCGGCGCCCAGAAACAGCGCGCTGCGGAAAACTTGGTGGGAGGAATTCATCTGGAGCGTCCCCTCGTCGGGTCCGCGCCTTATTCGGGACCCTTTCGATCGCCCTTGACGGTCGAGACGCCCCGCACCTCACAAAAATCTTTCAGGCCTCGGAATTTCTCGCCCTCGGGGCATAGGAGAAGCCGTCCTTGACCAGGCCGAAGCGGGTCAGCGCGGCGGGTCGATCGGTGTGGCGGCGCTCGGACGGGCGAGGCTGAGATCGCCGTCGGGACGGACTTCGACGCGAAGGTCGAAGGCGGCCGCGAGCCCATCGGCGAGGGCCTTGGGCTCACGCGCCCGAAAGACGCCGCTGACCTCGAGCTGGCCAAGGGCCGGATCGGCCAGGACGACATGCTGGCGGGCGTAGCGGTTCGCCTGCGCCAAGGCTTCGCCCAGCGGCGTCTGGCTGAAGGACAACACGCCGGTCGGCCAGAGCGCGGCGCCGGCGGCGGCCGGCGCGATACGCGGCCGGCGCCCGGGCCCCTGCGACCAGGCCTGGCCGACGCCGACACGGGCGGCCGGGACGCGGTCGCCCGCGCCCGGCGCACGGATGTCGAGCGCGCCCTTGAGCGGGGTCGCCGAGGCGCCATCGCTTTGCGTGTAGGCGACGTCGAACACCGCGCCCTGGGCGGCGACATCGGCGTCCCCGGCTTCGACGGTGAAGCGGCGGGCGGGATCGGGCTGGGCGTCGAGCCGGGCGCGGCCGCGCAAGAGCCGCACGCGCCCCGCCCCGTCCGTCAGCCGGGTCAGGACCAGGCTATCGGTGTCCACCACCACCGAGGCGCCATCGGCGAGCCGAACCTGCCGAACCTCGCCCACACCGGTGCGGATACGGGTCCACCACGGCGAGGGCGCACCGAGAACGTCAAGGAATGCGGGGCGAACGGGCGCTAGGACCACAAGGATCGCGAGGGCGCAGGCGGTCAGCCCGAACCCCAGGGGGAGTTTCCGCCATCCGCCCCAGGCTGCTGGCCTGTCGCCAATTTGCACGGACGGGCGGGCTCCGACCAGCACCGCGGCCTCGTCCCAGCGCAGCACCAGTCGATCATAGACCGCCTGGTGGCGCGGGTCGGCCTTGGCCCAGGCCTCGAAGTCCGGCCTGTGGCGGGCGGCGTCGGGGCCGCGCATGCGGGCGAACCAGGCCGCGCCCTCCCGGCGCACCGCCTCCTCCGCCGCGGGCGATGCCTCCTCGGGCGGGACCATTAGACTCGCCCGAAGACCCGGTCGATATGAGCGATCGCCTTCATCATGTGCTTTTCGACGCCGCTCACGCTCATGTCCGTCCGGATTGCGATTTCGCCATAGGTGAGGCCATCGCGGCGATGGAGCAAGAAGATCTCGCGGGTCTTCGGCTTCAGCCCGCCGAGCGCCCGCTGGTATTTGCGCAACAGGTCCTGGGCCTCGAGATGGTCGAGCGGCGAGGCGTCCGAACTGGCGAAGGCGTCAGGATCGATCGCCCCTGACGTGATGACCGGCGACCAGAGGGCGCGGTGATCAGCGAAGTCCCGGAGCAGGTTGCTGGCGATGCGCTGCAGATAGGCTCCCGGGCTGGCGACCTCGCCGGCCTGGCTCTGGACGCGCAGGAAGTGCAGGAAGGTTTCCTGCAGAAGGTCGCAGACTTGCTCTTGGCGCCATACCCGCCTGGCGAAGAAGCGCGTCAGACGCGGCGTCTCCGCCCGAAACAGGCGATCGAGCTCGAGGCGTGCGCCAAGACGCCCCGCATCGCCGCCCCTCTCCTGCGGATCGCCGGCGATCTGCGCCAAGACGTCCATAGTCATCGACGAACCTTTCCACCCGGACAGGCGGACGGCCGTGAAGGAGAACAGGCAAGATGACCACGCGCGCGCAGCCGTTCCTGCGCAGCGTCCTACGCCGCGGCGCAAGGTCTGCGCCCCGGCCTTTGCGTCTCAAGCGAGGTTCTCACGCCCCGGCGCCGCCGTTTTCGCAACGCAGGGGCGAGCTTAGGCCCAAGCAGCTCAGCGGCGCAAGGCGGTTCTCGGTAAGCCCCGTGAACAGCGGCGCACGGATTCTAATATGAATCCCTGACACCGCGAACCACTGCGCGCCTCTCGGTTCCGAGCATTGCGCTCTAAGCGATTCAACTTTTGGATGAGCCCTCAACCCGGCTGAGTGAGCCACCCGAATTCAAGCGTATTCTTAGCAGAAGGCGACCGTGCCGCCGCCAGACCGACCCCGTCCAAGATCTTCCGGCGCTGGTCTGGACCTGTCGTCGATCCGTCTGGCGATGGCGGCGATGGAGCACGGAAGCCTGCGACGGGCCTCCCAGATGATCGGTCTCAGTCCTGCCGCGCTCAGCGAGCGAATTCGCGCGCTCGAGGAGGCGCTGGCGGTCTCACTGTTCCAGCGATCGGCGGCCGGCGTTGAACCGACGCATGCCGGCGCCGCCTTCCTTGGCGAAGCCGCCCAAGCGGTCGAGCAGCTGGATCTGGCCGCGGCGAAGGCTCTGGCGGCGGGCAAGGGGGAACAGGGCAAGATCACGGTCGGCCTCAGCGGCGCCGGCCTCATTCCGGTTCTGGGCGATACGCTCGCCAGTTTCGCGGCCGGTCACGCCAAGGTCGGGCTCCAGATCGTGGAGGGATCGCGGGGCGAACTGGTGAAGGGGCTTCGCAAGCGCGGGATAGACCTTGCGGTTCTGCTCGGGCCGCCAGTTTCGAACCTTGGCGAGACCCTCGCCCTTCCTGGCGAGCGCCTGTTCGTCGTTTCGCCATCAGATCACCGCCTGGCTCACCGCTATGCCATAGACTGGCCAGATCTTCGCGGTGGCGGCGTACGGGTCTCAGACGCTCTGGCGGGCGCCCGTTTGGGTTCACCACCCTGCGAGGTTCAGCTTCTCGTCCATCGGGGCGGCTGCCAGAGCCTGTTCGCCATGGTCCGTCTTGGCCTGGGCCTGGCTCTGGCGACGGAAAGCGAGGTGATCGTATTGCCGTCAGGCCTGGTGGCCGCGCCGCTCCTGGAGCATGGCGAGGCGGTCACCATCCCCGTCTGCGCCTATCGCGACGGCGGCAATGACAATCCGCCGGCGCGCAGGCTTTGGGCGTCGTTGCGGGCGGCGAGTGCTCGCTGGAGCCGCCCGATTTGACGTAACGCTTTGGAAGCTGGCGGCCTCAATCTCGTCCAGGCCCATGCGGTCGGCCTAGCGCTCCATGGCCGCCGGGCATTGTCGATAACGCCGCGCCTCATTGGGCGTTGAGGCCACTGCAGTGACTTCTGTTCAGTCCCTATCGGCGCAAACACAGCTAGTCGAAGGCGGCGAGCGAATAGCTCGTGCTTCGACCACCGCCCTCGTCGCGGACGAGGATGCCGCGATCGACGAGATCGGTGATGTCACGAAGCGCGGTATCGCTAGACGTCTTGGTCAACGTCGCCCACTTGGCGTTGGTGAGCTTGCCTTCGAAACCATCAAGGAGGCGGTTGAGCACTTTGTGCTGACGATCACTGACGTTCTGACCCGCTTGGACTTCCCAGAAGCGGGCCTTGCGGAGGACCGCCGCTAGCGTCAATTCGGCGCCGTCAAAAGCGCGACCCAGGCAGTCCAGGAACCATTGAAGCCAGGCCGTGATGTCGAGGTCGCCCTTCTGGGTCGTCTCCAGGATGTCGTAGTAGCCTTTTCGCTCGGCGCGGATCTGGGCGGACATGCTGTAGAAGCGCCTGGGGCTCTCCTCGGAGCGCGCAAGCGCCATATCGGCGATGGCGCGCGCAATACGGCCATTGCCATCTTCGAAGGGATGGATGGTCACGAACCACAGGTGCGCGACGGCGGCCTTCAGCACCGGATCGATGCTCGGGCCGGCGTTGAACCATTTCAGGAAAGCGCGCATTTCGTTCTTCAACCTGCCGGCGGCCGGCGCTTCATAGTGGACCCTTTCGCGTCCGATCGGGCCGGAGACGACCTGCATCGGACCGGTCTTGTCGGTGCGCCAGGCGCCGACGGTGATTTTGGTCATGCCGCTGCGGCCGGACGGAAACAGCGCCGCGTGCCAGCCGAACAATCGCTCCTCGGTCAGCGGCTGGTCATAGCCTTGCGTCGCATCGAGCATCATCTCGACGACGCCTTCAACGTCACGATCAATGGGCGCCAGCGCGCCTATGTCGAGCCCGAGGCGGCGGGCGATCGAGGAGCGAACCTGCTCCCTGTCGAGCACCTCGCCTTCGATCTCGCTGGATTTGAGGACCTCCTCGGTAAGGCTTTGAAGAACAGCTTCGGCGCGAAGCGGAAAGCCGAGCGCCTCCATACGGCCGATCAACCGTCCCTGGCTGCGACTGACGCGCGCCAGTTGATCGGCGATAAGCGCATGGCTCCAATGGAGATTGGGCCAGCCTTTCAGGTCATGGATGTAAGTTGGCATTCACCGCACCTCATGCGGCGAATATAGTCGACAATCGCCGCAACGCGCCAGCACATTCGCCGCATTTTGTGCGGCGAATGTGCGTTGTATTCACCGCACGATAAGCGATATCGCAGGAGTGAGGGGGATCGCTTCCTTGATCGCCCCTATCCCAGCCCAGGGCGTGACCGATCAGCCCTGCGTCCGCCGGCCCCGTGTGAAGGCGCGATCCGAAGCCATGAACCGCGCCAGCATCGGCGCTATGAGCTTGGCCGGCTCGGGCGGCTCGCCGCCACCGGCGCCCATGGCCGCGGCGTAGGCCACAAGATCGCGATGCACCGCGGCCGGCAACTCGATGGTCAGGCGGACCGGGCGCTCGTCGAGGATGGGTCCAAGCTTGAGCGTCTTCATCGGCTCTGCTCCATCGGCCAGGGTTCCAGCGCCAGATCCCGTGTCACCAGCACCCGCACCGGAAATCCCGGCCGGATGGTGATCGTCGGCTGGATGGCGAGCGAGCGGCCGACCACCCGGCGGCCGACCTGGCTGATGCTGTCGGACGCGCCCTGGCCGATCGCCTGGGCGAGATCGTTCTGATTGGACGAAGTCCCCGCCTCGGCGCCGATGCTGAGCACCGTGGACAGGGCGGCCGCCTTGAACAGCTGGCTCCAATGGTTGTCGACCCGGCCTGAGAGGCCGGCATAGCCTTGGGGGTCGGCGCCCGGCTCGCGGCCGAGATCGATCCAACGCCCGTCGGGGAGGATCAGGCGGGTCCAGGCCAGGAGCGCCCGGATCTGGCCGAAGGCGACCTGCGCGTCGTACTGGCCGATCAGCTTCGAGCCCTGCGGGATCAGAAGGTAGCGTCCGCTCGGGCTGTCATAGACGTCGGCTGTGACCTGGGCGATGACCTCGCCAGGGAGATCGGAGCGCAGGCCGGTCACCAGGGCCGCTGAGATGACGCCGCCCGCCTGCAGCACGTAGGGACTGGCCGCCGCCTGCAGGCTTTCCGGACTGACGGCGGCCCGCTTGTCGCCCTGGTTCAGAAAGGCGAGCTTGCGATCAGCCTCGCTGGCGGCGGGCTGAACGCCCGCAACGCCTGGGTGGGCGGCCGCGAGCCCGGCCAGGGCGGCTAGATCGACGGGCTGGGGCGCGCTCGCAGCGGCCCCGGAGAGGTTTGCGGACTCGGTATGATCGGCCGAGAACAGGCGGCTGGAGCGGGCGGCGTCCTGTTCCGAAGGCCCTTGCTGGCGTGGCGGCTCCGCCGGGCGAGCGCCGGTCGTCTCGGCCTCGCCGCCGATCGGGGGCGGGGTGACGCCCGCCTTGAGCATCGGCCGCCCAAGATCGCCCGGCATGGGCGGACCGAGCTTTGGGACCTCGGACCCGGTCGCGGCGGGATTTGTCCCAGCAAGGCCGCCATAGCTGCTGGGGAGCGCCGCCAGCCCCTCGGAAGAGGGCTTGCCCCCCACGGCATAGAGCTCCTTCGGCGGCGCCTTGGCCGGCTGGGCGCGCAGGCCGAGGATCACCGCGCCGCCGAGGGCGATGATCGAGACCCCGGCCAGGGTCGCCAGCGCCCTGGCCGAGACGCGGGTGACCTTCGGCGGGGCGGCGCGGAGCCTCAAGGCCCGGGCCAGTTCGGCCTCAGAGGGGCCGGACGGCTCGTCCGCTTCCTTCAGCGTGGCCTCTTCGCTGGTCATGACGCCGGCCGCCCGTCGCTGCGGACGATGCGCACCTTTTGCTGGTGCGCCTCACCAAGCCGCAACTCGGCGGCGGCGAACAGCTGGTCGACGATCATGCGCCGCCCGCGAACCCGGTAGTTGACCAGATCGGCCGTCCCCTTGGGCCCGATCACCCAGAGCGGCGGCATCTCGCCCTGGCCGATGCCGTCGGGGAATTCGATATAGACATGGGTTCCGTCGTCGAAAGCGCGCAGCGGCCGCCAGGGGACCTCGTCCCCCTCGATGCGGTAGCGGAACTTCAGGTCATCCAGCGCCGGCTGCGGAACGGTGGCGGCGGGCTCGGCGGCCTCCGCTAGCGCGCTGCGGGCGCGCAGCGCGATCAGCTGGTCTTGCGGATAGCGCCAGGAGACAGCGGCCATATAGGTGCGCTGATCTGACCGCAGTTCGAGATGGTAGGTTCGCCGGTCGGTGTTGATGATCAGGTTGGTGCGCAGGGCGGCCTTGATCGGCTTGACCAGGATGTGCACGCGCTGGAGCGGCCCGGAGCCGCTCTCGGTGTCGCCGATGATCCAGCGGACGGTGTCGCCCGCCGCCACCGGGCCTGCGCCAGCGAGCTTTTCGCCGGGCTCCAGGGCGATGTCGCTGATCACGCCGGGCGCGGCATAGAGCTGATAGAGGGCTCCGTCGGCGAAGGGATAGACCTGGATGGCGTTGACGTAGCCAGAACCGGCCGGCTCCACCCGCGCCTCGGCATTGGCCTGCGCCACACGGACGGACGGGCGCTTCGCCTCGGGCGGCGTCGGCGGCAGATCGGCCGGAACCGGCTGCAGCTGCCCCGGCAAGGGCAAGGGTTTGGGGACTTCGACAATCTCGACCGGCCGAGGCGGTGTGGCCGCCAGCACAGCCGGCCGCGCGACCGCGTCATAGCGGATCATCGGCGGCGGTTTGGAGGTCGTGCAGGCGGAGAGCACAAGGAGGCTCGAGACCGCGCCGAGAGCGGGGAATATCTGCATCAGCCGAGTTCCTTCGACCAGTTGAGGGCGTGGACGTAAAGACCGAGGGGGTTCTTCTTCAGCCGCTCGGGATCGGTCGGCGGCTGGATCACGACGGTGGCGATGGCCGACCAGCGTTCGGTGGCGGTGATCGCCCCGTCCTCGTAGCGGCGCTCGGTCCAGGCGATGCGGAAGCTGTCCGGCGAGGCGCGGATGACAGAAGAGATCTCCACCGAGACCTGGGCCTTGCCGAGCTGAGCGAAGGGGTCGTCGGCCCGGGCATAGACGCTGAGCGCCGCCGCCCCCTTGTCGGTGGTGAAGTCGTAGGCCCGAAGCCAGTTCTGCCGCAGCACCACCCCGTCGGCGGGGATCTCGCGGACCTCCTCGATGAAGCGGGCCAGGTGCCAGGCGATCTGGGCATCGCTCGGCTGGTAGCCGGCCGTGGCCGGCGCCACCGCCCTCGCCTCGCCCAGCCGATCCACCTCCACCACCCAGGGCGTGATGCTGCCGGTCGCGGAACGCCAGACGAGACCCGCCGCCAGACCGCCGGCCAGGGCCAGGCTGGCGAAGGCCATCAGCCGCCAGTTGCGCGCCTGGACGCGGGCCGAGCCGATGCGATCATCCCAGGCCTGGGCGGCGCGCTGGTAGGGGGTTTCGGGCTCGGGGGTCCGGCCATAGCGGACGCCGGCGCGCTTGAAGCTCATGACTAATCCTCGGAAAGATCGACGCTCGATCCGCCCGCGCCGCGGTCGCCGGTCTGGATGATGTGGGCGGCGGTTCGGGCCGCCTCCTTGGCCGCCTGCTGGCGGCGCAGCGCGTCAGCCCAGGCGGGGGCTCCGCCGGATCCCGAGGTTGACGACGCCGCCTCGGCGGACGCCCCGCGACCGAAGACCTGGGCGGCGCGGCGAAGCGGACTGGCCATGCCTTGCGCGCCGGCCTTGGCCATGCCGGAAAGGCCGCCGGCGACGCCGCCAAGACCGCTCTGTCCGGCCGCGCCGGCGCGATAGGCGGTGCTGGCCGCGCCGGCGAGGCCCGCGCCGCCACGGGCGAGGCCGGCCAGGCCGCCCCCGGCCATGGCGGCCCCACCGGCGGCGAGGGCGGCGGCGCCCACGACAACGCCGCTGGCGGCCAGGCCCGTGCCGACGGCGGCGCCGGCGCCCAGCTGCGGCCCGCCGGAGACGATGCCATTGGCGACGCCCGGGCCGAAAATGCCGAGGCCCAGGAGGGTCAGGGCGGCCAGGATCAGGCTCAGCGCATCCTGGATGGTCGGCTGGCCGGGAATGGCCTTGGTCATGGTGGCAAAGAGGGTCGAGCCGATGCCGATGATCACCGCCAGCACCAGCACCTTGACCCCGGAGGCGATGACGTTGCCGAGGACCTTTTCGGCGGCGAAGGCGGTCTTGCCGAAGAGGCCGAAGGGGATCAGCACGAAGCCCGCCAGGCTCGTGAGCTTGAATTCGATCAGGCAGACGAAGAGCTGGATCGCCAAAAGGAAGAAGGCCAGGACCACGATCAGCCAGGCCAGCAGGAGCACCACGATCTGGATGAAGTTCTCGAAAAAGGAGGCGTAGCCCAGGAGCCCGGAGATGGCGGTGAGCAGCGGCGCGCCGGCGTCGATTCCCGCCTGGGCGATGCGGCCGGGCCTCAGGAAATCCGCCTCCGCCATGCCCGCGCCCGAGGCCTTGAGACCGAGGCCGGCGAAGCTTTCGAAGACGATGCGGGTGAGGCTTCCCCAGTTGTTGATCAGATAGGCGAAGGCGCCAACGAACAGCACCTTCCTGACCAGGCGGGCGATCACGTCGTCGTCGCCCGCCCAGGCCCAGAAGAGGGCGGCCAGGACCAGGTCGATGACCACCAGGGTGGCGGCCAGCCAATGCACCTCGCCCTGGACCAGGCCGAAACCGCTGTCGATGTAGCGCGAGAAGGTATTGAGGAACTGGTCGATGACGCCCGAGCCGCCCATGGGTTAGTCCTCCCCGGCGGCGGACAAGGACGGCGCGACCCGGCGAACATCGGCGCCGCCGAGGAAGCGCTCGCGCATCTCGGCCCATATCCGCAGGCACTCTGCGTCGTGCGCCCCGGCCTCGCCCAGGCGCTGACACCGGGCCAGACGCCGCTCCTCGGGCGCCAGCGGCGCGGAAGCGGGCTGCATGATCAGAGGTGAGGCAGGCCGGGAAGGATGAAGCCCGCCGGCGGCGACCACCGCAGCGGCTGCGGCCACGATGAGCGCGCCGGCGGCGACCGCCACCCGCGGCAGGTTGAGGAACGGGCCTCGGCGGAAACGGCGGCGCATCGCGGGGCCTTTAGTGGAACAGGGTGACGGTGGTCGGCTGGTAGCCGGCCGCAGGAACCAGGAACCGCGAGAGCTGCTCGCGCCCCTGGTCCTGGGCGGCCGCGCGCTGGGCGCTCTCCAGCGCCTGGGCCCGACCCTGCGCGGCCAGGACGGCGGTGAGGTCGGCGAGCTGCTGGGCCTGCAGCGCCATCAGCTGATTGCCGGCCTGGGCGGCCTGCAGGGCGCCCGACGCCCCTTGGCTGGAGGTGACCAGGGCGGACGTCTGGGCCCGATTGGTGTCGAGATTGCCGACCACGCTCGCCTGGACCCGCATCGCGTCCTGCAGAGCGGCCAGAGAATTCTGCCAGCGCGCCTGGGCGTTCGCGACCAGGGCCTGGTTCGATTGGGAAGCGCTCGCCGGCGCATAGGTGGTGGAAAAGGCCTGGTCGATCTTCTGCACATCGTAGGCGATGCGCTGGGCCTGGCCGAGCAGGGCCTGGGTCCGCTGGATCGACTGCTGCAGGGATTGCAGGCTCGAATAGGGCAGGTTCGCCAGATTGTGGGCCTGGTTGATCAGGGACTGGGCCTGGTTCTGCAGGCCCTGGATCTCGTTCTGGATCTGCTGCAGCTCACGGGCGGCGGTGAGCAGGCTCTGGGCATAGTTCCAGGGATCGAACACGGTCCACTGGGCCTGGGCCGGGGCGCTGCCGAGGCTAAGGGAAAGCGCCGCGGCGCCGGCGGCGAGCATGTGACAAAGACGCTTGCAGGTCATGGCTCAAGGTTCCGGCTGAAAGGCGGGGAGGAGGTCGGCGGCCCAGGCGAGCCCACGGGCCCGCAGCCAGCCATCGGCGAAGCCCTCGCGGCCGCAGGCGGCCAAGACCTCGGCGATGCGCGCCTGATCGGCCTTGGCGCTGACGGCGGCGAAGGCCAGGGCCACGTCGCCGAGGCCGAGCTCGAACAGGCGGTTTCCGCGGCGCGACTGGCAGTAGTAGTCGCGCTTGGGCTGGGCACGACTTACGATCTCGATCTGCCGGTCGCTGAGGCCGAAGCGGCGGTAGATCGCCGTGACCTGGGGCTCCAGTGCGCGCTCGTTGGCCAGGAAGATGCGGGTCGGACAGCTTTCGATGATGGCCGGGGCGATGGCCGAGCCGTCGATGTCGGCCAGGCTCTGGGTGGCGAAGACCACCGCGGCGTTCTTCTTGCGCAGGGTCTTCAGCCATTCGCGCAGCTGGGCGGAAAAGCCGGGATCGCCCAGGGCCAGCCAGCCCTCGTCGACGATCAAAAGGCTGGGCCGCCCGTCCAGCCGCCCCTCGATGCGGTGGAACAGATAGGCCAGCACCGCGGCCGCGGCCGGCGAGCCGATCAGCCCCTCGGTCTCGAAGGCCTGGACATCGGCCGCGCCGAGCCGCTCGGCCTCGGCGTCCAGGAGCCGCCCCCAGGGGCCCTCGACACAGTAGGAACCGAGCGCGCGCTTCAGGGTCTGGGCCTGGATCAGGGCGCAAAGGCCGGTCAGGGTGCGTTCGGCCGCAGGCGCCGAGGCCAGCGAGGTCAGGGCCGACCAGAGATGGTCCTTGACCTCCGGGGTCACCTCGATGCGCTCACGCGCAAACAGAGCCGCGACCCAGTCGGCCGCCCAGGCGCGTTCGGCCAGGTCGTCGATGCGGGCCAGGGGCTGCAGGGCGACGCTGTCCTCGGGCCCTTCGGAAATGGAGCCGCCGAGGTCATGCCAGTCCCCGCCCATGGCCAGGGCCGCGGCGCGGATCGAGCCCCCGAAGTCGAAGGCGAACACCTGGGCGCCCGCATAGCGCCGAAACTGCAGGGCCATCAGGGCCAGGAGCACCGACTTGCCGGAACCGGTCGGCCCGACCACCAGGGTGTGACCGACATCGCCCACATGCAGCGACAGGCGAAACGGCGTCGAGCCTTCGGTGCGGCCATAGAGGAGCGGCGGCCCATCCAGATGCTCGTCGCGGGCCGGCCCGGCCCAGACGGCCGAGAACGGCATCATGTGGGCGAGGTTCAGGGTCGAGATCGGGGGCTGACGGACATTGGCGTAGACCTGCCCGGGGAGGCTGCCGAACCAGGCCTCGAGCGCCCCGACCCGCTCGCGCATGACGGTGAAGTCGCGCCCCTGGATGGCCTTTTCGACCAGGCGCAGGCGCTCGTCGGCGACGCGCGGGTCTTCGTCCCACACCACCACGGTGGCGGTGACGAAGGCTGCGCCGACCAGGTCGGAGCCCAGTTCCTGCAGGGCGAGATCGGCGTCGGCGGCCTTGTTGGCGGCGTCGCTGTCGACCAGGGCCGAGGCCTCGTTGGTCATCACCTCCTTCAGGATCGCCCCGATCGACTTCCGCTTCGCGAACCACTGGCGGCGGATGCGGCCGAAGACGCCGGCGGCGGCGGTCTTGTCGAGGCAGAGCGCGCGGGTGGTCCAGCGATAGGGAAAGGCCAGGCGGTTCAGCTCATCGAGCAGCCCCGGCCAGGTGCGGCTCGGAAAGCCCATCACCGTCAGGACCCGCAGGTGCGCTTCGCCAAGGCGGGGCTCGAGCCCTCCGCTCAAGGGTTCGTCCGCCAGGACCGCGTCGAGATGCATGGGCGTTTCGGGGACGCGCACGCCCTGGCTGCGGCTCGAGACGGTCCCGTGCAGGAAGCTCAGGGTCTCGGCGTCGTCCAGCCAGCGCGCCTCGGGCATGAAGCCTTCGATCAGGGCCAGGAGCCGGTCGGTCTGGTCGATGAACCCGGCCAGGGCCTCACGGCCGCTGGTCACGCCGCCTTGGCGGTTCTCGTAGAGCCAGGCCTCGGCCCGGGCCGCCTCTTCCGCCGGCGGCAGGAACAGCAGCGTAAGGTAGTAGGCCGACTCGAAATGGGCGCCGGCCTCGGCGAACTGCGCGCGGCGCTCGGCGTCGACCAGGCCTGAGGCCGCGTCGCAGAAGGCGCTTTCGGGGTAGTCCGCCGCCGCCCGCCGCTGCGCCTCGACGAAGATCGCCCAGCCAGACCCCAGGCGGCGCAGCGCATTGTTGAGGCGCCCGGTGACCGAGACCAGTTCGGCCGGAGTCGCCGAGTCCAGATCCGGCCCGCGAAAGGCGGCGGTGCGCTGAAAGCTGCCGTCCTTGTTCAGGATCACGCCGGGCGCCACGAGCGCCGCCCAGGGCAGGAAGTCGGCCAGAATCTGGGGTTTCTTGCGATATTCGGTGAGGTTCAGCACGGGCGGATCACCTGAGATAGGCGGGATAGCGAAGGTGGCGGCGCACGGTCTCGACGAAGGCCGGATCGCGCCTTGCGGCCCAGACGGCGGCGGCATGGCCGATCGCCCAGAGCAGGGCGCCCGCCAGCCAGAGGCGAAGGCCCAGCCCTAAGGCCGCGGCCAAGGTGCCGTTCAGAATGGCCACAGCCCTGGGCGCCCCGCCCATCAGGATCGGCTCGGTCAGGGCGCGCCGCAAAGGGGCGTAGAAGCCCGGGACCGGTTCCTCAGCCCCGTCCATCAGACCAGGGCCCCGCCGCCGAAGGAGAAGAAGGAGAGGAAGAAGGAGGAGGCGGCGAAGGCGATCGAAAGGCCGAAGACGATCTGGATCAGCCGGCGAAAGCCGCCGGAGGTGTCGCCGAAGGCCAGGGTCAGGCCGGTGACGGTGATGATGATCACCGCCACGATCTTGGCCACCGGCCCCTGCACCGAATCCAGGATCGACTGCAGCGGCGCCTCCCAGGGCATGTCCGAGCCCTTGGCGAGGGCGGGCGCTGCGGTCACGGCCAAGACGGCGAAAGAGGCGCAAGCGGCCAGGCGGCGGGAACGGCGGGTCATGACAGGTCTCCTGACGGGGGCTTTGAATGAAATCGGAGCTGGTAGGCGCCGGCGGCCGAGAGGCCCTCGACCTCGGCGAGTTCAGCCAGGCGCCGAGCCTCGCCGCGGCCGGCCATCACCGCGATCAGGTCGATGGTCTCGGCGATCAGGGCGCGGGGCGGGGTCAACACGACCTCCTGGGTCAGCTGCTCCAGCCGATGCAGGGCGCCCAAGGCGCTGCCGGCGTGCAGGGTGCCGACGCCGCCGGGATGGCCGGTGCCCCAGGCCTTGATCAGGTCGAGCGCCTCCCCGCCCCTCACCTCGCCGATGGGGATGCGGTCGGGGCGAAGGCGCAGGGCCGAGCGGACCAGGTCGGTGAGGCTGGCGGCGCCGTCCCGGGTCCTGAGCGAGACGAGGTTCTCCGCCGCGCAGTTGAGCTCGCGGGTGTCCTCGATCATCACCACCCGGTCGCCCGTCCGGGCGACCTCGGCCAGGAGCGCATTGACCAGGGTGGTCTTGCCGGTGGAGGTCCCGCCGGCGACCAGGATGTTGCGGCGCTGGAGCACCGCCGCGGCCAGGCGCTTCGCCTGACCCTCGCCCATCACGCCCGCGGCGACATAGTCGTCCAAAGTGAAGACCGCGCTGGCGGGCCGGCGAATGGAAAAGCACGGCGCCGTGACCACCGGCGGCAGGAGCCCTTCGAAGCGTTCGCCGGAGCCTGGCAGTTCGGCCGACACACGCGGCCGTCCGGCGTGCGCCTCGGCCCCGACGTGGTGGGCCACCAGGCGCACGATGCGCTCGGCGTCGGCCGGTGCGATGCGCAACCCCACTTCCTCCAGCCCGCCAGCGAGCCGGTCGAGCCAGAGCCGGCCATCGGGATTGAGCATCACCTCGGTCACGCCCGGATCGTCCAGCAGCCGGGCGATCACCGGCCCCAAGGCGGTGCGCAGCATGCGCGCGCCGCGGGCCTGGCTCTCGGACCTCTGGGCGAGCGCGTTCACCGCCTGACCCCGCATCTCGTGGACCGCGCCCTTCGCGCGGGTCCTTCTCGGGGTCGATCAAGAAGCGGCCTTTTACGGCGCGATCAACAAGATCGACGGGGGCGTAGGGCTCTGGCGTAGGAAGGCGCGCACAACGGCGGGTTCAGCCTTCGCCGGCCTCACCCTCGTCGGCCTTCCCTGGAACCGCGCCCCAGGCGATGCGGTCAGCGAGGATTTCGTCGGCGATGCGCCGGCCCTGCTGGTAGCGCCGGCCGAGCCGCTCGAGGAAGCGTTCATAGCGGGCGCGCCCTTGCGCTTCCGAGGCCGCCCTCTGGCTGGCCGGAACCGGCGGATTGGCGGCGAGCCAGGCCCCGACATAGAGGGCGAAGGCTTCGACCATGATGGTCTGGTCCCGCTCCAGCCGCTCCAACTGGCGTGAGATCCGGTCGAGCCGGCGGGTGAAGGCGGCGTCGCGCCGATCGGCGCCGTCGGGCGACAGGAAGGAGGCGATCGCCGCCTCGACGATCGCCGACTTGGGCAAGCGCCGCCGGGCGGCAAGCTCGTCCAACCCCTGCGCCAGCTTGGCTTCGCAATAGAGGTTCAGGCGGACCTTCAAGGCCTTCAGAGCCCCAGGCCATCGTCGGGGTCCAGGCTCGCCTGGCGCGCCAGGCGCCGCGCCCGCCGGGCCATGACGCGCTCCCGCACGGCGGCCTCGTCATCAGCCTCCTCCGCCGCCTCGACCTGCGGCTCCTGCGCGCGCACCGGCGGGTCGACAGCCTCGTGCAGCGGTAACTCCGGCTCCCGCCGGATGCCGCCATTGGCGGGGTCCGAGGCTACGGCCGCCACCCCTGTCTCCTTCCCGGCCGCCCCGCCAACAGACGCGGCCACGGGCTCCGCCCTGCCCCAGCAGCCCAGGTCGCGCGCCGCGGCCTTGCCGGCCCCGCCCGTCCGCGCTTCGGGCGGCGGCAAGACGCGCCGCCGCAGAACCGGATCCTCATAGTACCGCGCCTTCTTCGCCCGGATCGGCGGGAGCCCTGCGACCAGCACCAGGGCGTCGGTGGGCGGCAGCTGCATCACCTCGCCGGGGGTGAGCAGCGGCCGGGCGGTCTCCTGCCGCGAGACCATCAGATGGCCGAGCCAGGGCGAGAGCCGGTTGCCGGCATAGTTCTTGGCGTCACGAATCTCGGTGGCCGTCCCCAAGGCGTCGCTGACCCGCTTGGCGGTGCGCTCGTCATTGGTCGCGAAACTGACCCGGACATGGCAATTGTCCAAAATCGCATTGGACGGCCCATAGGCTTTCTCGATCTGGTTCAGCGACTGGGCGATCAGGAAGGCTTTGAGCCCATAGCTGGCCATGAAGGCCAGCGCGCTTTCGAAGAAGTCGAGCCGGCCGAGCGCGGGAAACTCGTCGAGCAGGAACAGCAGGCGCCGCCGGCGGCGCGGATTGTCCAGTTGCTCGGTCAGCCTGCGCCCCACCTGATTGAGGATCAGCCGCACCAGGGGCTTGGTGCGGCTGATGTCCGACGGCGGGACCACCAGATAGAGCGAGACCGGCCTTGTCGCCTCGATCAGATCGGCGATGCGCCAGTCGCAGCGCGCGGTGGCCGCCGCCACCACCGGATCGCGGTAGAGGCCCAGAAACGACATGGCCGTGGAGAGCACGCCCGAGCGCTCGTTATCGGCCTTGTTCATGAGTTCACGAGCCGCCGCGGCGACCACCGGATGTGGCCGATCCCCCAGGTGCGGGGTGGTCATCATCACGCGCAGGGCTCTCTCGATCGGCCTTTCCGGATCGGACAGAAATTCCGCAACGCCGGCCAGGGTCTTGTTCGGCCCGGCATAGAGCACATGCAGGATGACGCCCACCAGAAGACTGTGCGCGGTCTTCTCCCAGTGGTTGCGCTTCTCCAGCGCCCCTTCCGGATCGACCAGGATGTCGGCGATGTTCTGCACGTCACGCACCTCCGAGGCGCCGCGCCGAACCTCCAGCAGGGGATTGTAGGCGTCGCAGGCCGGATCGGTCGGATCGAAGCGCACCACGCGCCCGAACCGGGCTCGCCAGCCGGCGGTCAGGGCGAAGTTCTCGCCCTTGATGTCGTGCACGATGGCGCCGCCCGGCCAGGTCAGGAGGGTCGGCGCCACCAGCCCCACGCCCTTGCCGCTCCTAGTCGGCGCGAAACAGAGTACGTGCTCGGGCCCGTCATGGCGGAGATAGCGCCCGGCCAGCCGCCCAAGCACGACGCCGTCCTCGCCCAGAAGGCTGGCCGAGGCGACCTCGGCCAGCCGCGCCCAGCGCGCGGAGCCATAGGTGAAGGCCTCGCGCGCCTCCCGCGCCCGCCAGACCGACATCCCGATCGCGACCGCCACGGAACCAAAGCAGGCCGCCAGAACGATGACCGCGCCCTGATAGAAGATCGGCCGGGCATAGGCGTCGAAGGCGTACCACCACCAGAAGAAGGCGGGCGGGGCATAGACCGGCCAGCGCCCGACATGAAACCAGGCGGAGCCCAGTTCAGGCTGGAAGGCCAGCTTCGCCGCCGTCCATTCGCTCGCCGCCCAGACGCCCAGCAGCACCACGCCCAAGACGACGAGCACCTGGCCCCAGAGGATCCTGGTCGGGTTCATGGCCGAAAGATCTGTGCGTTCACGCCGCCGGCAAGGCGCCCAGCGCGCCGATCGCACAGACGGCTAGGCGATCGCGCAGATGGCGCAAAGCCATCCCGCCGCCTCCAAAAGGCCGAGCCAGCGCCGCAGCTGCATTCCATCGACGGCCGTAGGCGGGTCGCCGTCCAAAAGGCGCCCAATGCCGCATCATTTGTGACATTCACTAGGGAAGGTCACATCAAGGCTGGACACGCGAAGACAAGTCCAAATACAACTGCCAGATAGGGCCTGCTGCATATTGTGGGCGACGCTCGGGGAAAACCAGATGCCATCCAGGCTGAACGGCCTTCGGCTGCTGGTGGTCGAAGACGAGGCGCTGATCGCCCTCACCCTCGAGGACATGCTGGACGGGTTCGGCTGCGTCGTGGCGGGTGTCGCCGGCACGCTTAAGCGCGCCGTCGCCTTAGCCGACGAACTTGCCATCGACGGCGCGGTCCTCGACGTGAACCTGGGCGGCGAGAGGGTCTATCCGGCGGCCGAACGCCTCAAGGCCAGGGGTGTGCCGTTCGTCTTCTGCACCGGCTATGGGCGGGCGGGCCTCGATCAGGCGTTCGCCCATGTGCCGACCCTGGACAAGCCTTACCAGGAGGAGGCGCTCAGAGGCCTGCTGCTATCCGGTCTCTTCGGCCAGGCGCCCTGACCATCGCCAAGGGATAGACGCCGGCCTGCGCGGTCAGCGCGCGAGGTGGCGCAGAAGCTGCAGCAGACGCCGGCGCAGGGCCCTATTCTCGATCCGGGGGAACAGATCCAGGATTTCGCCGCCTTCATCGCTCATCAGAAATTCCAGGGCGGGATGGTCGCCGGCCGATCCCGGCTCAGCGACCGGCGCGCCCTCGAAGAACCATTGAACGGGAACATCCAAGGCCCTGGCGACCTCGAACAGCATCGATGCGCTAAGGCGGTTGGCGCCGCGCTCGTATTTCTGAATCTGCTGGAACGAGACCCCGATTTCCTGGGCGAGCTGGTCCTGGGTCATCCCCAGTTCCTTGCGCCGCAGGCGCACCCGCAGGCCGACAAGCACGTCGATCGGATGCGGCCCCTGACCGCCATGTATCCCGCTGCGTTTCACCCGCCTACTCTCGATCGTCAGGCTTCAAAACCACAGATGCGAGCCTGAATCAGTCGCAAATAGCAGTCGGGCCAAGCTTGTTGGGATGCGACACCGCGCCCGACCGCCCAGCAGCCGGCTCATTGTGGGTAAGGCCAACCGGAAACCTCGCAAAGCTCCGACATCCGTTCCGACCGCGACTCTGGTATGGCCAGTCCGCCGCTCCGTCCTGGACGCCTCGGCCTGGGCGATCACGGTCAGCATCTGCCTGGGAAAGCCGCTCGCCCCGGCTGTGGGCATGGCGCCGATCGGTTCTGGACAGGCCTGAGTGAACGGTGTGAAGTCGTTCCATGTTTGTTCCCGACGGAGCGCGGAATGCTGACCCAAAAGATCGACGGCGCCCTGGACGCCATCCTGGCCGGCATGATGCGCGTGCCGGCGTTGCGGGACGCCGACCGCCCCGGCACGCCAGAGCGGGCCGCCCTGGACGATCTCCTGGCCTCGCTGCAGCGGGCCGACGTGGTGCTGTTCCATCGCAGGCCCGATGCGCCCTCGCCTGCCGCCCTCGGCGCCGGCGAAGCGCCTGGCCGCTTGCAACCCTGGCTCGAACGCCGGACATAGGGAGGCGATGAAGACTGAGCTCGACCATCTGCCGGAAGCCAAGCGCCGCGAGCTTCAGCGCGTGGTCGAGATCCTGTTCGCCGAATTCCAGGACGCCATCGCGCTCGGCGCCCAGGCGCACAAGAAGCAGGGCCGGATCCTCAAGGTGATCCTCTACGGCTCCTATGCCCGGGGCGATTGGGTCGACGATCCCGTCGGCGGCTACAAATCCGACTATGACCTTCTGGTCGTGGTCAACCACGACCGGCTCACCGACATGGTGGAATACTGGGCCAAGGCCGAGGACCATCTCATGCGCGAGATGACCATCGACCGTCGCCTGACCGCGCCGGTCAGCCTGATCGTCCACACCGTGGCCGACGTGAACGCCCAGCTAAAGCGCGGCCGCCCGTTCTTTGTCGACATCGTGCGCGACGGGATCGCGCTCTACGAAGCGCCGGGACATGAGTTCGTGCGTCCCGAGCCCCTGTCGCCGGCCGAGGCGTTCAAGGAGGCGCAGGGGTATTTCGACGAGTGGTTTCCAAGCGCCAGTGGTTTTCAACGGAACGCTGGATACGCCCTCAGAGACGGCGATCAAAAGTTGGCCGCCTTCCTCCTCCACCAGACCGCTGAGCGCCTCTGGCACTGTGTTTTGCTCACGTTGACGCTATACAGTCCCAAGAGCCACAAGCTGAACTTCCTGCGTTCACAAGCCGAGCAGTTGGACGCTCGGCTTGTCGCGGCCTGGCCCCGAAGGGCTAAATTCGAACAGAGATGCTTCGAACTGCTGCGCCGCGCCTACGTCGACGCGCGCTACTCTCCGCACTACAACATCACCACCGAGGAGCTAGCTTGGCTCGGCGAACGGATCACGGCGCTCCAGGCGCTCGTGAAACAGGTCTGCGAAGATCGGTTGGACGTCCTGAGAGCAAACGTTTAAGCGGCGCTATCGGGCGAGCCGCCAGAGCTGAAGCGAGCGATTGCCGGCAATGAAAGCCTAGCGGAGCCGAAGATTTGTGGCGGCCGCCTTTCCGGTTCGACGATCCTGCTCGACGTCATAGGCTATGGCCTGACCCTCCTCGAGGCGGCTCAGGCCGGCGCGCTCGACCGCCGAGATATGCACAAAGACGTCGCCGCCCCCGTCGTCAGGTTGGATGAAGCCGAATCCCTTCGTGGCGTTGAACCACTTGACGACGCCAGATCCGTCAGCGGCCGGACCGCGATCCGATCCACCGCCTGCGGAGCGTGAAAAGGACGAGCCGCGATCACGCCGGTCAAAGCCGCGGTCACCAAATCCGGAACGTCCCGATGGCGTCCGTGAAACCGGCGCAGAACCGGTGACCTGCAGGTCCACGGCGTTGAGCTTACCGGTTCGGCGATCTTGCTCGAGTTCGAACTCCACCTGGTCGCCTTCGCCCAGGCGGCTGAGGCCCGAGCGTTCGACAGCGGAGACATGGACGAAGACATCGCTCCCGCCATTGTCCGGCGTGATGAAGCCAAATCCCTTGGCTTCATTGAAAAACTTGACTGTGCCACTCGGCATTTCGAACGCCCAAATTGTTGCCCACCGCTATTTTAGGCGGAGCTCAAAACGGCTGGCTAGGGCCAAAATCTCGCGCCCTTGCGGCCCGGTCTTTCGGCTGATTTGTCCCATAAGGCGTCATCCGAGCGACCGTCAGACGCACACGCGCCAGGTGCGACAACCGGACATAATGTCGGCAAAGCTCGATTCGATGGGCCGAATCCCGAAAGCGGCCCTCCCCCGCGCCCCCGACCTCACGCCGACCGGGTGCGACAAGCGGACAATGACACGGGGCCGGAGAGCCGACGTTGGAAGTGTCGATCAGCGATAGCTGCGCAAGAACCCTGTTCGGCTGGCGGCATCGCCATTTCGAGATGGCACCGCTAACCTGGTAGAACACGGTCGATGTAGTGGTTGCCGGCGGGGTCTCGTTTTGTCCCATGCGCCTGCCCGTACTTGGATCGGCCGAAGTAGATCTCTTCGCCGTCGACAACGATGCGGATGTGGTTGTCCGTGTTCTCGCGCAGCAGTGGCGAGTAGCCGTGCACCCGCTCCGGGAGTTGGATGGAGCCGTCGGGCAGACGCTCTCCCTCACCTTCGAAGGTGCTGAAAGGCTCGCCTCCGAGGTGAACCGTCTGCTCGTCATGGAACATGATCTGCACCGGCACCTTTGGTCCGGCGCCGAGGGGTAAGTCGCGCGGGATGACCTTGAAGGCGTACAGACCGTTCCGGAAATGGATATCGTCGTCTAGCAGCGCAAAACCCTGCCGCAGCCAGAAAGGCTCGGCGGTATGGGGCGCGATCTGGATCTCGAGGATGCAGAACCCCTCTTCGGAGACACGACGGAGCATGTGATCTGAGAGCATAACTCCGAGGCTGCGCCCCCGATGATCGGGGTGGATTTCGACGATATCCGTGCCCCAGAGGAAGCCGACGGTCGCGCCCTCCTTCACCAGAACATCCAGCGGCACGCCGTCTTCGCGCCAGGTCTTCTTGACGGTGTTCCAGTTGCACCGAAAACCGCGCGTGGGCTTCGGGCTATCGAACGGCGCTTCGGCCCAGGCTGCTTCGGCGACCTCATAGACAGCGTCTTCCGCATCGAGCCAGACCTCGATCTCGGCGATGAGATCTTCTGTGGCGGGAACGATCGCATAGGTCATGGCGAAACGAGACCTGTCTGTGACGGCGTTGACGAAACACCGGACTGCAAAAATCGTCTCGGCCTGATGCGGCCAATGGACCAGCCCCCATATAGACACGGCCTTGGGCGCTGGGGATGAACGTGAAGACCCTCTACGAAGAGATACTGCCGCACCTTCAGGACATCTACGCCGAAGGGGGTAACATGAGCGCGCAATGGGTCCACCGCGTCGTCCCGGATGCGCTCGATGCGGCAGCGGCGTCGAACTCGAACGCCGCGAGCCTAGTCTCCAAGATCCGACAGAAGCTTGGCAACTACAAGGGCAAGCGCGACCATGCCGGGTTCAACGCCCTGTTCGAGGCCTACAGCGAGGCGCTGATCTTCCTGGCCGCGCGTGAACGCGGAGTGGAGCTGCGCGCCGTGCCGGAGGGCGGCAATCGCGGCAAGACCCCTGACTTCGAAACGATCGCCGCGCCGACGATCGGGCTGGAGATCAAAACGCTGAACCCGGTCGATCCGATCGCGGCCGTGGACGACGTCATGAACCGGGGTTTCGAAGCCGGTTATGAAGCGGAACTGCAAGCAAGGGCCAATGGGGTAGGGTTCGCGTACACGGAGTGGGCCCCGCATGGCGAGGGCGCGGAACACAGCGACGCCGTGGTCCAGACCATGGCTAAGATCAGCAGCAACGTGAAGTACGGCCAGTACAGCGGAAAGCCGACCTTCTTGGTTGTGTCCCTCGCGCGACTGGGACTCCACGGCGGGCCGGTGGAGCTGCGGCGATGGGTCGATGAGGACGGGATGCGGAACGGCCACCTCTATACTGTCGCAGCACATTCGTTCGGCGAACACTTCTTCGCCCACACCCGGGACTCCTTTGACGGTCCCATTGACCTCGGGGCTCTGCCCCGCGTCGGCATTCTGCGCGATCATCCCTTCATCGCCGGCGTCATCTTCGTGAACCAGGTCGGCAGCGAAAACGGCGCGTCAGACTATTTCAACTACGCGGTTCGATTTCACGGCGTCTGGAACAGCGACTGGGAGCGGGACGCGACATTCTCCCCTGAAGATAAGCAGGCGGCGAAGCGGCTGTTCGAAACCCTGTGCGACGAGACCAATGATCTGGACGACACCCGATCTGACGCGATTGTCGACGACCGGGTCCTTTTCAGCGCCTTTCAGAACCACCTGGGCGCTCTGGGGAACTGGGCCGGCAAACCCCCGTCCGGCCCGGCGTTCCAGCGCTTCATGGTCGAGGCGGACCGGCTCCACTTCGCGTGGCGGGGCGCTCTGAAGAAGGTCGATGTCGCCGCGAACTACGCCCCGCGAGATCCGGCGGACATCGTCACGGGTAGGCTTGCCAGCGGATGGCCGGCCCTGACCTGGTCCGGGCGGCGTCATCACCCCAAGGTGGAGGTTCCATGCCTGACCAAGGCCGGTCCGTTGTGGGGCTTGTACGAAGGCGCCGGTCGCGTGATCCGGGCCCAGATCGTTCTCTAGCCGTGACAATCGAGCTTTATCGCCGCTATCGCAGGGCGTTGAAGACCACGCCCTTCAACGGCCGCTTCATGCCGTACAACTGGTCGCCCCTGCCGAACTCCATGACCGGCGAGCTCCTGCCCTATTCGCAGATGCTGGACGATTTTGCACGCGAGCTCGCCAACTCCATCAACGACCTGACCCATCACGAGAACCGCCTTCGCGCATGGGCGTCGGCGCTTGAGGGGCTTACCGCCCAGCAAATCATGGCGGCCCAACATGAGATCGTCGGCGACATTGCGACCGTCAGTCTGGGCCTGCCCTATGTGATCCGCTCCCGGTTCCTGTTCGCCGCATCCCATCTGTCGCATCAGGCCAATCGCGCGCGGCTGCCTGACTGGGTCGATGACCTCCCGGAAGACGACGAAATCTATCTCGAGACTGCCGACTAGGTTGGTCGCGGATGGCGTCGGTACGGTCGCTTCAAGGCCCGGCTGCAGACAATCGGCGGGCAGGACTATCGCGATGCGACGGGCAATTTCCGCAACCTGTATCAGCATCGCTTTTCGCCCCGCGTGAGCCAGGGAGTGACCCAGATGGTCACGCGGCACGTCGAACCCGACGGCTCTGTCTGCTACGGGATCGGCGGACGGTCCCCTCTGACCCTCACCGGCATCTGCGACGCCCTGCTGACCCAACGCGACCGCAGCTATGCGGCGTTTGAAGGGTTTCAGGCGCTTGTGGGGGAGCAGACGAAGTGGATGATGGAGGTCTGGCCCCAACCGCCAGCGAGGGCTTAGCCCGCGGCCGGCTCAATCGTCGGCAAATGATTCTGAGGCTGGCGATGCCGAATAGCGCCATAGCTGTATTCTCGACCAATCACTGCTGAGCCAAAGGGCCTCCGCGAAAGCGGTCATCCGAGCGAACCGGAAAGATATGACATACTGGAGTTTGGTTTGCTCCAAGAACCGGAATTTCGGATAACGCCCGAGATAACCAGACCGGTCGCCTATCTGGCGGTCACGGTATGCCTATCAGGCTTCGGCTTCATCGAGACCTTCGTCGTCTGCCTCGAATGCTGCCGAAGCGCTAAGACCAAGGACATCGTCAACGCTGGTGGCGGCTTCCAGTGTTTCTACATCGCGGAGTTTGCGCTCGACGGCGCGTGTCCGTCGCCCTGCCTCATCCACGGTCTTCTTGGCGCTGTCCAGCTGCCGTCCAATCTTGTCCCAGACTTCGCCATACTTGCGGAATTCCGTCTTCGCCGCGCTCAGCACCTGCCAGACTTCACTAGAGCGCTTCTCGATGGCGAGCGTACGGAAGCCCATCTGCAGGCTACTCAGCAGTGCGGCCAGCGTGGTTGGCCCGGTCATCATCACCCGGTGCTTGGTCTGAATGTCCGAGCAGAGTCCAGGGCGACGGATCACCTCGGCGAACAGCCCCTCGGTCGGAAGGTACATGATCGCGAAATCCGTCGAGTGGGGTGGACAGACGTACTTTTCGCTGATTCGTTTCGCCTCGGCGCGGATCGCCCGCTCCAAGGCAGCCGCCGCCTTCTCGACCTCCTCCGCCCCGCCGGCCTCTTGAGCGGTCAGCAAGCGATCATAGTCCTCTTGCGGAAACTTGGCGTCGATCGGCAGGAAGACAGGCGGCCCCTCTCCCTTGCCGGGAAGCCGCACCGCGAACTCGACCATCTCCCCAGAGTCGGGCTTGATGCGGACGTTCTGCGCATACTGGTCAGTCAGCAGCATGTCCTCCAAGAGGATACCAAGCTGAACCTCGCCCCAGCCACCGCGGGACTTCACGTTGGTGAGCACCCGCTTGAGGTCTCCCACGCCGGTCGCCAGCAACTGCATCTCGCCCAGACCCTTGTGCACCTGCTCCAGGCGCTCGCTGACGAGCTTGAAGGATTCCCCCAGGCGCTGCTCCAGGGTCCCCTGAAGCTTCTCCTCGACGGTCGCGCGCATCGCCTCCAGCTTGGTCTCGTTGTCCTTGCGCACCGCTTCGAGGCTCTGGGTCAAGGCCTCGCGGATCGCGTCATGGCGCTTCTCGTTGGACTCGGTCATCGCCTTAATCTGGGCGGTGACCGCCTCAAGCGCCTCCTTGAGCGCCTGGCGGCTTTCCCCCTGCGCCTTCTCCAGGCGTTCGGCCAGCGCGGTCATGGCGGCATTTGTCTCGCCTAGGCGCTTAGTCTGGGTTTCAGCGAAGGCGTCGGTCCTCTCCTTCAAAGCATTTTCCTGCGCCGTCCGCCCCTCCACGGCTTCGCGACGTAGGGCCGCCATCTGCTCGGCCTGGCTGTTCGCAAACCCCGTCAGTCGCTCCTCGATCAGCCGCTGCGCCTCGCTCTGGGCTTGGCTGAAGGCGGCCAAGCGCCCTTCAAGCGCTTGATTGTGGCCGGCCAGGATTTCGCGCAACTCGTCGCGGCCCGCCTTGCTCTCGGCCCGCAACGCGGGCTCCAGCGCCTTCAGCGCACTCTCCATTTGGGCGAGCCTTGAGGCGATGCTCCGCTGCTGAAGGAACGTTGCGCCCGCCGCAAGGAGGATGGTGGCGCATATCGCCAAGACAACGAATATCAGGACCAGCACGAAGAAACCTCCAAGCTCTAGTTATAGGGCGCCGTTTGAGGGGGTCTGCCAACGTCGGCATCGCCCTCCAGGATGCGCTCCCGACCCAATAGCGGCCCACGGGCGCGGGCGCCCGCGAGGTGCGGACACTGGGCTTATTGCCGCAAGGAGACATCCTGCCGCCCTAGCCGATGCCGACGTAACCGGGATTGAACCCCGAGAAGTCCCTCGTCTGAAGAACCGTCTGTTGATGACCCACCGCGGTGAGGTCCAAATCGATCAATTGATGCATGCAACCACCATGTAGATGACGCAATACCTCGGAGACCGCTAGGGCCGCGGCCACGGAGCCGACGAAGGGGGCACCCACGGCCTTTCCGGCCAGCAGCGTCACCCCGCACTGATCGAGACGGCCGTCCTTCAGTAGCTTCTGGTAGGCGCCCTGTGCGGTGAAATCCTCGCCCCCTTCGGCGATGGCGGGCCACAGTTCGTCGGCCGTCTTCGTGGCCGGCAGGGTGTGGATCCGCATGGACTGGAAGTCCCGCGGCCCGCGGCCGAGGCCCGCCTCCACGACGAGGTCGAAGCCGACCTTGTCGAGCGCGCGCCGGCCAAGTGCATTGTCGAGGCCGCAGAACACGACCCCCGGCTCGTCGTCCCGCCGCTGGAAACCGTCGTCGAAGTAGCGCTCGACGATCCGTGGGCTGAAGCCGCGCCGTTCCGCCCACGCCGCCATGGCGCGGGTCTTCACCTGCCCGACAAGTGCGGCGTCCGACAGCACCGACGTGCTCTCGGTGGACGGCGTGATGCGGTCCATGTCCTGCAGCACCAGCTGCACGGCGTCCGGGTTCGGGTAGGGCAGCAGGCCGAGCGCCCAGAGGTAAGCTTGGCCGAGGTGTCCCAGGCCCAGCAACCAGAGGCGGTCGGGCAGTCTTTCGAGCACCGGACCCGCGGCGGCCGCGAAGGCGTCTGCCTCGCCGGGCCGCCAAAGCGACAGGGCCACCTGACGACGGCCGGCGGTGGGCGCGCCGCCGCGGACGTGGAAATAGGCTTCGCTCACGGCCATGGCCGCGGCAAGCATCGGCGCCAGCGGCATGGCCGATTCGTCGTTGAGCTGGACGTCCGAATAAGCCGGCACCGCGCCGCCGCACCAGCCGGACCAGAGCGTGCGCATCTCGAACCCACGGCCGCGCGGGCTGGGCGCGCCGCCGATCCGGATCACCGGAACCTCGGGCTCGAGTCCGACCGCAGCCCGTGCGCCAAGGCGCGTGACGGCCTCGCCGAGGGTCGCGCCGAGGGACATGTCGACGGCGGGGACCGCGGCCAGCGGCACGGTGACTGTGACGCCGCCCAGGAACACCCGCCGAGCCAAGTTGACCGCGGTCAGTAGGGCCGCTTGGTGATGGCGCGACGACGCGGCGGCGGGGTCCATAACCAGGTTCAGGCGGAAGCCGCGGAAGAGCGCCTGCGCGGCTTCCAGGCTTTCCGCGGCACCGCTGTCGAGGACTTCTTTGACCAGGCGGTGGAGCTGGTCGGCAGGTTCATAGACGGTCATCTCGGGCCTCACGGGCAAAGGGTGAAGAAGCGGCGGCGCTGCGCGAGCGGGATAACGTCCCAGCGGCCCGCGCCGCGGTAGCGGTAGACCCCGACGTCCTCGCGCCGAACGCCGCGCCGGGCGAAGTCCGGGACGATCAGGGCGAGGTGGCCGTCGCGGGCGATCATCGGGTGGGCCTGGTCGGAGGCGCTCTGCCAGGACTCGCCGGGATGGGTGTGCACGTCGGCGACGACCTCAAGGCCGCGACGCTCGCAGATGGCCCAAAGATCACTGAAGTAGCGCCCGTCGAATCGGACGATCCCAGTGTCCAGGCTGTGGGGGTCTAGGTCATCGTAGAGCACGAACTCTTGGATGCGGGCGCGCCCGGCGTCATCGCGCAGCCCCAGGAGGAACGCGCCGCTCTCATGCCGGCCGCCACCGCGGTCGCGCATGGCGTCCAGCAGGCGGTCCCAAAGGGCGGGGGAACAGGAGAGTTTATGCCGCGGCGCCCAGAGGCGGCGCATAATCCCGGCTATTGAGAAGTTCATGAACGAGCTCCAGGTATTGGACGAGGCCGTCGGCCGGCCGCCAGATCTTTGAGGGGGTTTGGACACGCCAAGCGTCGTGTCCGGCGATGCTTTCGCGGTCGCACGGCAGGTAGAGCGCTGTGCCGTTCTTCCAGTCCTGCCGGAACACCGCGCCCAGCCGCCCGCCCCGGCTGCGCGGCCACCGGTCGAAGGGCAGCGGGTGGCCACCCTCGAGGTCCCAGGGCTGCGCCGTCGGCGGCGCCTGCGGGAAGCCGTCACAGCGGAACCTTAAGCCGTAGGCGCGGCCGTCGCGGGCGGTGATCGCGACGGGGACGAAGGGCCAGGCGATCTCACCGGCCCTCCACCGCCCATCGGCGACCCCCAGGCGGAACGCTGCCTTCCGCAGGTCCGCCCGGAGGGCCTGTTCGTCCGGGCTCAACGGCCCACCCTTTCCTCGGGCGCGCCGTTGATCCGCTCGTCGGCCACCAGGTCGAAGGCGATCTTGCAGACCTTGCCAGCCAGGGCGCCGATGTGCGCGGCCGGCGAGGGCCGGTCGTGGGTGCCAGCGATCTGCAGGACGTGCTCGCCGGCGTCGTGGGCGGTCATGTTGTACACCTCGGCCGCCCAGGCCTTGACCCGCGCGACCGTGGTCGACGGGGCGAACTTGCGGCTGTGGCGCTTGCCCGCGAAGCCCACCGTCACCTCGACCTCGCGGCAGTGGTGGAAGTGCAGCTTGCCGCCGCGTTCGACGATCACCGCGATGGTGATCTCGTCCGACAGCGGCTCGTCCTCGTCCTCGACAAAGACCAGGACCTCGGTGTAGCCGTGACGCTCGGCTAGGCGGCCCTTCAGCGCAGCCAGGGTCTCGGAGAGGGCGGCCTCGGCGACCTCGATCTCGCGGCCATGCTCACCTTGGTAGAAGATATCGACGACGCTCATCGCGTGGGCTCCTTGAGGAGGCCGGCCCAACTGCCGGGGCATCTCCTTCAAGAGTGGATCGCGACAGCCTCCGAAAATCGGAAAGGCGGGTCGCCGCGACGTCAGCTGAGGTCGAGCGGCCCGGCGGGCGTCGCCGCGCAGATGAAGAAGTGCGGGCAGCGCGGACAGCTCACGGCGTCCGGTTCCGCGGGAAAGGTGCCGCCGGCGATCCCAGCCACCAGCCGCTCGCCGATTTCCCGGCGGGCTTCTCGCTTGCGATCGGTGATGACGACGGTCTCCATCTGATCGTCGGTCAGGTGGTGGGCCTCGACCTCATAGCCCGCACCGAATGCGGCGGCGCCGGCCAGGTGGAAGAGCGTGTAGGCGAGCTTGTCGTACTCGTCGCTGCGCTTGTAGCCGGTCCGGACGCGGCGAATGATGGTCTGCCCACCTGCGGCCTCGATGATCTCGCTGGCCTCGACCACCACCTGGCCGGCGCCGAAGGCGACCACCAGGTCGGACGGCGGCCGGAAGGTGCGGCCCTCGCCGCCGCGAACGAGATTGTCCAGCAGCCGGGCGCAGAGCGCGCGGTAGTCGGCCTCGAAGCCGTGGCCGACGGGCCCGCGTCGGGCCCAGATCTCCTGAAACGCGAGGTCGAGTTCGGCCTGGTCGAACGTGCCCGCGGCCCGAGCCTTCGACACCAGGCGAACCGCTTCATGGAGGCAGTCGTGGGCTTTCCCGAAGGGCGTCATCCGCCGTCGCCCGCCTAGGCCCAGGACGTGGGTGTAGAAGAACCGACGGGGGCAGCTGTCATAGGATTCAAGGCGCGCGTCGGTCAGGCGCCAGTCGGCCGGCCAGGTCACGGCGATCGTGTGGCCATCCTCGCCGCCGGCCGGCCCCTTGAGCTGCGGCGGCAAGGTTCGTTCATCGACGCAAGCGCGGATGACAGTGAGGTAGGGTGACGGACTGCGGTTAGAGCCGTTTGCCTGTCGGCTGGAACGATAGAGTTGCAGCCGCTGGCGCGCCCGCGACAGGGCGACGAAGAAGAGGCACTGCTCTTCGGCTTCGTGGGACTGCTTGGCGAAGTCCTTTGGCTCAGCGTCGCCGGCGCCCGCGATCAGGCCCCTCGGCGCCGGACACCGCTCCCCGCGGTTCGAGCTCGGAAAGCCCGCCACCGTCAGACCTGGCAGGTGGACCGCCTCAAACTCCAGGCCCTTGCTGCCGTGAACCGTCATGAGACGCACCGCGTCCATGTGCAGCGCGGCGGCTGGGACCTGACGCAGGTCGCGCTCCTCGCTCAGCAGGACCAGCTGCCGGACGCGGTCTAGGGTCCGCTGGATGGGGGCGCCGGATCCGACGGGGCTCGTCTCCCGGACGAAGTTGAGGAACTGCCAGATCGCAACGGCCCGCATCCGCTCGGCCACCGTATCGCCGAGCTGTCGAAGCTCGCCGGTCCGATCCAGCAAGTAGTCTGCGACAGCGGCCCAGGCGGATTGCGACGTGGCCAGCCCTCGGCAATCCTCTGCCAGCGTCTGCAATCCGCTCCGTCCAGCATCAGAAAGTTCGGGTAGGCTGGTGAGGTCTGCGAGCGCCTTCAGGGCCGGCCGGTCGCCGCCAGCCAAAGCCCCGACAAGCTTGGAGACGTCGTTCAGCGGGATGGAGTACCGTGGCTTGGCCGCGAGACGCACAAGACCCGCCCCGAAGGGATCACCTACCAGGCTTAGCAGCGCCAAGAGGTCCCGCACCTCTTCTCTCTCGAACAGGCTTCCCAGGTGTAGAACCGGTATCCCCCGGGCTTCCAGCCCAGCGGCGATGGCGTTGAGGCGCGCGTTCGAGCGGCACAGGACGGCCTGGTCGCGGAGGCGCACGCCGGCCGTCTCCAGTTCCCGCACTGCAGCCGCCACGCCTTCAGTCTCGTCGTCCTGGGTCTGAAAGACCCGCAGTTCAGGGCTGACACCGCTCGGGCCGGCACGCGCGGTCAGCTTAAGCGGCAACATGCCCAGCGACGCGCTCATCTTCGGGGCGAAGGTGACGAAGGTGTCCACCACCTCCTTGGACGAGCGGTAGTTCACCTCCAACTGGTCGATCACCGCACCGGGGTAGTCTTGAGCGAAGCCGGTCATGTTCGCCGGAGAGGCACCGCGGAAGCGATAGATCGACTGACGCGCGTCGCCCACCACCCAGAGGCGCTTGCCATCGCCGGCGACCGCCTTCACGAGGCGCGCGCTGGCGCGGTTTATGTCCTGATATTCGTCGACGAGAACGTGGCGGTGCCGGAGGCGGACCATGGTCCGCACAGTCTCATCCGCCTCCAGCAGCCGCGTGGGTCTGGCGATCAGATCGCCAAAATCCACCCCACCGCTTTTCGCAAGCGCCGCCTCGTAGAGCTCGTAGACTCGGGCGACTTCCAGGGCTTTGGCCGCGACCTGAAGGGCGTCTTCATCCTCGCCGGCGGCCTCGCGCATGGCTTCGCACAGGCGGCGGTACTCCACGGGCCCCACCATTTCGTCCTTAGCGCTGGAGATCGCAGTCAGCATTTCCCGCAGGATGAGTTCGGGATCCCAGAGGTTGCGGTAGTGGGCCAAGGCCAACGTCGGCAGGATTTCTTCCAGCACGGCGATCGCGTCACTGCGGTCGAACAGGGGTGGGTCCGCCGAGAGAGCGAGTTTCTCATGATGCCGCCGCGCGAGATCCAGGCCGAACCCATGGAAGGTGCCGATCCAGATCTGGGCCGCGGCCTGTGGCGCCGCTTTCGCCAAGCGCTCTGAGAGTTCGCCGGCCGCCCGGTTGGAGAACGTCAGGACAAGGATGGAGGCCGGATCGACGTTCTCGTCCAGCAACGACTGGACCCGCCGGACAAGAGTGCGGGTTTTGCCGGTCCCCGGCCCAGCCTCCAGCAGGAACGGTGAGCCACGGTGGGCGACCGCCCGGTCCTGACTGGCGTCGGCCGTGACGGTCGGCGCTACGACGTCGTCTTCGACCGAGCCGGCCGGCGGCAACAGCAGGGCGTCGAACATCTGCTGCCGGACAAGGTCCAGCGGAAGCTGGGTGGCCGTCGAGACCACGCGGGCGCCCTCGCCGGCCTGATGACGATCGCGGGCCGCTGGACGAGGCAGCAGGAATTCGCGCGCGAACACATTGGCCTGGAGTTCGCGCCGTTCGTGGGCGCCGTAGTCCTCGACCTTTTGGAGGCCGACGGGCGCGGCCTCCTGGCTCTGGGTGGGATCGACGTCGCGCTCGCGACACACGGCTGACTCTGCATGTAAGGCCGCGTGACCGATCTCATGGCCGACGAGCACGGCGCGGTCGCCGTCGCTCCCCGCGTTCGACGCCATGATGACGCCAGCCTGTTCGTCGAAAAGCGCCCGCGCCCCGTCCAGGGCCGAAGCATCCGGCGCGAGCCAGACCAGCTCCAGGTCGAGCAGCTCTATTGCGGCATCGATGAGCGCCAGCGGCTTCGACGGATCGGCTCCGGCCGCCACCGCACGCTCGTGCAGGTCTTGGGCGGCAACGCGGACCGGTTCGAAGGAATCCAAGTCGGCCGCTCACAAGCCGAGGAGAAAAGCCGTTTGTTCAGGGCTAAGCCCCGAACCGTGAACGGCTTCCTCAAAGGTTTCCTTCTCCGCCGCCTCGGGCGTCACATCCGATTTGTATCGTCGTCGGCCCGCCATCGCCCTTGGCGCGCCGACGTAGTCGCGAAAGTCGTCGTTGGCGGCGTTCAGGGCGTGGGCCGCGGCGACAAGAAAACCTGGCGTCATGGTCTCCGGACGGATTCTCCTGTCGCGCAGCTTCATGACAAAGACGGTGTTGGCGTTCAGCGCCCGTGCGACCGCACGCATGCCGGCCTTGTCCAGACCTGCGAAAGGGTCGATCGGGGCCGGCGCATCGGACGCCGCCCGGGTGGCGGCCGGCTCTTGGGTTTGGACGAACAGGCCGTTCTGAAAACGGCTGATCGCACGCTCAAGAGCCATGTCGTCGTCGTCCGTGCGCGTGATGACGGCGTCTTCAACAGCGCGCAGCCGGGCTTCGATCACTAGGTCGATGGCGAGCTCGGTCAGCTCGCGGGCATACTGCGGATAGTCGCGCGCATAAGCCTCGACGTCGTCGGCGTCCGGCTGGGGATGCGCCAGGGTGAATTGGTAAAGCACGTCTTCAAGAGCGTGCCCGCGGGTGGCAGCTTGGATCATTGGTCCTCCTTGGCCTGGGCGCGCAGTTTCGCTTCAGCGCTCGCCAGCCAGTTCTGAATGGTCCGGCGCGTTACACCGAGTTTCTGCGCAATAGTGGCTTCCTTGGGTTTGATGGAGTCGATCCTGTAGCCCATCGCCTGCAGGACGACCGCGTCCCGTTCGTTGGGCGTCAGGATCTTCAGCGACCGCTCGAGATCTTGAGCGTTCAGCGCGCTTTCCTGAAGGGCCGGCGTCTGCGTGAGTTCCTTCGCCCGTTGCGTCACGTCGTCCGCTCGAGCGGGCTCTTCGGTGTCGGACTCGGCGTCCTCGGGAAGCTGGGTGTTGCGTTTGAAGTCGCGATCCTCGGCGCGGCGCACCGTGCTGCGCAACTTCTTGAGCGCATCGGCGAAATTGACCTCATAATAGTCCAGTCGATCAGGGATCTCGCCCGAACCGTCGCTGAGCATCAAGTCACAGAAGTCGCTCAGCGCGTCGTCGCGCAGCTTTTTGGCGTTCGCGTAGACCCCATCGGGCATGGCCCGCTTCAGGCGCGCTTGGCACCGGATGAACAGCGGGCGGATGAGAGCGTTGCGTTCGTCTTCCGCGCCCCTTCGGTGGGCGTCACGGACCAAGTACAGCAGGGCTTCGTCGCTCATCGAGTCCGGCGACTTCAGATCGCCGTTCCGCGCTCGAGCGAGACGGGTTCCAGTGGGCAGCCGAAGGAGGACTTCAATCTCCTGCTCCACCTCGGGACGCCGGGAATAGAGCTCCCCGGTCTTGATATGGCGCTTCGTCAGCGGCTGAACCATTTCGTCCCCTTGTCGCGGACCTGTCTCTGAGGAGCCGCGGGGGCTCTCAGGGTCGTATCGCGCCAGGCTGCGAAAATCGGAAAAGCACGGTGAAATTATTTTGGAATTGGTCTCGCGCAGCCAACCCCGAGCATAGAGCCTAGATTCGCTCATTGCGAGAAATGGCAGGCCGCAACGCCGACCTTCCGAGTATCAGCAAGAGGTCAAAGCCCACCGACTCGTGGCGCGGCCGCGATGTCAGCTATGTGGAATCAAACGCTGCTGTGGGCTGCGCAGCGGCAATGTCCGGAAATGCTATCGATTGCCTCAAAGATTCATGAAATCCTTGCAGGCGTCCGCCGTGCAGGATCTTTGTTTTTCCTGTTCAAGTTTCCTCTGCACGCCGGACAAGCTCCGAACCTAAAGCATCCGCGGCCTTTCGGTCTGTTGGTGGAATCTGAATCTCACACACGAGTCCGTCCGCTTCGAAGCGGCGCTCCACCTTTCCGCCTTGCGGCACGAGCGCAACTTCAGCGAGCTTGGCGCCGAACCCGTGCCGCGAAGGCGGTTCGACTCTGGGGCCGCCAATCTCGCGCCAGGTAACGTGCGCACTTTCGTCCGCCAGCCGCCAGTTCAAAATGACCGCGCCCCCCGGCGCCGACAAGGCGCCATATTTAACGGCGTTGGTCGCCAGTTCGTGGAACAACAGACCGAGCCCTGTCGCCAGGTCACCGTCCAGCGGAAATTTCGAGGCCCCCTCGATCCGGAATCTCGCGAGATCGAAGGGCTCGAGAACCAACCCGATCACGGAGCCCAGATCCGCCACTGCGTCATCGGTCGCCAGAAGCGCTTCCTGAGCACGGAGCAGAGCCCGCAAACGGCCGTTGATGACCCGCTCGGCCTCGGCGGCGGAACTAGCGGCGCGAGCGCTCTGGCTCACGATCGCCATGATCACGAACAGCGCGTTGCGATTGCGATGGGCCAACTCGCGAACAACGGTTTCGAGGCGCGCTTGGGCCTCGTTCTGGCGCCGCTGACTGATCTTCAGCAGACGCACGCTGTCGGCCAGTCCTTGGGCGGTCGCGATGGCGAGCCCTCCAGTGGTCCAAAAGCCGACAAAGGCCCAGACGGGTCCGACGCCCGATGGCGGCGGCAGCAGCACAGCCGTCAGGCTCGCGATCGCCAGGCAGGTGACGCCGCTCACGGCGCCGCCGCTCGCCGTCGCTAGGATCAGGACGGGGAAGAAAGGATAGAACCGATAGGGCTCGCCGGCGGCTTGGCTCAGCACCAGGCGCAGAACTAATCCGGCCGCGCCGAAGCCCACCCCCGTAAGGAGAGATTCCCAGGGGCGCAACGTCCTTTCAGGTAGCCACGCTCGCCAAGCCAATGTGCGCCTCCCGCCCAAGGCCACCAAACCACAACACATCTTGTTGAACCGCGAAAGCCGACAGTGATCCCTGCCTGCTCGCCGTTGTCAGCGGTTTCGAGCATTGGGCGTCAGGACTGTCGGCCCTGCCATCACGAAGCTGAGACGTGTGGCAGCCGACGAATCCCTCTGACCATTACGACCGCTATCCGGGCCAAGGCCATACACTTCCCTCCAGCGTCGCGCCGGGGTCCAGCAGTACGACCGCTTCGAAGAAGCAGGCTCAGCTTTTGGCTCACCGTTCCCAAAGACCACTTGGAGCGAGACCTAGCTCAGCGAAGTCGACAGGGCGTTTCCTGCCGATGGTCAATTTGCGCCGCCGAGGATCGCCAGCTTTACGATAGCTGCGCGCGATTGACTCGCGCCTTGCTATGCGAGCTTCATACAAGCCGTCGGTGATAATTCTCTAAAGCTTTGCCTTAGATTGAGCTGGGGACGGCGATGTCTGACGTGGCTGTGACGGGCGCCGCGGGCGCTAACGGAACCGATGGCGCGACACCTGGAGCCGATGGCGGCGCCGGCGATCCTGGGATCGGCGCCGTTGCGACCAACACCACCTCGACGGACCTGGCCAATTCCGCCGAAGCGAACGGCGGTGCTGGCGGAGACGGCGGGAACGGCGCCGCGGGAACAACGGATCCCAGTACCGGCGCCTTTACGGGTCCCGGCGGGGCGGCTGGCGCCGGCGGGGATGGAGGATCGGCTACAGCGACCACGATCACTTCGGCCGCCTCCTCGCAACTGGCCGCGGCGCGCAGCACCGCGATCGGGGGCGAAGCAGGCGCTGCAGGCGTCGCCGGTCCCGGCGCACCGGCCGGGGCGGCGTCGACGGACGGCGAAGGCGGCGCGGCCCTCGGGACAAGCCAGGCCAGCAACCGCCTTGGCGACGCCTATGCTCACTCTACGGTAACCGGTGGCGATGGCGGACCGGTAAGCGATTGGACTCAGCGGCCAGCAACGGGCGGCGCGGGCGGCGGCGCCACAGCGTCCGCGACCGTATCGAGCGGCGCCTCCGCCGCCGGCCTGGCGTTCGCAAAGGGCGGAAACGGCGGTGTTAGTCCGACCACCGGCGCGGCGGTGACCGGTGGCAATGGCGGCGGCGCCGCAGCAGCGGCGATGGGAACCGGCGCCAGCGTCTCAGTGGTCGCCCACGCCGTGGGCGGTCGGGGTGGCGATGCCTACGGGGTCGGAAATGGCGCCTCGGAAAGCACGACGGCCTCGGGCGGCGCGGGTGGCGGCGCCACAGCCCAGGCCAGCGCTTTCTCCACTGGCGCAGGGGCCGCATCCGCGACGGCGATCGCCCAGGGCGGGGCTGGTGCAGACGGGGGCTGGGACTTTTACGACAGTCATGGACCGGTCGGCCAAGGCGGTACCGGCGCTTCCGTCACCCTGACCAATGCTGTAACGGGCGAGACAAAGGCCGGTCGGCTTACATTGAACCAGACCGCCATTGGTGGAGACGGCGGAAATGGGATTCGCGGCACAGCGGGCGCCGCAGGATCGGCGACCTCCGCTCTGACTTTCGACGACACCCTGAACGCGACCCAAAGCAACCAAGTCCACGCCTCAAGCACGGCCCAGGGCGGCAACGCTGGCGATAGCTCAATCCAGTACAACTACGCCGATCCAGGTGGGACTTCCGCTGGCGGCGCAGCCGATGCATCCGTTGCGGTCAACGCCGCCCACCTCGCCACTGCCTCCGCAACGGCTGTCGGTGGCGGCGGCAGCGCCGCCGTCGATCTAACTCCATCTCCGAACGGGGTCCAGGTCGGTGGCGCGGGGGGGAACGCAACGGCGAGCGCTGTCTCGACGGCGGCGGACTCGACCGTATCAGCCAGCGCCTTCGGAGGCGCAGGAGGCTTCGCTCAAGGCGACTCGGTCGCCGGGGCCGGCGGCGACGCAACCGCCTCGGCCGTCGGAAGCTCGACCGGATCCCACACCACAACCGTCTCGGCAATCGCAACGGGCGGCGCCGGCGGGGCCAGTTACGGCGGCGACGGCAGTGTCAGTGGTCATTCTGGCGGCGGAGCCGGAGGGAAGGCCACCTTGATCGATGCGGCAAGCGGCTCCACCTTCGGTGGGACCTTGGTGCTGAATCAACTGGCGACAGGCGGCAACGGGGGGGCGGCGAACTTCTCCTACTTGGGCCCTGCGACGGCCAACCCTGGATCGGCCGGCACGGCAACATCGATCCTGACGGATGATGATACCGCGAACACGGGAAAGAGCGCGGTGATCAGCGCCACAAGCGCCGCCGTAGGCGGTTCCGGCGGCGGCATCAGCGGCGGGCCGGAGGGCGCCGCCGGCGGCTATGCCGACAGCGAACTTGACCTGAAGGGTGTGGGTCAGGTCAGCGGATCCTCAACGGCCACTGGCGGAAATGGCGGCGACGCGTCGCCCTACAATGCCGGCGTTTCCCAAGGCGGGAACGGCGGCGCGGCGCTGGCGCGAGACGGTGTCCTGGGCGCGGGAAACACCACTGCCGCCGCCACGTCCGATGGCGGGACCGCAGGCGCAGCCAGCATAGGTGACGGCGGCGTGGGCGGCGACGCCTTCGCCTCGGCCTCGGCGCGGAGCGGCCTTGCGCACGCAACCGCCAGCGCCATCGCGACCTCCGTCGGCGGGACGGGCGGCGCGGGAGCCGGGCTGGGCTATTTTGGCGGCGCCGGGGGCGGCGCAGGCGCTCACGCCTACGCCCGCAGTTCAGGGGTCGATGGAGAAGCGGACGCCACCGCCAGCGCCACCGGCGGCGCCGGGGGCGAGGGCCTGGCCACGACCGACGTCGCCTTTGGCGGTGACGGTCACGGCGCCTATCTGGTCGATGCTGTCAGCGGCTTCACCAACGCGGGCACGCTACGCTTGACCCAGAAGGCGACCGGCGGCGAAGGCGGCGATGCGAATGGCGCCAGCGGCCAGGCCAGCAATGTCGATGTGGCCGGCGACGGCGGCCAAGCCGTCTCAGAGGAGACCTTCGACGATACCGCGCAACCCTTCCAGAGCACGTCTGTCTACGCTGCAAGCGTCGCGACCGGCGGCGATGGGGGTTTGGCCTATGGCGGATTTGAAAGCGAAGGCGGCTCTGGCGGCGTGGCGATTTCCAACCTGAACATCAAGGCGAGCGGGTTCTTGTCGGCCCGATCGATCGCGCAGGGCGGCTCAGGGCGGACCAACTTCGACCTCGGCGCCGCGCCGGCCGGCGCCGGTGGAACGGCGACATCCAACGTCACCGCGCAGAGCGCCGGGGAGGTCGAGGCCTTCTCGCAGGCGATCGGCGGCTATGGCCTGCAGTCCGGCGCCGCGATGGCGACCGACGATGCGACAGGCGCTTCCGGAACGGTGGAATCGTCGGCCAGAGCCCTGCGCGCAGGCGGCCTGATCCCCTCCGTCAGCGCCGACACCTCCGCCGTGGTCGATGGGGCGAGCGATACGATCGCCAAGGCCGCCATAGGCGCCGCCGCCGCGACCTTCGTCACCGGCCTCCAAGGCGTGGCGCTGGTGTCCGGCGAACCTAGCGCCGGCGCCAAATCGGTGCTGGAGGCCAATAGCGCTATCGCCGCCGCCTTCGGCTCGACTCCGACCTATTTCGCCATCGGCGAGCTGGGAGGCGCGCACTCGGTGGCGGGTTCAGACGCCCAGACCGTGACGAGCGAGATCGATGTCACGGTGAACTCCGCCGGGCGACACTTGATACTGGGTCTCTTTGATCCGACAGCGGTGGGCGCCGGCTTCTCTAGCCTGAGTGTCCAGCTCTGGGTGAACGGATCCGAACTCTTCGACGCAACGTACACCAACGCTGCCGACGCTGTGACCGGTATGACCGACGAGGCCCAAGACCTGGGCGCCACGTCGACAGGTGACATTTCAATCAGGGCCGTTTTGAGCCTCACGGGCTCTGGCGCCGAGGGCGGCTTCGACGTGGGCCTGCTGATTGGCGATCAAGGTGCAAACGCAAGCGTGCAACGCTTTGCCCAGGCCGCAGCGGGATTTGGGAGTTCCGGCCTTGCAGGGGCCAGCACACAAACCCACTCGAACCCGCCCATGCACGCGGTTTTGGCCGTACCGGCCTAGTTCTTCGCGATCGCCACCGGCGCGCCTCTTGTAGCCGGGCATGCCTTCTGGGGGATCACCACATTCACTGACCCGGTTACGACCGCTCTCGGGTAGCAAGCACGGCTTTAGACCGCATCCCGCTGATGACCGCACCTGGCGATTACACCGCTGGGCCGCCGTCGCAACAGGCAAGTCCTGCTCATCGGAACAGTCGAGCTGAGGATTAGTGCAGGACAAAAGCGCCGGCAGCCGCTTCCACGCGCGAGCGGATCGGCGCGCCCAGATCGTCAAGGGCGGCCAGGAAGTTCGCGTTGCTCATCGCCGTCCCCAAAAATGTCCAGCAGAGCGCACGATGCTGGCTTCGGACAAACTGAGCGCGCTGGTCGGCGTCCAGGACGCGTCTGGCCGCCCGCTCGAAGGCGGCGAGATCCAACTCCGCCTGCTGCGCGAAGCCGGCGTCGAAGAAGGCGCCGATCTCGAAATACTCATCCACCGCCCGATTGATCGCCTCAGGGTCGCAATCCGCCGCGAGCGCCCTCAGCATCAGCCGGTCGAGCTCGGCGTGCTGCGCCTCCTCGGCCCAGTGGTGCTTGAGGAGATTCTTGAACTGCGGATCCAGCGCCTCGTTCCCTTCGACGCTCCCGACATAGTGCCCCTGCGACATCCACTCGAGCCCCAAGACCGCGATAGTCACAGCTAGCGGGCTGTGAGCCAGGAAGGCGCGGGCGATGTCGTCGGCCGGACCGATCAATTCACAATCACCGCCGAAGCCTTCATCGAACTCCTTGAGGAAGCGCCGGAACAATTCGCGGTGCTTGTTCTCCTCACGGACGAACTGGCGCAGGGCCGGGGCGCGATAGGGGTCCTCGTCCAGTTTCTCGGCCGCCTGGCCGGAGACGAACGGCACGATGGCCCGTTCGAGCAGTTCGAAGAGGGCTAGATACTCGCGAGCCCGGATGTGGTTCAGCTTCAGCTTCTCGTCCGGCGACAGGAAGGCGAGATCCTCGGTTCGCGCGAAGGTCTCCGGCAGGAAGGGCCTGGAGAAGTCGAGGCGGCGCTCGCCCCCGATCAGGTCGTCCACCCGCCAGTTGACGCTGTGCGACCGCTCAAGAAGCTCCTGGTAGCTGAGATGGTCTGACATTGGGACAACCCTCTCCGATTATCGGGCGCGCGGCGCGTCCAGGCCGCGCGGCGCGCCCGGCGCCCGCAGTCGGGGAAACAGCATGCCAACGCTTTGCCGATAGACGAGGTAGCGTTGGCCGAAATGGGCGACGAGGTCGCGCTCCTCAAACCAGATGCCAACCAGGATGTAGCCTGTCGTTGCTATGGCGAACACCAGGTGGCCGAGGCTCATGCGCGGCGCGGCCCAAAAGGCCAGGATGAAGCCGAGATAGAGCGGGTGGCGGATCCAGCGATAGAATAGCGGAGTGACAAAAGCCATCTCCTCGGGCGTCTGCTTCAGCATCCGCGCAAAGCCCTGGCTGAGGCCGAAGAGCTGAAAATGGCTGATCAGGAAGGTGCTGGCCAGCAACAGCGCCCAGCCCGCCCACGACACGGCGAGCAGCATCGCCGACCAGACCGGAGCCTCGACCGACCAGACCAGCGCGGGCATCGGTCGCCACTGCCAGACGAGGAGCCCGAGCGCCAGGCTCGCGCAGAGCACGAAGGTGCTGCGCTCGGCCTCGGCAGGGATGACTTTCGTCCAGGCCCGCTTGAAGGTCGGCCGCGCCATCACCGTATGCTGAAGGGCGAAGAGGCTCAGCAAGGCCGCATCGACGGCCAGGGCGGCGAGAAGGCCGCTGGCGGGCCCGGAATCGATGGTCTTGGGCACGCCGACGCCCTCAACGAAGGCGATGGCGTACACGAACACAGCGAGGAAGAAGACGTAGACGCAGGCGCTGTAAAGCGCCAGGAGCAAGCTTCTCATGGCGAAGGCCTCTTGGGCTGGCAGGTTATGGTCGAACGCGGATGCGCTCGCCTTCAGGGTCAGTTGTTGGCGGTCAGCGGATCAATGACCTGCGGCACCTCGGTGATACGGGTGACCGGTATGCCGCTGAGCTCCGCGTGCCGGAGGATCGGTTCCTCGCTCTCGGCGAGATAGATGCAGAAGGTCTTGTCTCCGGCGACATAGCTGTGCTGCCACTGGATGGCGCCGCCTACCTGCTCGATCGCCCGGTTGGACGCCCGCGCCGCGCCGCAGAGTTCGACGATCGACATGCCGCCAATGCCGGGAATGTCGCGCTCGATCAGGTACCGCTTCAGTTGAGCCATTGGCTCGCCCCGTCGATGTTCTGTTGAGCCGGCATTGTCACGCCGCCGGGTCGACGCGCCAAGCTAAATGATCTTGTTGTAGATAAAGCCCACCTTTAGCATCGCCCCATGACAGCCACCCCGCACCTGAAATCCTTGCAGGCGCTGGAACTCGCAGTCCGCACCGGATCGCTGCGAGCGGCGGCCGGCGCCCTGGCGATCACGCCCGCTGCGGTCGGTCAGCGGATCAAGGCGCTGGAAGACTATCTCGGCATCGATCTGCTCACGCGCGCGCGCTCCGGCCTGAAACCAACGCCCGCTCTCGCCGGCGCCTTGCCGCATCTGGCGGCGGCGTTTCACGAACTCGAGGCGGTATCGGCGCTGCTCGACCTGCAGCGCGGACAGGAGATTCACATCGCAGCGGCTTCCGACTTCGCCGAGCTCTGGCTGAAGCCGCGCCTCGCCGCGTTCAGGTCCGAACAGCCGAACACGCTCTTCTGCGTCAATGGCGAGGGCGAGGTGGCGCTAAGACTCGGCCCTGTCGATTGCGAGATCAGTTTTGGCCCGCCTCGCGAAAGCGGCGACCGGCTTTTCGGCGATTTCGTGCTGCCGATCTCCTCTCCGGAGAACACGGCGAGGATCACCCGCCTGAAACCGCAGGACCGGCTCGAGGGCTTCCCCCTGCTGCATCTCGACTTCTACAAGGACGATCCCTCGGCGCCAAACTGGTCCAAATGGATCGCAGCCCACCGATTGAGGCGCACTGCGCCGGAACGCGGCATCCGGTTTCAGAGGATCACGCCCGTGCTGGAGGCCGTGCTGGCGGACGCCGGACTGGCCATCTGCGGCGCCGCCCTGATCGCGCCCCTGATCGACGATGGTCGGTTGTCACTGCCCTTTCCGGTCTCCACGGGCACATGGACCGAACACGCCTTCCACGCCCGCTTCCGCCCGGACGCCCTGTCGCGCCCGCAGGTCAAGCGATTTCGGGATTGGCTGCTGAGCCAGGCGACGGCCACCGGGGCCTGGCTGCAGCACCGGTTCGGCCGGCATGGGCGGTCTGGCCAGCTCGTGTTGAAGCCGGATCGTACCGATCCGAATGTCCGTTAACATGGAATTGGCCTATCGATGGGCCGTCCTTTGCAATGTCCTCACTTGGCGAGCCAGGCCCGCTGTCTACGGGAGAAGATGGACCGGGAACGGTGGTTGAGAGCCAGGCCCGAGGCCGACACTCAATCAGCGCATGGCGCCGGACCGGCTTTTGGTGGCGGCCTATGAGCCGCCCATTCCAAGAGCGCGTCGAGCGCCGGGCACATCGCCTGGCCCCACGGGGTGAGCCGATATTCCACCTTCGGCGGCACCTGCGGATAGACCACCCGCTCGACGATGCCGTCGCGTTCCAGATCGCGAAGTTGCTGGATGAGCATCTTCTGGGAGACCCCGGGGATCGCGCGCTCCAGCTCCGAGAACCGCAGCACCGCGCGATCGAACAGGTGGAAGATGATGACCATCTTCCAACGCCCTTCCAGCATCCGGAACGCCGCCTCCACGCCCGTGGCGGCCATATCCGGCGTCACGTCTTCTAGCTTACCTGTAGGTGAGTATCCTACTTTTTTGTCGGTTCTTGTCATGTGAGCAGTATAGCGCCAGATCGAGGGCTCAAGCCAATATGGAGCGCGGGTCGATGACCGTGAAGCTTCCCCTCCCGATCGCCAGATACTTCCAGGCGGCCAATGGCGACGACGCCGATCTTGTGGCGGCGGGCTTCGCGGCCGACGCCCGCGTCCGCGACGAAGGGCGTGACCACCTTGGACGCGACGCCGTCCGCGCATGGGCGGATGACGCGCGCCGGCGGTATCGATTCCAGGCCGAGCCGCGGAGCCTCGAGCCCGGACCGGACGGGGGCGTGGTGACCGCCCACCTCACGGGCGACTTCCCTGGCGCGCCCGCCGATCTCCGCTATCGCTTCACCCTGACCGGCGACGAGATCGCCAGCCTGGAAATCACGCTGCGCCCGCCGGAGGCGGAGTTCTGCGGCCGGCGCGTGCTCGTCACCGGCGGCGTCCAGGGCATCGGCGCCGCGGTCGTGAGCCGGCTGCGCAGGGCGAGGGCGAGCGTTTTCACGACCGCCCGCACCGCACCGCATGACCTGGAGGAGCCGGATGGGTTCGTCGCCGCGGACCTCAGCGCGCCGGAGGGCGTAGCGCGTGTCGCCGAGGCCGCGATGCGGCGGCTCGGCGGCCTGGATGTGCTGATCCACAACGTCGGCGGATCATCAGCGCCGGGCGGCGGATACGCCGCCCTGACGGACGACCACTGGACCGATGCGCTGAACGCGAACCTGCTGTCAGCCGTGCGCCTGGACCGGGCGCTGCTGCCGACGATGATCGACCAGGGCTATGGCGTCATCGTCCACGTCTCGTCCATTCAGCGCGTGCTTCCGCTTTACCAGTCCACCCTCGCCTATGCAGCCGCCAAGGCGGCGCTCAGCAACTACAGCAAGGCCTTGTCGAATGAGGTCGGCCCTCAAGGCGTCCGCGTGGTCCGCGTCTCGCCGGGTTTCACCGAGACCGACGCGGCGAGCCGCATGATCGAGCGCCTGGCGCGGGCGGAGGGCGTGGAGACCGGCGCTGCGCGCGAAGGGTTGATGCGATCGCTCGGAGGGATCCCGATCGGCCGACCGAACCGCCCCGAGGAGGTCGCCGACCTGATCGCCTTCCTCGCCAGCGACCGCGCCAGCGCCGTGCACGGGGCGGAATACATCATCGACGGGGGCACGGTTCCCACGGTCTGAGGGCGCGAAAAGCAGACCTTTCAGGATCCGCACGGAGTCACAAATCCCTGTCTGGAATGTCGGGTTTGGAGAAACAAACGTGGCGTTAGTGCGGTCCCGCCAACGACAGGAATTGGCGGGACCCCGGAACTGGAAGGTTTGCAGTCCCCGACGGGCTGGCCCGTCGGAGCAAACAAGGCGAGTTTCGTTCCAGGTCGAGTGGGCGCAACGGCGTCAGCGTACGTGAGACGACTGGCTGGGCAAGCGACATGGTCGCTGTCGCGTTGATCGTGGCGACGGTCTTGCGTGGCGTCTGGGGCCTAGGGCAACCCAAACGGCGCCGAAAAAACCCCAGAGAAACGAGCGACAAGCTGACCTTCGCGCCAGATTTCCGCCCCGCCCCGTGGATCAAGTCGACCGACATAGTCGATGGCGGCGTCATCGTCAGGGAAGGTCGCATCCTCAAGCTGGATGCAGGGCGGCTCGATGACCAAGAGGCGAAGCTGATAAACTGGCATCTGACGGGCGCCTGGGTGGAGACCCAACACATTCTCCTCGTTGTTGAAGATCCCGCATTGATCCTGCGCAAACGGGCTGGGGCGACGATAGCAATTGGCGAGACGTGTTCGCCAGGCGAAAGGGCAAGAAGCGTCCCAAGCGGATACTGGGACCGCTCCGGAAACGAGACCTTCAGGCGACGGCGGCCGGCGATCAGGTCCGACCCCGCTCGTTCGAGTCCGAATTCTGGATGGATCGCCAGCATTCGTCGCGGCAGGCGGAAAACTCATGATATGACTGCTGGCGCTGGCGGGCAGGAGGCGGGCGATGACGACTTTCGTGTTGGTCACAGGGGCCTGGCACGGCAGCTGGTGCTGGAAGCGTGTGCGCGATGCGCTGATCGCCCAGGGACACGCCGTCTTCACCCCAACCCTGACCGGCTTGTGCGAGCGGAGTCATCTGCTGTCGCGCGATGTCGACCTTCATACGCACATCAACGATGTCACCAATCTGATCCGCTGGGAGGAGCTGACGGACGTTGTCCTGGTAGGTCACTCCTATGGGGGTTGCGTGATCAGCGGAGTCGCGGATCGGATGGGCGAGAGGATCGCGGCGCTCATCTACCTGGACGCGTTCGTGCTGGAAAACGGCCAGTCGCTACACGACGTCTTGCCGGTGGAACATCGTCATGGCCAGCTGGTGGCCGCCGAGACGTTCGGCGACGGATGGCGCGTACCGCCTATCCCAGCGGAGGTCTTCAACGTCAACGCCACCGACCGAAGCTGGGTCGACGCCCAATGCACCGATCAGCCACTGGCCTGCTTCCAGCAGAAGCTGCGTCTGGACAACAGCGCTCCTGCCGCGCGGTCGATCCACTACATCTACGCATCGGATTGGGAGGCGACGCCATTCACCGGCTTCTACGAGCGCGCCAAGGTGCGGGGTTGGTCGACGAGTGAGATCGCCTGCGGCCACGACATCATGCTCGACCGGCCGGAGGAACTGACGGCGGCGCTGTTGCGGGCGGCTGCCTGCTGAAAGTGTGATAGGTCCGTTCGCCTTCGGAGCGGGCGCCAACGTCGTTACCCGCGCTATCCTTCATCTCACCGTCCCCGCACGCCCTGGCTATGACCGCAATGCGGAAGCAAGCTCGGCTGTAAGTCGCCTAGCCAGTATGTCTCCTACTGGCGAAACTGACGGGCGACCTTACCGGCCGGGGCCCCATAGAGGAATTAGTCGTACCAGTCGAACAAGGCGCCAAGTGAACTGCTGGGCATCATCAGCGCCGCGTTGGACTTGCGTTCGACGCCACCTACCGGCGGTAAGGCTTCGACAATGACCTTCATGGGGCGCCTACCGCGACGTCGATCCCGAAGGCCAATCGACGTCCTTCGAGATCGTCAACCTGCGACGTCCGTAGCGCTGAGATCAAATGAGTTGGCTCTGCGACCCCGTTTCCGGGTTGGACGCCGGCGCCGACCTCGGGGGCCGCAGCAGCCTCGCGACCCGCAGCAACAGGGTCTGGTCTTCGAATGGCTTGGTCAGGAAGTCTCGCGCGCCCAGGGAGATGGCGCGCTTGACGTCGGCCGCCTGGTTGCGGGCGGTCAGCACCATGGTCGGGGTCTTGGCCAGGAGCCCGCTCGCCTTCATCTGCTCCAGCACCTTAAAGCCGTCCATCACCGGCATATTGATGTCGAGCACCAGGGCGTCGGGCCGGGTTTCGGCCAGCCGCTCCAGCCCTCCGCGGCCGTTGCGGGCGTAGAAGGTCTGATAGCCGCTCACCTCAAGCCGCGTGGTGATCAGATCCACCATCAGCGGCTCGTCATCGACCACCAGCACGCGTTTAGGGCGCGCTTCAGCAACCATGCTCATGCCGGAACTCTGATACGGGCTGCGGCCCGAACGCCGCTTCGGAAACGGCCTGCAGGAAGTCACGCGTCTCAATCGGCTTGCGGACCACGCCGTCGAAGCCGGCGGCCAGGTAGCCGCTGACGTCCGCGTCGGCGGTGAAGCAGAGCACCGGCACGGTCTGGTTGGGGCCCTCAGCCACTCTCAGCCGCTCCAGCGTCGCCGGGCCGTCGAGCCCCGGCATGCGGACGTCGAGCAGGATCACGTCCAACGGCGTCCATGCGGCGGCTTCCAGGGCGGCGAGCCCGTCGGCGGCTTCGCTGACCTCGGCGCCGATGACTTCCAGGGTCGCGCGCGCCAGGTCGCGATTCGATGGGTTATCGTCGACCACCAGCACCCGCACACCAAGCAGCGACTCGGCCCCTGCGGTCGAGTCGACCCTGTCGATCGTCGATACGTCGGGGATCGGGGCCCTGATCCAGAAGCGGAAGCACGAGCCTTCGCCGAGGGTCGAGGTCACGTCGATACCTCCACCCATGGCTTCGGACAGCCCCCGGCAGATGGCCAGGCCGAGACCCGTGCCGCCGTGACGGCGGGTCGTGGAGCTGTCCAGCTGGGTGAAGCGCTGGAACAGGCGGCCGCGATCCTCCTCGTTCATACCCGGTCCGGTGTCGCGCACGCTGACCTCGAGCTCATCGCCAGCGTGCGCCACGCTGATGGTCACCCCGCCGCGATCGGTGAACTTGACGGCATTGCCGATCAGATTGACGAGGATCTGGCTGAGCCGCTCGGGGTCGAGCAGAAGCAGGCGCGGAAGCCCATCCTGCAGTGCGAGCGACAGGTCCAGCCCCTTGTCCGCAGCCAGGGATTCGAACATGGCGATCACGTTTGCGACCACATCGGCGGGGACTACGGCGCGGGGCGTCAGCTTGTATTGGCCGGCCTCGATCTTGGAATAGTCGAGGATGTCGTTGACGATCGCGAGCAAGGCCCGCCCGGCGCCGCCGACGCGCTCCGCCAATCCGCGGTCGGCGTCGGTCAGCCCGCCGCTATCGAGCAGGAGCTTATTGAACCCGATGACCGCGGTCAGGGGGGTGCGGATCTCGTGGCTCATGTTGGCCAGGAATTCGGTCTTGGCCGCCGAGGCCGCCTCGGCCGCCTGTGTCGCCTCTTCCAGCGCCTGCTCCTGGGCCACCTGGGCCGAGATGTCTCGGACCACGTCGACGAACAGCGGCTGGTCGTCTTCGCTTGTCAGGAGCGAAGGGCTCGATTCCAGCCAGATCCAGCGGCCGTCTGCGTGGCGCCCCCGCCAGCGCACGCGAAGGCCGCTTTCTCCCGCCGCCGTGCGCGCGAACACCTTCTGCAGGCCGGGCAAATCGTCCGGATGGGCGAAGTCCGCCGTATTGCGGCCGAGAGCGCCCTCGACCGTCCAGCCGGTCATGGCCGTGCAAGCGGCGGAGACGAAGGTCGGGCGTCCGCGCATGTCCGAGGTCACGATCATGTCGGTCGTGTTCTCGGCCATCAGCTGATAGCGCGCCTCGGCCTCCATGCGCTTGGTCAGGTCCAGGACCTGGGCGATGTAGTGCTTGGGTTCGCCGGAACGTTCGCGCACCAGTGAGACGGAAAGGCTGACCCAGACCATGCGGCCATCCTTGCGGATGTAGCGCTTGTCCATCTGGTAAAGCTCGATCTCGCCAGCCGTCAGCTTGGCCAGCTGGCCCAGGTCGCGATCCAGGTCGTCCGGATGGGTGAGGTGCTGGAAATCGAGATCCAGCATCTCCGCTTCCTCATAGCCGACCAGGGCGGTGAAGGCCGCATTGACCTTGATGAAGCGTCCGTCGAGGCCGACCAGGGCTTTGGCGATGGGGGCGTAGCGAAAGCCGTTTTCGAAAAGCTCGGTCTGGGCCCTGGCGTGCGCCTCGCTGGCTCGAAGCGAGATTTCCAGCCGCCGGCGGGCCTCGGTCTCGCGCTGCAAGGCTTCGTAGGCGAGTTGCTTGGACAGCGCCGCCGCCAGCGAGCGCGCCAGAAGCGAGAGTACTTCCACGTCATCGGGCGTGAAGTGGTCGGGCTTTGCCGACAGCGCCTTCAGAACCCCGACTGCGCGTCCATGCGTCAACAGGGGCGCGCAAACCATCGACCGGGCGCCGACCTTGTCGCAAGCGTCCTTGTTGACCCGAGGATCGGACCGGGAATCGCGGCACAGCAGGGTCCGCTGTTGTTCGACGCACAGACCAGAGAAGCTGTCCGCTCGCGGCAGCCGCAGGTTCAGATTCCGGCGAAGATGCGCGCTGGTCGCGCGATAGACCATGTCCTGGCCTTCGACGAGCTCGACGACTACGCCCTCGGCGTTGGTGAAGCGGGGAACACGCTCGACCACCGCGGCCATGAAGCCGTCCAGGTCGAAGTCGAAATCGGCGAGCCAGGTCTGGGTCTCGCTGATCGCTTCGAGCCGCATCAGCCGCTGCATCGCCGAGGCCTGGGTAGACCCTGGCTGGCCCATTTCCTTGCCTCTGACCTGCAACGGCGACATCAAAACCACGCTCACTCGTGTCCGAGACCAGACAATCGCAGATGACGGCTTAGCCTAGCGTGAACACGTTGCGATCGATTCGCGACTTGGCGTCGCACCGTTCGCCAAATTCGAGTATCCCCCACTCAGTGAGGGGGCAGCGCGATGCATTGGAACATCAGCGCCGGTGCCACCGCCGCGCCCGTGTCGAGTTGGCCGACGGCGAAGCGGTCGATTGCTGCCAAGGCGCAGCGCCGAACGGATCGAACGTTGGCGGCTCCGTTTTGCGGCGCGCGATCTCGAGCTCGTTTCCCACGGCGTCGTAGCAGCCGGTTGGCGCAAGGGCGTCAGCGTAGGTGAGACGCCGGGCTGGGCAAGCGATGTGGTCGCTCTCGCGTTGTCGGAACGATGGTCTTGCGCGGCGCCCGGGACCTATGGCGATCCAAACGGCGCCGAAACAACCCCGGAGAAACGAGCGACAAGCTGACCTTCGCGCCAGATTTCCGCCCCGCCCCGCGGATCAAGTCGACCGACATAGTCGATGGCAGCGTCATCGTCAGGGAAGGTCGCATTCTCAAGCTGGATGCAGGACGGCTGGCTGACCAAGAGGCGAAGCTGATAAACTGGCATCTGACGGGCGCGTAGGTGGAGATCGGACGCATACTCCTCGCTGTTGAAGATCCCGCATTGATCCTGCGCAAACGGCCCGGGGGGACGATGGCGATTGGCGAGATCTGCTCGCAAGGCGAAAGGCGAGGTGCGCTACCCCGGGGCCGTTGGGACTGGCGCGGTTTTGCGCCGTCGACCCGGTTCCCGGCTCCGCGGCCGTCGAGGAGCGACTATCCCCGCGGAAACCGGCGGTCGAGAATGAATCAGACCGGACCGCCGTATCGCGAAGCTGATCCGTCCATACCCGGATGGCTCAGCGGGCCGCGGGTTCTCGGACGCTGGTTTAGCGAGGGCGGACGGGCCGAGCCGCTACTTCCTATGCGGCTTCTCCATGGGCGCGACCATCGACCAAGTCACCCGCCACACGCCATCCGCCTTGCGCTTGAAACCAGCCAGGAAGTTCATTTTCTCGATCATCGGCGCGCCGTCCGCTGATGTGAACTCCTGGTTCGCTGTGCAGCGATAGACCGCAAGTTCGCCGCTGTCGGCCACGTCTACGGTTTCGTCGACTACCGTCACGCGCCAACTTGGCTCATATTTCATCACCATCGCCAGTCCGGCCCGGTCGGCGTCAGCGCCGAAGGATGACGGCCGGCCAGCCTCCATCGACACCATGTCGGGCGCGTCGAACTTGGTCGCCTCACCGGCATCGTGCGCGTTAATTCCCGCAATCATCCGGGCAACGTCCGCTCGGATGACGGCGGCGATCGCCGCTTTGTCGTCCGGCGGCGCGGCTGAGGCTGCGGCCGCCCAACCGAAAGAGGCCGCCAGGCCCAGGGCGGCGGCGACAAGGACGGCGCGGGACATGGGTTTCTCCAGTCTTTGACAGGCAACTTAGGCGTGCGGAGGGATGCGAGCCAGAGGGTGTAAGTGCTTTCCGCTCGGTGCAGGGTCTCGCCAAGGCACGCAAATCTGCGCTCGATGCTTATCGCACAGACTGGACCCAAAAGTGTACCCAAGCTTCATTCGTGCCAATGACCTGCGCGATGACCATCGCTCCGATAGTGATCGGTACACCCGTCGCGAAGGTTGGGTGCAGTTTACGAATACGGAGACTATCGGCGGCGACGAAGCCGAGAACCATTACTGCCCAAACCGTCAGAAACTGCCAATTGTATTCGAATGGAAGCACGCCTATCAGCGCGAGCCTCACGATCGCGTTGGGCAAGATGCTTAACGTCGCCAACAGCATGAGGCGCTTGTGAACGGCGGCTCTATTGCGTTGCATTATGGCCACCGCGAAGAGCCCACCAAACAACAGCATTTGGGTGGTTTCCAGCGCCACCACGTTCAGCCGCTGTAGCATGTCCGGCGTTTGCCGAAGAATGGCTCGTTCGGCCGGTATTAGGGTCGAAACACAGCCGGTCGGCACAAGCAGGAACGCAAGAGCAATGGCTACAACGCCCAACTTCTTGTGCCAGGCAAGCCGGCGCGAGGTAATCAGCAAAGACTGCAGCAGGAAGATCGCCATCCAGCTAGCCATCAACGCTGCGTGGAAGATAAGCAGCGGGGTCAGCGGCGCGAACATCCCGGGAAACGCATTCGGCATGAAATAGTGCGGGCTGAAGCCGGCAATCGTCAGTAACGCGAGCAGGATCGCCGAAATTGTGAAGTATCGTCTCTCGCGGCGCAGGTCGGGCGTTCCCTCTGGCATCGCATCTCCCATGCTAAACGATCACAAACCTTGCGTTATCGCGCCAGCACAGCCGAGCGCGAGTGCACTCTACCGATTGGCGTCGACGACGCCAGAGCAGGGGGTTCTCCAGCCCCCAGCACTAAGGAAATGACATCGACAACGCCGGTGGTGGAGCGTTCGACGTGACCTGCCCCCCGCCGGTCGCCGCCCGTAAATACTCACCCTTCCCGACCCATCGGCTTATGACTGCAATGTGGAAGCAAGCTCGGCTTTAGACCGGCAGTACGGCATGTCGGCTTGTGGCGAGCCTTGTCGGCCTCTGCAAACAGCAGGCTTTGCCGCTGATCCGCCTCTTCCGGACGGAGATCGCGACGGGCTCGGCCTCGGGCGATATTTGGCCGGAGCGTCGTTGCACCGATCGCCTGACCGCTCGAACTCATGCAGCCTTTCGGGACGGCTTTGCGAACCGATGGATATTCGCGTCGCCCCACGTCTTCAGCGCCTGCAGGACCGGGGTCATGCTGCGCCCGAGCTCGGAAAGGCTGTATTCCACCTTTGGAGGCACCTGGGCGTACACGGTCCGCTCGATCAGCCCGTCCATCTCCAATTCGCGCAACTGGTTGGTCAGCGTGCGCTGCGTCGCGCCCGGAATCTGACGCCGCAGTTCGTTGAAGCGGGCGGTCCCGTTCAGCAGGTGGAAGAGGATCACGCACTTCCATTTGCCGTCGATGAGGCTGATGGCGGCCTCGACGGCGCAACCAGGCGCGCAGTCGAAGTTCGAGTGGCGCGGCTTGACCAAGACGGTATCCTTTTCGACACTATAGGCAGATTTTGTGCGTATCGCAGGATGAAGCGATACCGAATACATTCGCTCCAAGCAAGCAGGAGCGCGAGATGAAAGCCGTTGGCTACAAGATCCCCGGGCCGATCGATGCGGAAGCGTCCCTGGTGGATATCGACCTTACGGAGCCCTCGCCGACCGGGCGCGACATCCTCGTCGAGGTGAAGGCTGTGTCGGTGAACCCCGTCGACTACAAGGTCCGGCGCAGCGCGCCGCCAAACGGCGGCGATGACTGGAAGGTGCTCGGCTGGGACGCGGCCGGCGTCGTGCGCGCCGTAGGCCCCAGCGCTACGCTGTTCCAGCCGGGCGATGCGGTGTTCTACGCCGGCTCGATCACGCGTCAGGGGACCAACGCCGAGCTTCACCTGGTCGATGAGCGCATCGTCGGCAGCAAGCCGCGTTCGCTCGACTGGGCTGAAGCCGCCGCGCTGCCGCTGACGGCGCTGACCTCGTGGGAAGCGTTCTTCGACCGGCTCGATGTGACCAGGCCCGTCCCGGGCGGCGCGCCGGCTATCCTGATCATCGGCGGCGCGGGCGGCGTGGGCTCGATCGCGATCCAGATCGCCCGGCAGCGCACCGATCTGACCGTGATCGCGACCGCCTCGCGACCCGAGACGCAGGACTGGGTCCGCGCGCTCGGCGCCCACTACGTCATCGACCACAGCCAGCCGCTGGCCCCGCAGGTCGAGGCGCTCGGCCTCGGCGCGCCCGCCTTCGTGTTCTCAACGACCCAGACCGCGGCGCATGTTCAGGACGTCGCCGAGCTGATCGCGCCGCAGGGCCGCTTCGGCCTGATCGACGACCCGGCTGGGTTCGACATCATGCTCTTCAAGCGGAAGGCGGTCTCGATCCATCACGAGCTGATGTTCACCCGTCCGATCTACCAGACGCCGGACATGGGGGAACAGGGCCGGATCCTGAACGAGGTCAGCCAACTGGTCGACGACGGCAAGCTGCGCACGACCCTCACCGAGCGGCTGTCGCCCATCAACGCCGCCAATCTCAAGCACGCGCATGCGCTGATCGAGAGCGGCAAGGCGCGCGGCAAGATCGTCCTCGAGGGTTTCTGAGCAACCGATCGCATCGACGACTTCCCCCCACTCTATCCCCGAAATCCACCAACGCCCGAATCCAGAAAGGCATGGGCGTTCGCTTCCCGAAGAAAGGAAAGGTCATGAGCACCAAGTCCATCCCCACCGCCTCCATCAACCGCGAAACCGCCGTCGCCCTGATCGAGGCCGCACTGGCCGCGGCTCGCGAGATCGGTATCGAGGCGGCGGTCGCCGTCACGGACGCCACGGGCCATCTTCGCGCGTTCGAGCGGACCGACGGCGCGCCGTTCCTGACCGCTTCCGTAGCGGTCGATAAGGCCTGGACCTCCGCTTCGTTCGGCTTCCCGACGCATGTCTGGAATGACTACGTCACGAACGATCCCAAGGTCGCGCCGCTCGCCCATCTGCCGCGCATGGTCGCGGTCGGCGGCGGCTATCCGATCACCGAGGACGGCAAGCTGATCGGCGGCATCGGCATCTCCGGCGGCAACTATCAGCAGGATCAGGACGCCGCCGTCATAGCCCTTCGCAAGCTCGGCTTCGAAGTCGCCGACGCCTGACTGCCCCCTCGCAACGTCCGGCTCCGGGAAGCTGACTCTGCTGAGGCCGCCCTCCCAGGAGGGCGGCTTCTGGCGAGCGGCACTCGGCCATACGAAGGGCGAGCTCCGGCACCGAACCTCGCGGCAGAGTCTGACCCACTGCTGCCATTCGCTGGGGCGTGAACGGCGGGCCAGCTAAGGGGTCACAACGATGATCCGGGGCCTATATGCGGCGGCTAGAGACCGAAGTACCAGACCGGAAATAGCGCCGCGGCGATCGTGGCGGCCTGGATCGCCAGGATGGTCAACGCCGCCCGCACGTTCTTACGCAGCCACTTGAGGACGAAGAAGCCCAGCACCGGCAGCTCCCCTGCGATGAGCAGCTGAAACAGGTGCGCGACGGCGCCCTCGTCCGGCTCCCGCGCCGCGCCGACTACGGCGATCCTCCCGAGCACGAGCGAGGCGGCGGCGAGGGACATCAGGACGGGGATGAATGCGCTTGGCCGTCTCGCCAAGGCCATGACACTTGCCGGATAAGCAGCCATCGAGACGGTCTCCAATCCAGAGAGGTTGAAAAGGCGCTCGGCGAACGCGGCGCCGAGAACGTCCAGCAGCACGTGCGATCCCAGCGCCTCGCCTTCCAGGAGGCGTACAAATTCGACACCAAACCGCGCACGCCAGGCCGGGGGATAGAGCCTCGCCAGCCCCTGGGCCGTACGTCGCCTCATGCGATCCCGAGCCTCTGCTCACCGGCGGCGACGAAGCGCCGGAGGGTCGACATTTTAGCGACGAAGGCTGCGCGCCCCGCCGTCGTCAGACGATAGGGCCTGCGGCGGTCTTCCATCGGCAGGGCCTCGATCCAGCCTTGCTTCTCCAGCCGCACGATGGCCCCGTAGAGGGTACCGGGTCCAAGTCGGCTGCCGCACATCTGTTCGATGTCGTCGAGCATGGCGTGGCCGTGCTTGGCGCCCGCCGCAAGGCTGGCGAGCACGAGCATCGGCGGATCCGAGTAGTGACCAGGGTCGACCATCTTTGCTACGTTTCGCGTACTACGCATGACGTAGTATTATTATCAGGAGTTGCCATCCTTGCAAGGCCAAGGGGCTCAAGGATCACAGGCGGTCGTGCCGACCGGCGCTGAGCGTATCGTGTCGGTGCGCGGCGAGATCACCGGCTGCGGCCGGCGCAGCGCCTGGAGCTGGGACCAAGACGCGCGACGGCGACTTGGAGATTCGTTGCGGCCCCGGACCATTGATGACGTACACTCCCCCCGCCAATTTCGCTGGCCGCGCCTTGTCTCGCGCGATGAGCGCCGTGATCAAAGCCCAGTCGCTTATGGCAAGGCCTAAGGAGGTACGAATCTGACTCAGTCGATCGTCAGCGAGGTGATGGTGCGCACGGCCGACATCACGCTCTCGGGTCTTGCCAGCCGCGCACAGGGCTCCGCCCGCGGCCTGATCCTCGCACTGCACGGCGGCGGCTATTCGGCGGGCTATTGGCATTGCCCTGTCGAGGAGGGACGCTACTCATTGCTGAATCTCGGCTCCCACCTCGGTTTTCACGTCCTGGCCGTCGATCGGCCGGGTTACGGCGCTGCACACGATTTAGACCCGGCGCGCATCGACAACAAATCCCAGGTCTCGTTTCTGTTTGACGTCATCGACTGTTGGAAGGGAGAGCTTGGGTTTGACGGACCCGTCTTCGTCATCGGCCATTCGATCGGCGCCATTCTCACTCTGCTGATGGCCGCCGACCCGCGCAGCGCGCGCCTGGGTGGCGTGGACGTGCTCGGCGTTCCTCTGGCCTATCCGCCCAGTTCTGGTGGCGATGAGGTCACTTCCTGGACCATGGCTGGCGCCCATTTGCCGGCGCTCAGCGATGAACTGCACAAATGGCTGCTGTTCGGCCCCGATGACAGCTATTCGGCCGAAGCGTTCGCCAACGACCACACCCTGTTGCAGCCCATGCCCTTGGCGGAATATCGCGACGCCCTGGCCATGCCGGCGGCCTGGCCCGAAATCCTGCCGACCATCCGCATCCCGGTGCAATTGACGGCCGCTGAGCATGAAGTCATGCAAGTGACGGGGCGGGAGGCGCTTGACATGGCTGAGTCTTTAATGCGCGACAGCCCCAACGCCCGCTTTCACCTCCAGCCCAGGTCCGGACACAACGCCAGCTCTCATCACATTGCGCGCGCCTATCACATGCGAGCCATCGCATTTTTCGAGGAATGCATCGCCCTGAAGATGGCGGGTTAGGCAGCCGGTCGAAGGCGATCCCCGAACGCCGCAAAGGGCCAAGGCCGCTCCGTTTGGACTTGATCGGGCACCTTGTTCGAAAACCGATCGGTTGACGGCTCCAAGACGCGCAATTCGCCGGCGGAGATGCGTTGCGATATGTCCGCTATCGAGATCTGCGGATGGCTCCGGCCCGTCGAAGCCAATGACAGGTTCTGGCGAGGCACTGGCGGGGGATCCCAGACGGCGGCTTGACCCAGGGAGGCGGCTCTGAGGGTCGATAAATGGGTCTGTTGGACGGCGGATCTATCAGCCGGCACAATAGGACAATGGCCCGAGGATTTTCCCACCTGCTTCCCAGTCTTTCGTTCATGCTCTTCAACGCGGACATGATCTATCCGCTGGCTGTGGCGGCGCTCGCGACCCTGGCCGCACTCGCACTCAGAAGAGTAAGGAATTCCCTGCGCGACCGCTGGGCGTTGATCGCGTTCCTGGCGGTGCCAGCACTATGGGCGGCCTTGATCCCATGGTCAGCATTGTTTTTGGACGCAATGGATGTGAGGTATGCAAGCCCGAAGTGGGCGTTTTGGCCTGTTTCGGCAGTATTGTTCGGATGGCCGATTGTTGCCGCGGCCCTGGTCATCCGTACGCGAGGCTCTCGCGATCTGAGTGCGCTGTTTGTTATTTTGAACATTCCTGGCTGGCTGCTCGGCTGCTTCGTCAGCTCGATGGCAATCAGCGGCGACTGGATTTAGCGAGGCGGAGGCCCGCCCCCTTCACGAGGTGAAAAAGAACTTTCGTTGATGGCTTCCCTGCCAGTCGGGAGGACCGCTATGCGGAAGCAGGCGCTGCTTTGGGGCCATCCTTCGGCAGGGCGGCTTATGGCGAGCGGCTGGCTGGGCGAGGTGAACGGCGAGTTGTCGCGGGGGCGCCGCCGGCGAACATCGACCCAACTGCGCAGTTCGAAACGGCCGGTTCTGGCGCTGATCCGCCCAGAACCGCAGCCTTGAGCTGCCTTAGGCGACCGTTGCGGAGCCAAGATCTTCGAAGGTTACCCCAGTGATCCCCTTTGGTGAGGGGCCATACCGATTGGGGCCCAAGGATCCCTCAAGAAAGCCGCACTCAATGCCCTGCCACATCCAGCCGATGATCGGAATGAAGCCCAGGAGCGCCCACGCTCCGGATTTGCCGCGGTCGTGCCAGCGCCTGACAACGAAAGTCAAACTAACCCAGAAAGCTAGAGCCAGGACACCCAGGAGAATCAACATCACGATCAAGGCGAGCGAGGCTAAGCCCAATGATGAGGATGCACCCTCACCGTGCTGACGTAGCCCTTCACTCAGGGCGCGGCACAAATACGCAACAAGTTGGGAGGCGATGATGCAGCCAATTTGACTGAGCCAATAACTCAATCGCGGAACGCGCCCTTCGAAGCTGAATAGCAGCCCAATGAAGCTGGAAGTGCTCGAACCAGACTGGCGTTCAAGTCCGGGATCGCCAGCCGCCTTCGGCGGTGCGTCAGGCGATGCAATACCTCGTCGTCCGAATCCCGATGTCGAAGGCATATCGATGGGTCCGCAGTTGATCTCCGCCAGCTTGATTGGGAATGATTTCACAACCCTGAAAAGAATGCGGTAAATTTTCACCGACGGTTTGAAAGCGAGGATGAACGGCAACTTTCCGGGAGGAACCTCGCGACAGCCCACCACCCTCCCCTGCCGGCCCGTATGTCCGCTTCCTGGAAGCTGGCGCTGGCGTAGCCCGCCTGATCGGGACGACAGGAAATTGGCGATCATTTCCGTTCGCGATGACGGAGTTCGGCCGAGGACCACAGGAGCAAGTGAAGCTCCGTTAGGATGCTCTCGCCACGGATTCCTGGAGGGCGAGCCGCACGATCGGCAGCTGGTCGTTCCCAAAATAGAGGTCCGTCTTGTTGATGAAGATGGATGGAGATCCGAAGCCGCCGCGGTCGATAACCTCCTGGGTGTTTGCCCGCAGCCTCAGCTTGACCTCATCTTGCTCAGACCGGCGCAGCAGCGCCGCCCCGTCAAAGCCAGCGGCGTCGGCGACCTGTGTCAGGACCTCGGCGTCGTCCAGATTCATCTTATCGCCGAAATAGGCGTTGAAAGCCGCTTCAGCGAAGCGGAACAGCGCGGCCTGATCGTCTTCCAGCGCGCAGCAGGCGCGCATCGCCCGGACCGATTTCAGCGGATGGTGACGCGAAGGAAAGTTCATCGGAACCTCCGCCAGGCGCGCCCAGTCCTTAAGCCATTTGAAGGTGTTGCGGTGCTTGGGATTGTCGGCGTCAGCGCGGCCAGCATAGACGGTCGGGTTCACCGCGTTGAAGACCCCCCCGACGAGGAACGGCCGCCAGACGATGCTCGCGCCTGTTTCCAGGGCGATGGGTTGGATGTTGTGGAAAGCGAGCCTGGTCCACGGAGAGGAAAGGTCGAAGAAGAACTCGATCTCAGCCAACGGGTCAGTCCTTCTTGATGCCGAACAAGATTTCCCGGGTCGTGGCGTCGGCTTGCGGGTTGCGGTTGATCCGATCGCGACCAAAATCCATGCCTCTCCGCAGGCCGGGCCGGACCTTCAACACATCATACCAACGGCGGATGTTCGGGAAGTCGTCTATGGCGATCTCCTGCGCCTTATAGGTCTGGATCCAGGGAAAGCAGGCCATATCGGCGATGGTATAGTCTGCCCCAGCGATGTAGGCGCCAGTCTGCGCAAGCGGACCGTCGCCGCCGCAGGCTCAAGTTCGAACAAGAGCGCCAGATACCTGTTCGATCGATGGGCTGAAGTACGACACCAGGGAAACAAAGTCGCGGCCGCCGTCATCGACCTAGAAATCAGAACTCGGGCGTCAACCTCCAAAGTCGGCTGGATTTTTGTTCTTGCGCCTCGAAAAGGCCGCCGCATCGGTCGCCGGACTCGCCCGCGCCGCCGAGCCGCCGACGCGCCGAACCTGTAAGGCAAGCATTCCAAGGAAAAGCGGGCGATGGCCGCGCGGGCCTACCTTCGTCAACTCGTCCGCTGCGTGGGTCGTCTGAGGCCCTGATTTGTCCTGATCCTGACGTTACTGCTCCTCTATTGCGTGAACCTCGCGCACATCGCACCACGGGAGATGAGCTTGGGCCGAGCCCGCGACCACAGAACCGACGAGCGAACCGGCGAGCGGCCGCTCGCGCACCTCGGCAGCTTCCGGGGTGTGCTGCAGGTCGCCGCTAGCAGCGGCCATGGCAAGCTTACCCGGACCGATGGCGAAAGCCTGGTCTTCTGCTGGAGTGACCTGCAACGCGGGGGCAGGCGGCCGACAGATATCGTGGGCGTTTACGGCGCTCAGCAGGAGCACGCGGGGTCGTCCCCAGTCGCTGAGCAGGCCATCGAACTTGGGCGTAGCCCACGCGCGAGCGGGCTACGCCTTGTTCGAAGCCACCCCGTTGCGCCTGAGGCCGACGGGGCGCCCTCGACCTAGACCGCGTAGATCGAGGGGGAGAGACAGATGCCGGCGGCCGAAAGCCACCGCGATGGGATCCCGTACTGTTCAGAAGTTCACGTTCAGCACGATCCCAAAGGTTCGCGGATCATTGTACCTCGGCTGGTATTGATAGGATGGCCCCGACGAGTCGAGAATGATTTTGGTGAAGTAGCGAAGATTGCTGAGGTTGCGCACATAGGCGCTGACAGAAAAGCGGTCGTTCGGCGTCCATGTGGCATTCAAGTTGCCGGTCACGGCGGAATCGATGTGCACCAAGGGCTGTTGGCCGTTGGCTTGCTCCGCGGCGTTGAGGTGCCCGCCATGACCCGAGGAATACAGCACCTCTGCGCGCAACCTCAGCGTTGAATCGCCCGGCAGCGTAAAGACGTGCTGGTACGCAAACGACGCGCTGACCGGAATGGGCGCCACCGACCCCCACGCGCCGCTGTCGGTTACCTCATCCTCCGCCACGAAGCGGGCGAAGAGGGGCGGCTTGTTGAAATAGAGCGATTTGATCGCACTGAAGTTCAGGCTCAGCAAATCCGCCGGCGTAATCTTGTAGCGCGCCTCGATTTCCACGCCGTAGGATTTCATTGGCGAAGCCAATGGCGCGAATGCCGGCGGCCCGGCGCCTTCGTTTACGTTGATTGCCCCAGACTGGAACGCGCCATAGGTGGAATAGAACACATCCCCGTTCACCTGCAGTTTATCGTCCAGGAACCGGTTTTTTGAGCCAATTTCGTAGCTCGTGAGCGTCTCAGCCTTGAGCTCTATAGGGCAAGGCGGGGTGAGGCTGATCGATGCGGGACAGGATGCCGCCACCACCACGTCGCCCGGCGAGAAACCCGTCGAGACCGAAGCGTACAGCAGGTTGGTCGGCGCGAGGTCGTGCTCCAAACGCAGCTTGTAGGTCACATTGTTGAATTTGCGCTTGCCTGCGGCGCCCGACAAAACAAAGGGCGGCGGCAGCGGAGTGTTCGGCGGGAAGAGGAACGGGCCAAGTTGATATATTTCCCCGGTCGACACCGTGGTGTGGTCGTAGCGCACACCGGCCGTGATGCGCGTCGTCTCAGTTACCGGATAGGTTGCCTGTGCAAAAACGCCTAACGCTTCCGTCTGCTTAGTCTCATCGACCCCAAACGCCATTTGGCCGTTGAAATTGGAGATATTGGAATTGACTAAGTCATTTTTATAGTACGCGATGCCCGCCTGCCAGATCAACTTGGAGCCCGGACTGGACGACAGGCGCAGCTCTTGAGTCAGAAAATTGTCTTTCGGTGTGCTCAGGGGCTGAGTCCCAACACCGAGGGGGGTCACGCTGTTTATCACGCCGGCCTGCTTCCAGGTCCGGTATGCTGGCTGATAGGTCAGGGTCCCAAACCCGAGGTTGACATTGAGCTCAGCCCAATATTGCCGGAAGTTATTGTTGACTTTTCCCACAGGCACATCGACATACGTCACCGCCCCCGGGACGAGCGACGCGCCGATTTCATGGCCACCGTTGTGGTCGACATTGTCCTGCAGGGCCGCACCGGCCAGAAGCGAAACGTTGTCGTTAGGCTTGTACAATACTTTTATTCTGGCATCGCTGTTGCGAATGGCGCCCCCCAAAGGGTCGATGTAGCCATCGCGTTTGTAGAGATTGCCGCTCACGCGGATGGCCAACTGATCGCTGACGATCGGCAGGTTCACCACGGCGGTGTAGTGCTGCAGATTGAAGTTGCCGGCTTCGAGCGTCGCGCTGCCGCCGAGATCCTTCAGATTGGGATTGCGCGTGGTTATGGCGACTAGACCGGATGTGGCGCTGCGGCCGTAAAGCGTGCCTTGCGGGCCGCGCACGACTTCCACCCGGTCGATGTCATAATCGCCGCCAATGCCGCTGTAGACGCCGTCCACGTAAACCGCCGCCGCGGACGCCGTGGAGGTGGTGGAACCGCCCGCCCCGATGTTTGACGGGATGCCCCGAATGACCAGGCCGGCGGCCGGCGTGTCGGTTCCGCCCCCGACGACACCAGCCGTGGCGCTAGCCGCGCCACCGGTGATGCCCGGCACGTCTTCCAGAATCGCTTGCAGCGTGAATCTGCCTTCTTTGACCAGATCCTGGCCCGCGCGCACCGTGACCGAGGCGCTCGTCTTCTGCACGTTCTCGACCCGGCGCTCGGCGGTGACGACGATTTCGCCGAGCGCGGCGGGTGCGGTCGCAGCCGGTGCGTTTTGCGCATCGGCCGTGGCCGGGGCAAGCGCCGATACGACCCCGAGCGTCACCGCAAAAAGCGATGTGGAGCAGAGAATTTGGGTCTCAACAGACATATGCCCCCCTTGGATCAGCCGGTTTGATCATCGGCCTGTGGGGTCAATCTGCCAGGTAGCGGCGTCTAATCCAGACGGCATTATTCACGGGCGACGGGGATCGAGCCGATGTAGGGGCGACATGCGCCCAAGACACAGTGATGCCCACCGACCCCGGGAAAGCGAAGGGATCCCGGCCTGGCTCCGCTTCCTGCGATGGATATTTGCGCATAGCCCGTGCACAGATCGGTTCCAGGCGCGCCTATGGCTTGTTCAAAGGAAAATACTTTCGGCTGGCTCATCCGATGAGTCTGCGCCACGTTCGGCTTGGCCCCCGAGCAGCGCCCTCCCCCTTCGTCTGGTCTAGCCCGGCCCGGTTGGACTGGCCCGGAAAAACGCCACACATTGCCTTATGATGACAATTATCGCACAATGACGTAGCCGCCCGGGAACGGTCGAGCCGCAGGTTGGGCCGCCTCTCTGCAAGAAGCATAGTGACGCCCGTTCCAAACAGATGCGGTCCCGCTCGGCTTCGATGGGGATTACTGAGCAGTCGCCGCCTCTAGTTCAGGGACCGCCGGAGAATATTCCATGTCAGTCCAAACCTTAGCGGTGAACGATCTGGACGGCCCGGGCCTCGGCGCTTGCAAGGATGAGTTCACGTCGCTTGCCACGCCCGAAGAGATCATCAACGAGGCGCGCAAGGGCCGCATGTTCGTCCTGGTCGACGATGAGGATCGGGAGAATGAGGGCGACCTCGTCATTCCCGCTCAGATGGCGACGCCCGAGGCGATCAAATTCATGGCCAAGCATGGCCGCGGGTTGATCTGTCTGGCGCTGACCCGCTCCCGCTGCGACCAGCTTGGGCTCGAACTGATGACGCGCAATAATGGCACGCGGCATGAAACGGCCTTCACAGTCTCGATCGAAGCGCGGGAGGGCGTGACAACCGGCATTTCGGCCGGGGACCGGGCGCGCACCATAGCGGTGGCGGTCGACGCGGCGAAAACCCGTGCCGACATCGTCACGCCAGGCCACGTGTTTCCATTGATGGCGCGCGAGGGCGGGGTTCTGGTGCGCGCAGGCCACACCGAGGCATCGGTTGATATCGCACGCCTGGCCGGCCTGAACGCCTCAGGGGTCATCTGTGAAATCATGAATGAGGACGGCTCGATGGCGCGGCTTCCGCAGCTCATCCCGTTCGCCCGGGAACACCGATTGAAGATCGGTACGATCCGCGACCTCATCGCCTATCGCAGGCGTGTCGACCATCTGGTCGAATGCGTGTCCAGCACCTCGTTCACTTCCGAGCATGGGGGCGAATGCCGCCTCCTGACGTATCGCAACACGATCGACGGAACGGACAACTTCGTCCTTCAGAAGGGCGTCGTGTCCCCGGGCAGGCCGACCCTCGTGCGAATGCACACCGCGTCGCTACTCTCTGATCTGCTCGGTGAAGAGGGCGCCCGCAGCAGGGCTATACCGCGCGCCATGAAGCAGATCGCACGGGCGGGGCACGGGCTTATCGTGCTCATGGCGCCTCGGACCGACGCCGGCCTCAGCCTGTTGAGCGCACGTCCCGCTGACCTGGACTTGGATCGCCGCACTTGCGGGATCAGCGCGCAGATTCTCGCCGATTTAGGTGTCCATGACATGGTCCTGTTGACCAGCTCCGATCACCTCCAGCCGGTGGGACTCGACGGTTATGGGCTAACGATTGTCCGCAACCAGCCGTTCGGCCCTGACGAACCGTTTGCGACGGCTCCCCAGGAGATGGAATTCGAAGGACTGCTAGGGTGAAAATAGATTCCGCACAATTTCGCACTGTCATGGGCCATTACCCAACAGGCGTCAGCGTGGTCACCAGCACGACGGCAGAGGGCGAGCCCATCGGAATGACGGTGGGCACCTTCACCTCCGTGTCTTTGGATCCGCCGTTGATTGGTTTCTTTCCCGACAAGCGCTCCACGAGCTGGCCAAAAATCGCCGCGACAGGCCGTTTCTGCGTGAACATCCTGGCGCAAGACCAGGAATTGATTTGCCGCAAATTCTCCGGCGGAGATCGGGACCGATTTTCTGACGTCGTCCATCGGCTCACCGCAAATGGCATGCCGATCCTCGACGGCGCAGTGGCCTGGATCGATTGCGACCTCTATTCGGTACAGGAAGCCGGCGATCATTTCTTCGTGCTTGGCGAGGTCAGGGCGATCACCGCCGAGCGGGCCGAGTCTCCGCTGATCTTTCTGCGTGGGAAATTTGGACGGGTCATCGACATCGAGGCTATTTCGGCCTAGGCGTCCCTCACGACAGCCGTTGGCTGACCACCTCGCCGGAGGTAGCTGAACGGATAGACGGCGGGTATCAACGTCGCGGCGCGCCAATGAGAGCGAGATCGTAGACCGCCCCCATAGGCCCGATGTCCGGGAGCGGCGCCCCTGCCGTGGCTTGGTCGATCGCCTGCAGCATTGGACCGACATAGGCGTTGATCCGCTCGCGGGTGATGTCGCCGGAAAAGCTGTACATCCGCGTGGCGGAAAGCGCCCTCGCCAAGCGCCGCGCGAGTCCGTCGTAGGAGCTATCTGCGCTGTCGTAGAACACCAGGCCGACGCTGATTGCGGAATCTTGAAGCTCAGCACGCAGAGCTTCGGTCATGCCGATGATCGAGCGCTGCAATACGAGCTGCGGGGTAGCGATCTCTGGCGGCCCCAGCGCCCCGGACGGTGTCACGACGACGATCGTACCCCGCCCTTCCCGGCGAAACCGCCGCCCCGCGCCGGTGAGCAGGCCAAAGGCTCGTCGAAGTGGAACGAGCACCTGCGCTTGCCAGTCGGTGTCGGCAAGCCCCTGGCTGGCGTCGCCTGCGCCCACGATCAAAAGAAAGGCTTCGAGCGGTCCCTCGGCGTCTTCGAGTCCGCGGCGCAGGGCCGAAACATCCGTTTCATCTCCGCGTATTGAAAGGCGTTCCGCCGGCGTGGGCAGCGCCGCGAGCAGCGAGGCGAGCGAAGCGTCGTGGTCTTCGAGCGCGGCATACAGAGTGGTCATCGTGGTCGCCTCAAGTAAAAGCCAGCAAGGCATCGCGTCGGCGGACCAGCGTTTGCATGACATTTTGGTCGGTGAATATATAGGTTTCGTCGGCCTCGATCCCCGCCTTCACCATCTTGCCGACCTCGAGGGGATCGCGACCCTGGGCCAGAACTGTCTTGGCGAAAGCCTCCATCCTTTCCAATTCGTCCTCATCTTGCGCATTCTTCCCGAACGTCGCCGGGCGCATGCGTTCATGATCGAAGATGTTGGTGTTGACGGCCGCCGGGCATAAGATAGAGACGCTGACATTCTGCCCCCGAAGGTCTCGCCGGAGCCCCTCCATCAGGGCTACGACGCCGAACTTGGCCGTCGAATAGATGCCGCCATCATTAGCCACGACCAGCCCGCCCATCGAAGATGTTGCGACGATGTGGGCCGGCTGACCGTGCGCCAGCAGATGCGGGAGAAAGGTCTCTACGCCCAAGAGGGCCCCATCGAGATTGACCGACATGATCCAGTTCCAATCGGCGTCACTGCTCTCAAGCATGGATCCGAGCACGCCAACGCCGGCGTTCAAGCAGAGGACATGCAAATCTCCGAACCGTTCCTCCACGAGGCGCCTGGCGGCGCCCCATTGGCCGCGGTCGGAGACATCGAGCGGTACGAAGGTGGCCCGGCCGGCCATAGTCCCCAGCGCCTGTTGGGCCCGTTCCATATGGTCTGCGCGCACGTCGGTGACGATCACCTGAAGCCCGGCTTCCATCAGCACCTGGGCGATTCCAAAGCCAATGCCGCTGGCGCCTCCGGTAACGAGAGCAACGCGGCCGGGCTTGATGGGATGGTTATGCATGTGCCTGATCCATCCTGGGATTGACGGCTGCGGAAGGCGTCGCCCCGACTAGACTGACTGGGCAGGTCAAACCAGGGGCGCCGATAACGATGGGTGTGTGATCCGCGAAAAAAGAGGCGGCTCAGCTCGCTGAAGCTGTAGCGCGACAGCCCATCTGTGCCGCAGATTCGACCAGCCTCGAGCCTATAGTGGCGATCAACGCCGTATTGTCCGAGCTGCTCGGGAGCGACAGGCTGAGGCTCCCAGCTATGCCGCCGTCGTCGTGCTTCAAGGGGACCGACACGATCAGAAAGCCTGGATCGGTATCGTCGATGCTGGCGGCGTAACCGAGGGCGCGGATCGTTCGCATTCGACGCTTGATCTCCAACCACTCGGTATCGTCGCCGGAGGTTTTCTGAAACATGGCGCGGACCGCCCGCACTTCCAGAAAGGCCAAGATTGCGAAGGCCGGGGGACCGCAGAACAGTGGCGCCAACCGTCCCCTCGCAAAGGTTCCCTCAGGGAAAGGCGTTACCCCGAGGCGATGCTCGTGCATCGTCATGACGTGATCGCGATAGATCCGGCTGATGAAGATCATGCCGGGCCCTTGATATTCGCAGGACAGCTCGGCGAAGGTCGGCTCCGCCGCGCGCAGCAAGGGATCGGAGATCCGCAACTGGCGGTCGTAGTGGACGATTCCGGGGCCCAGGAGATAGCACCCCGGCCTGGCGCTAAAGATCAGACCCGCCGCGACGAGACTGCGAAAATAGCGATAGATGGTGCTCTCAGACTGCCCCAGCGCGATGCAGGCGTCATCCACTGTCCACTCCGGCCGTTCGGGCGTGAACAGATCCATCACCGACAAGGTCTTGTCGGAACTGGTCCCGGGCTTGCCGCCGCGCACTCGATCCTGGGTCACGGCTGCGCAGACACGCGGTGAAATCCGCTATCCAAGCCGGGGCGCGCCCTTGTCGGCCCAGCCAGAGGAGCCGCCCAGGGGCAGGATTTCCCGTATCTCGTCGACAATGCGAAGCTCCCCGTCCACGACCTTGAACAGCCCGAGCATATACATCGAGCCCGCGTCCGGCCTAGGGTGGTCTGGGATTGGGTGGAAATCCACGACGACGAAGCTGCCAGCGACCCCGAGCTCTGTGTCCAGGACCGGATAGCGCCGTTCGCGCGCGCGCGGTCTCGCGGCGCGCGTATCATTCAACGCCGAGGCGCAGGTGTGCACCTTGCCGTCCGGCGACAAGAGCGTACGCAAGGTGTTCGTCGTCTTGGCGCCGTTGTCATACTTGTCGCAACGGTAATTGAAGCGGGGGATGAGGCCGTCACTCTGCTCCAATCCTTCCCAATACCTGTCCGCTGCGTCACGCAAACCGTCACGATCAACCCGGCGGTGCGGGGGAACCACAGCGGAGTAGATGATGTCCGGCTTCAGCAACTGTTCGACGTCGGCGAAATGCCCTTTCGGATCCGAACTGATGATGGCCTCGGCGTCCGTCAGGGCTCCCTCCTCCACCCGGAGACGCTGGGCGAACGGGCGGGCTTGATTGTCGAGAAACGCGACGCCCATGGCCACCACCTGGCCGGTCGTCGCGTCGGCGAAGCGCTGGATGCCTTCAAAGCGCGGCGCTCGCTCCCATAAGCCTTCGCCAGCGTCGAGCGAAGCGCCGTTCTCGGTATAGCGAAAGTCGGACGCCAGGTTGAGCGCCGCGGGAGCGCCGTCCGCGACCGCAGCCAGATAGACATCCATTTGCCCGAGCAGCTGATCCCTATCCATCATGCGATGCCAACGGGGGGCTGTCCGAAGTGGATCCGGCCATAGTTGATGGCCGCGCTGTCAGACTGGTGGGCCAGATGGCCGCGCAGCACGCCGACGTTGCGCCAATAGCGGCCGAGCATGGCGTCCCTCTTTGACGCCGATGAACCCGCGGTGCGGAACATGATGTCTACGGCCTCGTGGGCGAGATGGATGCTCTGGAGGATGACCAGCGCCAGGCGACGCGCATCGTCGTCGGCGCATGGGGCGCCGGTTGCGCAGGTGCGCTCGGCTATCTCCATGTAGTCAGCCGCGGTCTGGAGCAAGGCCGCCCGCGCCGTATCGACCAATGCGCGGCACCGGCCGTAGTTCAACTGATACTCGGCCAGCTGGAGACGAGGCGCGCCGGTCGGACCCGTGGCCTTTCGAGCCAAGAAGGTCTCCTCGTACAGATCGAGCGCGCCCTCGGCCGCGCCTACGACGACCGATGCAGATTCCAGGATGATGAAGGGTCGCGCAGGACCGTGGAAGAGCGGGGCGTCGGCATAGGCTTCAGGCGGCAAGACCCGGTCTTGCCCGGGGTAAGGCTTGGCGCGGTGCTCGGGCACGAACACGTCCTTCATAACGACCCGATCCGACCCGGTGCCCTGCATCCCGATCACATCCCAGTTGCGGACGATTTCGTAGTCGCTCCGGTCAAATAGGCCCATACGCATCGCGGGGGCGCCAGACGCCGGTTCCGCCACCATGAAGGCCAGCAGGATATGGGTGGCGTGGGCGCAGCCCGAGGCATAGTCCCAGGCTCCGCTGACCCGGAACCCCCCGGGAACGGCGTGGCCCACGCCCTGCGGCGCGGCGACCTCGGGTGCTCGAAACTCGCCGCTCGCGCCATAGGCTTCGCGTTGCGCGTCCAGGGGATAACTAGCCAGTTGGTGCACGTGGCCCAGCACCAGTGAAAGCACCCAGGCCGTCTCCGGGCAGCCGCGCGCAACGGCGGTCACAAGGCGGACATAGGTCGGCAGGTCGAACCCATAGCCGCCGAAGACGCGCGGCTGGATGACCCGGAAAAAGCCGGCGTCGACCAGAGCCTGGTGGGTTTCCGCGGAGATGTTCCCGGTCGCCTCAGCCGCCGCCTGGCGCTCCCGCAAGACCTGCCGCATGGCGTCGGCCCGGCCAACCATCTGCGCTGGTGTCAGTTCGGGTTCCGGCGGCGCGATCGCCGGGAGCGTTGCACTGTCACGTCGTGCGGCCGTCTCTTTCACGATGCTTTCTTCCATGAGAGCTACCAACCCCTTGCGGTGAGGACCTCGATCGCCTGCATGGCGGCGGCGGTCTGTCTGCGGCGCGCGTCTTCGAGCATCTTCCGCCCCGGATCGATCTGCTGGGGCGGCGGACAGGCGGCCAGGATGTCGTTGAAATGATCGGCCAGTTCCTCGCGAAATTCCGAATGCGAGATGATGTAGCCGCGGTTTTGGAGGATTCCCTCGACGACGGCCTCACCGACCTCGCGCGGGTCCATCCCGGAGTCCTCTGCAGGCTTGACCGGCCCCCCGGACGGCGCCGCAACGGACATCCCTGTCTGGAACCGGCGCTGCCGGTTTTCTCCGGACGCGAGCATCCGACTGCGGGTCAGCCCCGGATAAAGCACCGACACGCCAATCCCGCGGGATGCCAGCGTGAGGCGCAGGGAGTCGCTCATGCCCCGCACCGCGTACTTGGAGGCGGCGTAGATGTAGTTGTTCGCCGTGGGCAGCAGGCCTGCCATCGACGATGTGGTGACGATGTGACCCTCCCCCTGACGAAGCATGGCCGGGAGAAAGGCCATGAGACCGTTGATTGGGCCGCCTAGATTTACGGATAGCACCCAATCCCAGTCTTCATAGGTCATGGTGTCGATCGACGGGTTTACGCCGACGCCAGCGTTGTTCACCAAAATATCGCATCGGCCAAACGCATCGAGCGTCCGCTTGGCGGCCTCGGCCATCTGGGCGCGGTCGATGACATCAACCGACAGGGTCATGACATCCTCGCGCTCCCCCAGGTGGGCGCGCGCCTCGCCAAGATGGTCTTCGCGCAGATCGGCGATCACCACCTTGACGCCCCTGTCGAGCAGGGCCTCGACGATCCCAAAGCCAATGCCGCTGGCTCCGCCGGTGACGAAAGCCACCTTCCCCGACAGATTCCGCATCGAATGTCCTCTTCCCGTCCTGCCATGTGATGGGCTGGATGCGCCGGCCAGTGGCGATCTGGCCGGCGCAGGTCTGGCGGACTAGGCGGCCTGCAACTTGTGCGCTCCGCCATCGAGCGTGTTTTGGCAAGGCCAACTCTTGACCTCGTCAAGGCATTTCTCGGCGAAAAGGCGCATGTTACGCTCCGCCTCTTCCCGCGGCATGCCGCCGAAGTGGAAGTGCGGGAAGAAGCCTTGAAGCTTGGCTTCCTTGTTTATCCTATCCAGGATTTCGAGGATTTCAGTGGGATTTCCGGCCGGCATGACGGTACCCATCTTGTCGGCCATCTCGTCGATCTTCTCGGGCGCGATCCTCATGCTCTTGTAGAACTCATTGCCCTTCGACGTGCCGAAGTCGTCGTCCGCCATGCCGTAGTTCTTCACGGCGGCCCGGAAATTCACCCGGTGGTATTTGCAGGACATTTCCTTGGCGCGGTCACTGCTCTCGTCAACGAAGATTGTACCTGAAAGAAGAGGGCTGGGCGCCGTCCGGCCAGCCCCGTGGGTTTCATTCCACACTTGGTCGTAGGTGGCGAAGTCGACGCCCAGGTTTGGGCGCGGCTCGGGATTGATGATCAAAATGCCCATCCCGAGTTCGGCTACGGTGCGCACGGACTCCGGCGAGCCGGCGGAGCCGAAGATGCGCCCTTCGAAGCTCCCGTAAGGACGCGGGCGCAGTTCGCGGCGCGGCTGCTGTGTAATCGCGCCCCCCTCGATCACGCCGGTCTCGAGCGCGCCGATGATCAGTTCCGCGTATTCGCGGTAGAGCTGCCTGGTCTGATTGATGTCGACCCGCATGCCCTCGTATTCCATCTTGCCGAGGCCGCGGCCGAAACCGAGTAGCAGCCGGCCCTCGGTAATGTTGTCGAGCCAGAGCGCCTGCTCGGCGACCCGAACCGGGTCGTTCCACGGAAGCACGACGACCTGGGTTCCCAGTTTTACGCGCTTCGTCTTCCCGGCCAGGTAAGCCAGCGCCTGCAGCGGCGAAGGAGAAATAGAATAATCGGTGAAGTGGTGCTCCGTGACCCAAATCGACTCGAACCCTAGATTTTCCGCTTGGAGCGCCATTTCCAGATCCTGCTTCAGGAACTGGGTGTCATTCAGGCGGGGTCCGCTCTGATGTTGGAATCCGGTGGCGTAGCCTACGTGCATCTTGTCCTCCCGAGTTCGCTCGCGTGCGACCCACGCCGCCATAAAAGACGTATATTACCGTGATACGACAATCAATGACGTTTTTGCGGTCGGCTTGGAGAAGAAGGCTTCACTGAGGAAGGCCAATCCGCTGGCCCGTGATCGTTGTGCGCTTGCCGCGGCCTGGACGCAGTTCGCGCGAAACGCCTCGAGGATCGGGCGGCTCAACACGAGAAACTGCCGGTTCATTGCGTCGAGAAGCGCCGGATCCCGGGGCAGGTGGGCCGACGGGTAGCCGCGCACGCTCTGTACGAAAAGGTGCAGGATGGGATTTGCCGCGACCGATTCGATGGCCTCCTCGACCGCAAAGACTCGCGGCAACACTTTGCTGGCATCGCGCCCATTGAGCGCGTCCTCCAGCTGGTCGAGCGCTCGAGCCACCTCTTCGCACCTGTCCGGCGAAGTCCTGGCCGCCGCCAGCGAAACGATTTCGATGCTCAACCGCTGGAACACGAGCATGACCGCCTGCGGATCCACGCCGCTACTGGCGAAGAGACAGGACACTAGACGAGCCACGCTTCCAGTCCGCGGCGCCTGACTCACCAAGCCGTGACCGCGCCCGCAGAAGGTCTCGGCGGCGCCCGCGCTTTCAAGGATCCGCACCGCTTGACGAAAGACGTCTCGGTCAACGCCATAGCGGAAGCAAAGATCTTCTTCCGACCCGAGGCGATGGCCGCGAGTCCACTCCTCGGCCGAGCATTCGAGGAGCATGCGTTTTGCGATCTCCTGCGCCCGCGAACACCGGCCATCCTCCGGAATGAGCAGAGGCCGAAAAGCCGCCCTCCCGTCGACGCTCCGAATCATCCGCTGCAACGAGCTGACGACGCCGTCGAAAAAATCCAGCACGGCCAAATGCTGCCGTTCAGCCGGTCTCCCATGCCGCGCCTCAGGCCCCTCCAGTTCTTCGCGAACATGTCCAAGCGCCTTCTCGGCTTCACCGAGTTGGGCTTCGGTTACGCCAAAAAAAAGAGCGAATCTGACGAGAACGTCGGCCGTGCGACGGGGGTCGATCTCGAGAATTCGAAGCCCACCCCGCGGCCCCCGGACCATCCGTGCGGTGCCGCGCACTTCAAGTATCCTGACGGCCTCGCGTATCACGGCCCGCCCGATCCCAAAACGTTCCGCCAGGGCTTGTTCAGAGCCGCACGAGAGTCCGCGCGGCCATCCGTTTGCGATCAGGCTCTCCTCGATGCGTCTGGCGACCCGACAGGCTCCCTTTTCCGCTCCATCCCGCCTTTCGCCAATGACATCGCCAAGGAGACTGTCGTCATTGGCGGCAGTGAGGATGGACGGGGCGGGCTCCAGAGGGAGGGCGTCTGTCATCATGCCGGAAACATGCTCCCATATTCCGATTATGACAATCCACGCCTTTTCTGCGCGCCCCTTTGGAGGGCGGCGGCTGGCGGGCTCGTAGGGTCGGAACCGCGGAGCCGTGGCGACAGCCGGCGCTTTATTGGCCTTGGCGCTGGCCATTCGACCGGCGCGCTCTCATTCAAGTCGCGCCGAAGGTCGCTTCGAGCCGGCGCGGCGCAGATCGACGGTGGTCGCGCGCCGGGAAAGGCTCTCACGGGCTCGGTGGCGGGCGCCAGGGAGGGCGGGATCGGTTACAAAAGTCGGCTTGCCGAAGCACCGATCGACTTCGGGGCCTGACGTCGCAGGTGCGGTCCGCCGGACGGCCAACTTGCGGGCCACGAATTCCGCGCCCGAGAAGTCGCGGCGCTGGCCCGCCACGCCCCTATGCGCAGCTCCCAAGCTTCACGGAGACAACCCGCACGAACAGTCGGGCGTCGACGGCGGGAAATGTTGAAGCTGGTTACCAGGGAGCAATGACCGCAAACTCAAATTCAGAGCAATGCGACAGCGCTTGGCCCAGACAAAGGAGTCCCGATGATGAATATCCGATTCCCGAACAATGATTTCACGAGCTTCGAAGCGCCTATGCGCGCAGAGATCGATTTGGACGGCCTAGAGGTCGTGCAGGGGGCGGTTCCGCAACATCTTGATGGCGGCTTTTTTCGCCTGATTGGGGACAGGAAGTGGCCGTCATTTGTCGAAAACGATGTCTTCATGCTCAATGAAGACGGCATGGCATCCTGCTTCTATTTCAAGGACGGCAGGGTCAATTTCCGCATGCGGTACGTTCGCACGCCCCGCTTCGTTGCGGAGGAAAAGGCAGGGCGGGCGCTATTCGGCCAATATCGTAATCCCTTCTCCGACGATTCCTCGGTAGCCGGCCTCAGCCGCGGCACCGCGAACGTCACGATGTTGGTGCACGGCGGCAAACTTCTTGCGATGAAGGAGGACAGCCCTGCGATCGAGATGAATCCCTTCACACTTGAAACGATTGGAGAGTATGACTGGGATGGTAAGGTAACCGCTACGGCGATCACCGCTCACCCCAAAATTGATTCTCGAACCGGCGAGCTGGTGTTCTTCGGATATTGCGCTGCCGGTCCAGCCACGACCGATATCGCGTACTATGAAGCCGATAGCAATGGGCGCATCATTCACGAGGCGTGGTTTCACGCCCCCTACACCTGCATGGTCCACGACATCATGGTCACGCAGAACTATGTCGTCTTCCCTATCACTCCGCTTCGCCACGAACTGGAATGGATCCAGCGGCACGAGCCGGCCTTCAAGTGGGATTACACCAAGGAGGTCTATCTCGGGGTGCTGCCGCGCAAAGGACGTGGCGATCAGATCCGATGGTTCAAAGGTCCTAATCAATGCCATGGCCACACCATCGGCGCTTATGATGACGGGCGCTACATCTATGCCGACAACACGTTCAGCAAGCGGTCCTTCTTCCGCTTCTTCCCGAACATCGACGGTTCGCAGATCGAGCCGGCCCACACCATGCCCTACGCCAAGCGCGTCGTGATCGACATGGAAGGCCAGGGGGATGGCTTCACCGAGCAGCCGCTCTTCGAATATCCGGGCGAGCTTCCCCGCATCGACACCCGCTTCGAAACCGTGCCATACAGCTTCGCCACGATGAACCTGCTCGACGTTCCCGGCCAGGAACGCGTCGGTGGCGGCTTCCAGTGGATCGCGACCCTGGACGTTAGTGGCAAGGGTCCATCCAAGATCCTCTACGCCGGGCACAATTGTTCGATTGGTGAGCCGCAGTTCGTTCCTGCTCACGACGAGGCGGCGGAAGGCGAGGGCTACATCATGGCTGTCGTCGGTCGGCACGAGCAAATGCGAAGCGAACTGCTCATCCTTGATGCGAGCGACATCAACGCACCGCCCGTGGCGACGGTGGCTCTCCCGTTCCGTCTCCGAAGCACCGGTCACGGATACTGGTACGGGGGACGGCAACTGCGCGGAGAAACCAATCTCTTGGGAGCATGGTGAGATGGCTGACCTGAACGGAAAGGTCGCGCTGGTCACCGGCGCGAGCCGGGGCATTGGCCGAGAGATCGCTATCCGCCTTGCTGGCGACGGCGCAACCGTGGCGATCCACTACGGGGCAAACCTTGGGGCGGCTCAAGACGTGCTGAAGACAATCGAGGACGCAGGAGGACGAGCGTTCCTCCTGCAGGCTGAGCTCGACGTGTCGGACGGCCTGTTCACAGAGACATTCGAGGAATTTGATCGCGGTTTGGCGAAATGTTCCGGTCAGACCGGGCTCGACATTCTGGTCAACAACGCCGGACAGATCATGTTCGGCTCGGTCGAAAGGTTGCGCCCGGCCGAGTTCGACAGGGCCTTTGCCGTCGACGTGAAAGCGCCCTTCTTTCTCACGCAGGCGGCATTACCGCGCCTGCGTGATGGAGGTCGCATCATTAATATTTCGTCCGCGACCTCGCGTATCGTGAACCCTGATGTGGTTTCCTATGCGATGGCCAAGGGCGCGCTCGAGGTGTTCAGCAAGACGGCAGCCCTGCACCTCGGCGCCCGCGGCATAACCGTGAATTCCGTGGCGCCCGGCCCAACCGCGACCGCCGAATTTCTACGCCTCACGGAAAGCAATCCCGACTTCGTGGAGCAAGCCAAAGCTCAGTCCGCGCTTCGCCGCTTGGGGACGCCGGCGGACATCGCCAACATTGTCGCCTTCCTTGCGAGCGAGGAAGGCGGGTGGATCACGGGGCAGCTGATCGACGCGACCGGCGGAACGTTCCTTGGCTGACCGGCGCCCCCTAGAGCACGGTGCGGCAAGGCGGAATCGCCTTGCCGCACCGTGCTCTAGAATCAAATGTTCGAGCGCGTTGCGACCGCAAATCCGGTCTCCGCTTTTGCACAAAGCGCTCTAAGGTTCAGGTCAGCCTGTTGAGACACTCGACCTTATGGGCCTGGGCGACTGCAGCTGCAACCCCATCCCGGGCAAGCAGCGCCGAAACCACCTTGAGCGTCGTCGTTCGATATACAGAGCGCCCTTGCTCGCTTTCGGGATCGATCGAGGACCACCAGATCGAATAGCTCCCGGTGCAGCGCAGCAGAATGTCGATGAGGGGCTCATCGATAAATCCGAACAGGCTCTCCTCTGCCTGTTGGATTACTTTTGTCGTGACGCGGGCGTCGGACTCGAGCAGGCGCTGTATGTCCCCTAAACGGCCCAGCTGACTATCGGTGGCCTGCTCGGCGGCCATAGAAACAACCTCGGCGCTCAACATCTTGAAAAGATGCGTCGCATCACCCGGCGTGACTCGGGTCGCGGTGAAGTAGCAGATTATCAGTCGACAAAGGGCGGAGGGTTCTGGTGTACGCACCATAAGTCCCTTGCCACGTCCAGCTAGGGATTCAGCTATCCCCTCGAATTCCAGAACCCGCACCGCCTGGCGCATCGCATTACGATCGGCGCTGTAGCGGTCGCAGAGATCGAATTCCGATCCTAGACGATGATCAGTCGCGTCTCGGCCGTGCAAATCCTTCATAAGCAACCTGAGGACCTGCGCGGCTCGAGAACGTGCACTCTTAGCAGCTGCGCTTTGTAAAACATGACCTGCAGGACCCTCGCGGGCAAATTGGTCAACTGCTGAGATCAGGACTTCCAGGAAATCGATGAGCCCTGGACCTTCACAAGTTTCGGATCCTGGGCCCGTCAGCCTCGCATGAACCGTGTGCAGGATCGTCCGGCAGGCGCTTCCCTGGTGGAGCTCGCGGAAACGGGACATGATGTAACGATGGATCGCTTCGAGCACGACCGGCATGGTCGGCGCCAGCACCAACAGCCCCCCATTGGGCCCTCGCCGCATCTGCGCCGTTCCGCGACTCTCCAGAATCCGAACGGCTTCGCGCATTACGACGCGGCAAACCCCGAACCTTGTCGCTAATTGCGTCTCAGAGCCGTAGATGATCCCCGTTGGCCAGCCGCGGCCGATAAGATCCTCCTCGGTCTGCGCTGCGATCACACAGGCTGCTTTCGTGTTCGCAGCGGACGCGCCCACGATCACCTCGAACAATGGATTTCCGGCCTGCGAGTGAAGATCAGTAGGGCCCTCATCAGCATGCGAGCCCTTGGACGCCAGTGGAACGCTATTCACGACCCCTCTCCCTGACCGCCGGCCCCTTCTTGAATTTTACCGCTGGACCAAGCGCTATCTGTTCTGTTCAAGCCTCAACGACTTGGGTAGCGCGGCAGGGTCGACGCAAGGACAATCGCGAGGAGAAGCGCTCCTACCATCACCGGCGACGTGGAGGTGTAATTGCCCCATTTGTCGCGCAGGACGCCGAGGACGACAGGCCCTACACCCAACGACAATGTGGTGAAGCCGACCGCCACGCCGAATATCGTCGAGGCGTTGGCCAGTCCGAAATAGCGGCTGGTGAACATCGGAAGCAGGCCGGCCACGGCGGCGAAGCCCGCCCCCATCAGCGTAAATCCCAGGACGACCCCCCATTCCCAGGGCGTCAGTGCCGCTAAAAAGCCAACCAGCGGCAGGGCAAAGACAATCGCGAGCATTCCCGGATGCGGCAATCGATCCGCGGCTGCGCCAGCGATCAACGCGCTGAAGGGGCCGACAAGAGAATAGAGCGTTAGCGCCACGGTGGCTGTCGCAGAGGAAACACCGCGTTCTTCCCCCCAGGGAAGAAAGTGGCTCGCCAAGCCGCCGCACGCAGCGCAGACGAGAGTCGATGCAAGGATCACCGTCCAGAATGTCCGGCTGGCAAACGCAGCCATCGGCGTCACGTCCCTGCCCGCCGGGATCGGCATGCCCTCCTTAGGGGGAGGGCTCGACTGCGGCGCCTCCTTCAAGAAAAAGAAAGAGACGGGCAAGGCGATAAAGACAACCAGACTGGCAAGCGCCAGATAGGCGCCCCGCCAACCGATATCGTGAATCAGAACGCGCGCGAGCACCAGCAGCAGGGCCGTGAAAATCGCGACCGAACCGCCCAGGACCGCGCTCAGCGCCGTGCCGCGGCTTCGGTCGAACCAGCTCGAAACGACTTTGGCGAGCGCGACCGGGCCGCACGTTGCCGCCACCGGCCCCATCACGGCCGAGACCACGTAAAGCAAAGCGACGCTGCCATTAAGGAAGGACATCGCGGCCAACGTCGCCGCCCAGGCTATCAGCCCGGGCAGCAAGACCTTTCGTACGCCCAGCTTGTCGATCAAGCGGCCTACCAACGGGCCGAAAAGGACGCCCGTGAGACCGGAGACCAACATGGCCTGCGGAAAAATAGCGGCGCTCCATTGGAACTGCCGAGAGACGGGCTCAAGGAAGAGCGGAAAAGTTCCTATGAAAACAGGCGCAAAACTGAATCCCATACAGATCGAGCAGGCGATTGCGACGGTCATCGCTTGGCGGCTCGCCTCGCTAGGTGCAGGACTTTCCTGAGGCGCCAACCGATCATCGCCGGACATCAGGCGAATTGGTTCCTTCACTCGATGCATCCTGGGGCTGATCCCGTCATTTCCACTCCCATCTATCGGCCTTCCCAAGGCGTGAACGCTTCACAGGGTTAGGTCATCGGAACGGGTTAGACCGGACGGACGACAAGAGCGCGGTCGCCAATTGCTGATTGCGATCTCAGAGTCGCAGAGTGCGAGAATCAGCGTGGCTTTGGCCATCAGGCATCTCGCTTGCCCGCAAGATCGGGGTCCCAATCCGCGTAGTCCCAGTGCTCGGCCGCCTTGCCGTCCTCCATGCGCCACAGGTCGAACCAGAACGAGACGAAGGTCACGCCGGTGCCGTCGCCTTTGTCACGATGCACAGGCTGCATCATCATCACATAGTCTTCCTCGGCGATCACCAAAGGCTCCCCCGCGAACTTAAGAACCCCGAACATCTCCCGCGCCTTCTGCGTATGTGGGAAGCGCATCACCGATTCCGGGCCGTTGGCGAAGTTCGGATTGTGCTGGATATAGTTCTCGGTCATCAGCGCGCGCGTCTCGGGGGTGTCGCTCGTCGCCGGATTGAACAACCGGCTCATCAGCCGCTTCACAACCTCCTTATTAGCCTGTAGCCGCGCGGCATTGTCGTTTGTGCTCATTCGGTCACTCTTGAAGGTTCCTTCCCAGCCCACATCGACCCTATGCTTGGCGTCACCCAACTACCGCGGCGTCGCCCAAGCAGGCCGCCGAGCTCGACGTTCTGGACGTCAGAAGTGGCCTGTCAGCACAGCGCCGAAGGTGCGCGGATCCGACAAATTCCCGTCGGCCTGCAACGGCGTGATTGATTGCAGGTTCACATAGGTTTTGAAGCGATAATCGGTCAGGTTCCTGACGTAGGCCGTGACTGAATAGCGGTGGTCGGCAGATGTCCAAGTGGCGCTGGCGTTCGCCTGGAAGAAGTCGTTCTGGCGCACATAGGCCCTGCCGCCCTGCGCGGCCAAGGCCGCGGACAGGACAAATGTGTCATAAGCAGAGCGATAGGTGCCCTCCGCGTGGAAGTCGAGGTTCGCGCCACTGGTCAGGCGGAAATTGTGGTCGTACAGGCCGGTCACGTTGACCGGAGCGAAGCCGAACAAGCCAGCGCCCGACTCCGCCGCAGCGAAGGCTGGCGGGCGATCGTGGAACCTGGATTCGACGTGACTGGCGTTCAGGCCGAACTTGTCATCCGGCGTGGCTTGGAACTGCACTTCCAGTTCCTGGCCCGTCAACCGCATCGGCACGTTGAACAAGAAGCCGCTGGCAGGGTTCCTCGCGTCGAGCTGGATACTGATCTGATAGCCGCCATAGTCATAGTAGAAGACATTGGCGTTCACCTGCAAGCGCCCATCCAAGAAGCGGTTCTTGCTGCCGATCTCGTAGGCGACAAGTTTCTCCGCCTGATAAACGTTCACCGTCGGCAGACCGCCTGCACCGGTTCCGATCTGGAGGTCGCCTGGCAGAAATGCACTAGATACTGACGCATACAGCAGGCTTGCGGGGGCAACATCATATTCAAGCCGCGCCTTGAAAGTGTCGTTATTGAATACGCGACGGCCGGCATCGCCGCCTACGGAGGCGGAGACCCGATTTTCCGGCAGGCCCGCGATTGGCGATCCTGGTGCATCGGCTGCGCAGCCGGAAGCCGGCCCCACCGGGGTGTTGCAGAGCCCGTTCAGGTTTTGGGTGTAAACCTCCTCGGTCTTCACGATCGTCTTGTCGTGGCGCAGACCGCCGGTGAAACGAAGCGCCGGGGTGATGCTGAACGTGCCTTCGGCGAACACACCAAAGTTGGATGTCTTGCGCCCCACCTCTGCGTCGAACAGCAGCCCGCCGGAAGACTGCCATGTGTTGAGGTTGCTGGTTACGAGTTCGTTCTCGTAATAGAACAACCCCGTTTGCCAGTTCAGCCTCGACGAACCGAGCGACGCAAGGCGCAATTCCTGGGTCAGGAAATGGTCCTTGGGTGATTTTACCCCCTGCTTGATTATCGCGCCCCCCGGGCCGACGAGGTAGACGGTCGCATCCTGCTTCCATGTGCGATACGCTGGCAGGTAGGTCAGCCGAACGCCGCCGACATCCCAGTCTGCCTGCGCCCACACCTGTCGAAACCGGGTCTTGGACGAGCCTATCGTGACGGGATTGAACGATACCGTATTGGGCGCCACGAAATTGGTGCTCAGCCCGCCGTTGTTGAACTGCCGATCTTGAAAAGCGCCGCCCACCAGCAGTGAGAAGGTGTCGATCGGTTTGAACCGCAGTTTCGCCTTGCCCTCGTCCTGGTTTACGGCGCCGTACCCGCGCGATGCGTCGGGTCCGTCGCGCTCATAATGGTTGCCGGCCACGCGCAGCGCCAGCTTGTCGTCGACAATCGGGACGTTCACCGCCCCCGTCACGTGGATGAGATCCAGGTTGCCACCTTCCACAGAAAGGTCGGCGGACGTACGCCCCAGTTGCGGGTCGCGGGTGTGAATGGCGACTAGGCCAGCGGTGGCGCTGCGACCGTAAAGCGTTCCCTGCGGCCCGCGAAGCACTTCCACCCGATCAATGTCGTAGCCGCCGCCAAGGCCCGAATAGACGTCATCAACATAGACCGCAGTCGCCGTGACGCCGGGAATGCTCTGGCCGCTCACGGGCCCGTTGGATGCAATCCCACGGATGGTGATGCCGGAGGCAGGACTGTCGTTGCCGGTCGGGTAACGGGACACGCCCTCGGATTCGCCGCCGGAAACGTTCGGCACCGTTTCCAGAATGTTGTTCAACGTAAACTTGCCACGTTGAAGCAGATCTTCGCCGCGCTGTACGGTGACAGCGGCGGCAGTCTTCTGAACGTTGGTGCTGCGGCGTTCCGCCGTCACGATTATTTCCGAAAGCTGCACGCTTCCGCCGTTCGTTTCCTGCGGAGCGGCCGCCTTTTCCGATGGCGATGCGGCTGTTGTTTGCGCGTGGGCGGACGATGCCGACAGCGCCAAGGACGTCGCAAGAGCCCCCGCCGCGATGCTGGGCCAAGCCATGTCCGCCCGCGAAAAGTGATAGCTTCCGTTCATACCCCCCACCAGATTAGTTTTTTTCAACAGACGCGTCGGATCCGCCGGCGCGTTCCGCGCCTGCAAACGCAGGCATTCTCTTCAGTCGCTCCCGGCAAGGCCCACGCTTTGTTCAAATTCGTCGTCGGACGGCCAGATGGAACAAAGCGGGCGGCTATCCTTGTTGTGCTGCGCCCGAGACCGTTTACTCGTGTGCAGACTAGATCTGCCCGGCGCGCCGAAACCAGTGTTAGGAATTCCGGATCTTCCGCTCGGCGCTGCCGTGACAAGACGCGAGAGGTCGGCGGCGCACGCTCTCCTACAGAACGTTGCTGCGCCGGGCTTCACGCCGATGCATTCTGATCGGTACGGGCAATCGCCAGGCCCAAACTTCCCGCGACTGACCGCATAGCCCTGCAATCATCGGCGCTTGCGGAAAGACCCCCTGGTTGAAACCGCTGACCTGCAATGACCGACACGTTAGTTTTGTTGCAGGCCCAGGTTATGCGTGACTGTTCTCGAACGTCAGCGGCGCGGATGAGGCGGCAAACTCGCAGCGACTACGACAGCCAGGATAAGTGCTCCGATGACAATCGGCGAGCCGGGCGAATGGGCGCCCCATTTGTCGCGCACTACACCAAGCACCAAAGGCCCGACGCGCCGTGACGATGACGCCGGCGCTCATTCGCCTTCGAGGCATTGTCCGAGGAAGCTGTCGATACGGGCATTGGCGGGTTGGGCGGACGGATGTAGTGTTTCGATAAACGCATGGTCCGCGCCCGGATACAGCGCGATCTCGGCCTCGTTGCCGGCGGCGAGCCAACGGCAGTACATGAACATCGAGTCATCCAACATGGCGTCAAGGGTCCCGACGGTGAAAAGCGCTGGCGGAAGGCCCCGCAGATCCGCGTACAGGGGCGAGAGCTCCGGCGAGCGCAGCTGAGCGGCCCGAGGGGCGTAAGCCTCGACAATCCTCGCGATGTCTGAAGCCTTCAAAGCACCGGTCGTCGCTGAAGCCTGGCTCGGCGTCATGGATGAATCGTAGACGCCAAAACTGAGCGCCGCCCCGTGAAACCGTGCAAGAAGCCCACGGTCCCGCAGCCGGAGCAGGGTGGCCACCGCCAACAGCGCGCCGGCCGATTCCCCCGCGATCAACAGCGGCTCCGCGCCGAACCGGTCCTTGGCGTGCTCCAAGAGCCACAGAGCCGCGGCCTCGCAATCGTCCCAGGCCGCGGGATAAGGGTTTTCCGGCGCCAGCCGGTATTCGACGCTGACACAGGTCACCCCCACCGTATCGGCGATCCGCTCGAGCATATTGTCCTGACCAGCGGCGCCGCCAAGCATGAAGCCGCCGCCGTGAATGTGCAGCAAGACGCCCCTAGGCTGGGAGCACGGCACGACATGCAATGACACATTGGGGCCGACGGCGACGTCATAGGCGCGCGGCGAAGGGGGCGGCGTTGGCATGAAGCCGCCGCCGCGCGCCTTCTCCAGCCCAATCTCCCAGATGCTGCGCAGGCTCCCCAGGCGCCGGGCCATATCCGCGTTGAAGGCCGCGACCTCAGCTGGAACGGCCTCTGGCGCAAATATGTCCTCATGCATCTGTATCACTCGTCAGTTGCTTGGAACTTTTCGAGCGGACAGGGTCCCCTCTCCGCCACCTAAAGGGCTCCAGCCCCGGCAAACGAGTAGGGGGTATTCTCGGCCGTCGTTTTGCCGGCGCTCGCCTTGTCGCCCCCCGGCTCAAGAACGTCATTGACGACAAATATTATCACATTATAATAATGCCCGTCGAATATCGGGCTCCCGGCCCGAGGTCCGTCGCTCTCGCAACGGTCGGTGACATTCCATTGAAGAAGACTACATCCCCTCTGCGCGCCAGCCTGCACCACTTGGCGCTTCAATCGCCCGACCCCGAAACCTTGGCCGCGTTCTATGCCAGGGCGTTGGGATTGCAGATCAAAGCCGGCCCCCGCGAATGGTTGGGTCAGGCGAAGGCTCGGCGACTGTTGTTCCAGGCGGGGCGCGCCAAGACACTCGGCTTTGCGGCCTATGCCACTGAGGAACCTGCCGTTCTGGATGCGCTTGGTGAGCGCATTGGGACCGCAGGCGTTCAAACCGAAGCCTCGCCGACGGACCTTTTCGAGGACGCGCTATGTGTCCGGGATCCGGACGGAAACCGCTTCGTCTTCGGGACGCCGCGCCAGTCTGTCGGTTCCGTTCTCCAACAGGTGGGTGGCGAAGGAACGGCGCAAGGTGTGCACCCTTACCCGCTTGGCCAGGCCGGCGGCCGCGGCGGCCGAGCGGCAGGCGCCGTTCAAAACCTGAATGTCGATGGGCTTGCTCTCGTCACGGCCGGGAAACAGCCAGAGCTTGGGACGCGCCAGCCGCCAGTGGCTGCGCAGGATGCCCAGGAGCTGCGCCGAGAGCATCACATATCGGTCCTTGCCGCCCTTGCCCTGTTCGACGCGGATCACCATCCGGCTGCTGTCGATGTCGCCGACCTTCAGGCCGACGGCCTCGGACGCCCGCAGTCCGGCGGCATAGGCCGTGGTCAGCGCCACCCGCGTCTTCAGGCTCGGCACGGCTTCCAAAAACCGCACCACCTCGTCGGCGCTCAACACCACCGGCAGCTTGCGCGGCTCGCGGGCGTGGGCGATCCGCTCCGGGATCTCTCCGTGGCCAAGGGTGACGCCGTAGAAGAAACGCAGCGCACAAACCGTCTGGTTCAGCGCTGGCCACGAAATGCCGGTCGAGACCAGGTGCACCTGGAAGGCGCGCACATCCTCCAGACCCAGCCGATCGGGCGAACGGCCGAAATGCCGGCTGAACTTCGAGACCGCGTGCAGGTAGGATCGCTGCGTCGCCGGCGAGAGGTTGCGGACCGTCATGTCCTCGACCATGCGCCGGCGTAGAGGGCTCATCTCGGCCATCTGCGATGCTCCTGTCAGAAGGGTTGGCTCGACACCAAATCCTCTCAGACAGGGGCCTTCCCCCAAACGCTCACGACACTCCCGCGCTAGCGGGTTCGTTCAATCCACTTCGTCAACACGGCCTAGAGCGGCGCTCTGATTCCATCAGCGCAGAAACCGCTCTAGCCAGCCTCACCAGGGACTGGGCGCTCCGAACGGCAACTTCTCGCTGATCTCGTCTATGCAACGGATTTCGCCGTCCACGACCTTGAAGATCGCCATCATGTAATGGGTCATCGGCGGAAACCCGAGGGTGTTGGGACCAAAGTCGACCAACACCAGGCTGGCCGCCACTCCCAACCCGACATCAAGCACCGGGAATCGTCGGCTTCGAGGCGACGGGCGGGCGGGCCGCGTCGCCGTGAGGCTGCTGGCGCACGTCAACACCGCCGCCTCGGGCGAGAGCAAAATGCTGAGATTGTTTGTGATTTTCTTGCCGTTGTCGAACCGCTCGCAGCGATAGGCGAACGGGGGAATGCTGCCGTCGCTCTCCTGCAAACCGGTCCAATAGGAATCGGCGATTGCCCTCAACCTGTCACGGTCGACCGCACGGACCGGAGGCACCGGAGCGTCGTAAAGCACGTCGGGCCGGAAAAGCTGATCCACGTCGGCGAAATGGCCTTTGGTGACACTGCTGAGCAAGGTCTCCACTTCGCTGATACGACCGTCCTGGACCTGGAGCCGCACCGCGTAGGGACGCGGGCCTTCGGTGCCCATCGCTACGCCCAGCATGACGACGCCGCCTTGATCCGAATCCATGAATATCTGCAAGGCCGGAAAGTCGATCACCTCGGGCAGGACGTCTGTCGGCACGGGCTTGGCGTTGAGCGAAGCCCGCGCCGCAGGGGCCAAGGGCGCATAGGTCGGATCGCGCCGCACCACGCTTTCGAGATAGCGGTCGGCGAGCCGGCGCAGGGCTGTGTCTTCTGCGCCGGCGAAGCCAGAGAGAATCATCGCATTCGCCTCGAGACGTAGGGGTGAAGTGGGAAACGACGAGCCGATCCGAACCTTGCGCTCTATGCCACGAGACGTCAGTCCGGCAGACGCGAACCGGGGATCCAGGCGGCATGGATTCCGCTCCGCAAGGTGACAGGCACGCGGATGCGGGCCAAAGGTCCTTTGGCCAGGTCCATGGAGTCGAGCACCACGATTTCGCTCGTGCGCGTCGGCACGCGGTTCACGATGCAGACGAGATAACCCTCGCCTTCAGGCGCGTCCTCGGACCGCGGCAGGAACACCGGATCCTGCAAGGTGCACTCCGGGCCGGCAAACCATTCCTCCGATTCCCCCGACTTCACGTCGTATCGATGCAGGGTGTTGAACATCACCGGCATGGGCCGTCCTTGTTCGTCCGTGGCCAGGCGGGTGCGATCCAGCCCCGGCATCCAGACAAAGCGGTGCTCGCGCATCGCATAGCGTTCATCGATGTGGGGACCTTCGCCAAAATGGCCGTCTGCGAGAACCGTCCGGCTGGACTGATCCAGACGAAGTTCATCCGAATTGTAGTCGATCACGTAGCGGACCAACTTCATCCGCACGGCGCCCGGCTCGGTCGCACGACCGTCCTTATCCGGGAACATCGGGCCAAAGGCGTTGCCGTCCCCTTCGACGAAATCGAAGCAGATCTTTCCACCCTGCTCAAAGGCGTTGATAGTATGCCCGGTGAAGCTTGGCTGCGCGCGGAACCACTTGGTTTCACCAGCTGAGCCGTAGCGCGGCATGACGCCGAAGATCTGATCCATCTCCGGCTCAAATTGAAAATGCTCGCCGCCCCGCTTCAGGCGTTCGACGTCGCTCGAGTAGGGCATGATCGGAAAGATCGTATAGTTTTGCGTCGCCGCGCAGTCGTGGATCATTGCCGCGCAGGGCGCCTCCATCCACGCCCTGTGAACCACGCGGCCTTCGCGATCGACCACGTAGTAGGCCAGGTCGCGGGTGCACTCGCCGTTGGCCGCGTAGCCGAAGCCGATCATCTCTCCAGATACCGGATCAAACTTCGGATGAGCCGTCCAGGTTTTGCTGTCGATGGCGCCACCCGCGCGCCAGGGTCCCCTGGTGTCGAGCGTCACCGGATCGAGCGCGTAGGCGGGCCCATCCTCTTTTGAGGCGAGCAGCATTCCCGCGTGGAGATACACCGCCGTGTTGGCGGTGGTGCGGTCCCGGCCCGCCACGCTCGGATCGTCGCGAAACGGATTGCGATAATGCGGAAACAGCGACCGGCGAGCTGCTCGCTCCAGCAGGAAGCGTTCAGTGCGCACGTAACGCGATCGGAAATCGACGTGTCCGTCTCGGAAACGCAGCGCGCGGACCATGCCGTCGCCGTGGGCGCTCGCGTCCATGGGCGAAACATAGGTGTCCTCAGGGGGGAACTGCTGATCCGGCACGGCCTGCACGAAGAGCCCGTCGATCGACTTCGGGATTTCACCTTCAACGACTTCCAGGTCAAAAACCTCCCCCTCGAAACGGGACGGAGTGTCGATACCGCGGCTCATAATCGGCGGGAACAACTTGGTCATGGGATAACCTCGGTCTGAACCCGGTGGACCATAACGGCCCGATCGAAGGAAACTATGTTGTTATTTTCATCGAGACGCAGGGCCGCGCTATCGGCGAGGCGTTGCCAAATCAGGTCATGCCCCCGACAATGCGGGCTGCAAGCTTCGCCGCGAATTCTTGACCGCGCCGCGAGAACAGGAGCTGTTCGTGTCCGCCCTTTCCGCAAGGTCACCTGCCAGACATGTCGCGACGACCGGCCACCGCGCTTCTGCGCCTCACCCGATCGCCGACGCCGGTTCAAAGGCCGCAAGCGCCGTCGCGATCGCGCGCCAACTCGAACAACGCTTCATCCTCGACGGCTGGTCGAAGGGACGCTGCTATGGTCGTGAAGACGAGCTGGCGGCGCAGTTCGGGGTAAGCCGCAATCGCGTGCGTGAAGCTGCTCGCATTCTGGAGCTTCGCGGCACCGCGCGTATGCGCAGGGGGCGGATGGGCGGCCTGCAGACCTCGACCCCGCCTGCGGATCTCGTACGGGACATGGTCTGGGGCTATTGCAGGTTCGCCCGGCTCCCGGCCCGGCCATTGGCCGCCGCGGGGCGCCTGGAGCCGACCCTGCCCCCCAAGCTCGGGGCGAACCGCATTCTCGCTTTTTACGGGTATTGTCTCGAGGTGCTGGATCGACCCGGAGCGCTCGAACTCAGTTCCTCCACTCCGCCTGCCTTGGGTTCGACGCGAGTCGGCCAGATCGTGCATGATCTGATGCTTCGCCGGCAGGCTGGCGGGTGGCTCGCGGGACAGGTGCTGGCCAGCGAAGCCGGGCTTTGCGAGCAATATCAGGTAGATCGAGGCGTGATGCGTCAGGCGCTCCGCGTGCTCGAAGCCGCCGGCGTAGCCGTGAGCATTCCAGGTCGCGGACATGGCCTCATGGCGCTAGCAGCGACGCCAGACAGCCTCTGTCAACTCATCTGCTGCCATTTCAGCGCCATGCAGGTCTCCCTCCAGGAAATCCAGGAGGCCGTCGAGTGGCTGAACGAAGAGGCAGCCTCCCAAGCGGACCGTGGTTCTCGGACCGAGCCGGTCCCCCAGGATCATTACCACGCTGCGCCCCATCCCGCGCTGGGATTGCTCCGGCGCAGCCTGGGCGCGCTGGCTGCATGGAACATGCAGAAGAGCAGCCTCGCTCCCCGAGAGATGCAGGCGTACGCGGAACCTATGGGCCTATGGGCCTAGAATGGCAGTGTAGCGTTCGCCCGCGAACGCCAAAATGCGCCTCAGCCAATCTCGCGCAATTGGTTGAACTCGCTTTGCGAGCGGAGGGATGCGCGAAGCGCGAGCAGCTTATCGTACTGACGCTCCATAGCCCTGGCGGAATCGCGGGAACGGATCGCGTCATAGACCTTAGCCGTATGATCGGCATAGAGCGCGGCGATCGGCGGGGGCGCGATGACTTCCCCGACCAAATTCCACGACAGATAAGCCTTGGCGCCATCGAGGAAAGCGCTGAGAAACGCGCTCTTCGCTGCGCCGTGCTGAAACCGTTCGAACCTCTGCAAGGCTCCGATCGGAACGCTCGTGCGCAGAGCGGCCAGGTCCATCAACAGGGCGTTGACGAGCTGCACCTCATCCGAGCCGATACGTCTCGCGGCCATGCCGGCGATCTCCATTTCGAGCGCCTCGACGAGCCGCTCGACCTCCCCGACGGCGATGGCCCGGCTCGCAATGAAGCTGCACAGCTGGCGACTGAGCGGAGCGGTGCTCGGACGTCGGCTGACCAAGCCCCTGCCGCGGCCCGCCCGAGCGTCGGCGATTTCCGAGGCCTCCATTATGCGGATGGCTTGGCGGACAACGCTCTTGTCCACCCCAAAGCGGTCGCAGAGGTCGAATTCGTTGCCCAACAAGATGCCCTGCGCCCAGGACTCCGCATCCTTTCCTCGCATCAACTCGCGAACAACGGCGGCGGCGAGCCTTTGCTCATTGGCCAAGCCGCTGATGCCAAAGGGACGCTGCCTACGGTCCAGGCAGGCCATGCCGACCTGGTGCAGCAGCACACGAAGCCTGCTGGGGGCCGTCGAGGGCTTCCGACCGGCTTCTTGAGCGAGCTTGGCGGTGACCCCTTGCAAGTCGCGGGACGTCGCACGCGAACCGAACGGCTCGGTAAGAAACGGCGTCAGACAATCGACGAGAATTCCCAGCAGCTTTGAGCCGCTCTTCTCGATCAATTCTGAGCACATGGCTCGAGGATCGAAGATGTCCTTTTCAGCATGGCGCGCAAGCAGCGACTGCAAGGGCTTGCATCCACCCCGCAGGAAGAGCAGCCGTCCCGCCGTCAGGTGTAACGTCACCCAGGCGCGAACAATCGCGCCTGGAGCAACGGCTGTCAGACTGGCGTAGTCCAGCAAGGCTTGATGCAGATGGTGGACCGATGGCCGGAGGATTTCCAGGCCGCCTTGCGGACCGCGCTTCATGCGCGCACAGCCGCGCCCCTCCAGAATTCGCACCGCCTCGCGCATGACATCACGGCCGACCCGGCACTGACTGGTGAGTTCCGGCTCCGAGCCGAAGATGCGCCCGACGGGCCAGCCCGCCAGGATGAAGCGTTCCTCCAGGTGGCGGGCCAGCAGCAGCGGAAGCTTCGAACGAGCGTCGTCATTTCCGACCACACTGGCGCAAAGATCGGAAATCTCGCTGCTGTCGGGGCCGTCCATAGGCGCGTACGAATCCCGAACGAGGAAGCGAGTGTGAAAATTGATGATGCTGGCGCTCATCCACTATCGCCGATGAGCAGATTCAAGCTGATGAGCTTGCAAGGGCGACAGCGTCACGGACAGATCATCACTCACGCTAGCCTTTCCTCCTCCCCCCGATTTTTTATCTATTACCGACCCCGGGGTGGCAGGAGGCTAAAACACTGCGATCCGCTGGTGAAGTCCTTGCGATCGCCTAGGGCGATTGGGCGCACTCGCCGCTAGGCGAGCTTCGCCTCCTTTTCCGCCTTGGCCACACCCGGAACGGCCGCAGCGAAACTTGCGAAAGGCGCATGCCCCAGCAACTGACGCCCGCTGATTTCCGCGGCCGGATCCAATCGGGTCGAACCGTGGGTGAGGGCCACTCGGGCGTCCCGCACAAACCGCTGAATGGGATTGCTCAGACTGACGGTCGATGAGCCGAGCGCAATCTGCATCATGTCGAGGGCGGCGCCGCAGACGTTCCCTGCATGGACGAAATCCATCATGATTTCGGCTTCCTCTGCTGGGGAAAAGGCCTCGCCCCCGTTGGCTTTGCGGTCGATATAGGCTGCGCGTTCGAAGATCAGAGCCTGAGCCGCGTTGATCATTGCCTTGACCTTGCCGGCCACGACTTGCACCGACGGCGCATCGGCGACCTTCTCGTAAGGCAAGTTGAACGGCTTGCGCGCCCGGGCCTGCTCCACAAAGCAATCGAAGGCGCCCCGAGCCATGCCCACGGTGATGGCCATCGTTTCCATGGCGACGATCAACATCAGACCGAGGGCATCGAGCTTGTAACCCTGGCCGCCGAAGCGCTGACGCAGGCCATCGAGACGCTGCGGCAATTCGGCGAGAGGAACGACACGCGATGCCGGCACGAACACGTCCTCATCGACGGCGACACTATTGCTGGAGGAACCGGACATGCCCATGACCTGCCAGTCGTCGATAATCCGGTACTGCCCCTTCTCCAGAAGAACCATCAGCCGGGTTGGGACACCAGGCGTCTCCTCGACCTCAACGCCGACGACCATGAACGCGGCGTGTTTGCATCCGCTGCCGAAAGCCCACTTGCCGCCCGCCTCAATGATATAGCCGCCGTCGATTGGGCGGCCCTTCTGGATCCGGTCAGAGAACAGCGATGCGCTGGCCACGACGGGTCCGGGCCATTGCGAGGCGCGGCCATAGACGGCGGCAACGGTCTCGTCGGGGAACGTTAGCATCACCCGCGCGAATCCGGAGGCGATCATCACGATCCAAGCTGCAGAGCCATCGCCCTGCGCGACGTTGGCGACAATCTCTGCCAGGTCCCTTGCTCCCAAGGCGTAGCCGCCATGCTCGAGGGGCGCCGAAACCTGGAACACGCCCGTCTCGTGCATCGCCGCAAGGGTCGCTGGCGGCAGGCACCCAATGCGCTCGCCTTCGGACGCATGCTGGCGGATCAGCGGGATCAGGTCGCGCATACGGTCCCTGATGAGTCGGCCTTCAGGACTTGAATGGACGGATTCGTGCATCGGGGAAGCTGAGGCCATAGACTTTATCCCATTCAGGTTTCTTTAGAGACTGGCCAGGCGCGCCGCGCCCAACGTTCGGTGCGCGCCCTGCCGGGAGAGGCGGGGCACGATGTAGCTGCAGCCGCCGCAGCCTGGGTCGCCCAGGGGGCCAATAGCTGAGCGCATCGCAAAGTGAGAGGCAAGGCAACGACATTGCTTCAGCGCCCCCCCTGATCTCGGGGCGAAACCCCCGCGTTGCTTGTCTAGCGAACTATCCGAAGCGCCCGGACCGCTCACGCTCCAAGACGTGAGGGAAATTCATATGCAGGGCGTTCAACTGTTCCCAAGCAAGATCCACGAGCCAGCTTGAAAGGAACGGCTCCCCAAGGAGGGGTATGTCCGGTGGGAGATTCGGCCTTTCAACGCATCCGGACATGACGATTACCTCCATGTGCCATGATGGGCTCGCACAGACATCGCCAGGTCCATTCCGTTGAGTTCCCCTGGCATGTTCACGTCGGTGCAGACGAGTTTAATACCAGGGTTATCCTTCAGCGCGGCTAGCCCAGCAGCGGTGCCAAACGCCTCAACCACCCGGAAACCCGCCTTCTCGAGCGATTCGACCGCGTGGCTTCTGACCAAGAAGTCGTCGTCAACAACAAGAATATGATGAGACGGCATAGACTGACTCTGCAATCTCGTGCTCCTCCCTGCCCGACTGCGATACGGTTTGAACGGACGCCATCCTAGTGTGGACAGACGCGGCCCGAAAACCAGACGGCGCTTTCACTATTTATGTGCGTTCCCGGCAGGGGTTGGCCGTGGTCTCAGCGCGTCTGGGCGGGCGCTCTGCGCGAACCGGTATCTCGGCAGCGCCAAGCCGATCAGCACCGCTGCGGCGGTCGCGACGACCAAGCTGGGCAGGGCTGGCCGATAGGACCCGAAGGCATCGCGGGCCACCCCGAGCACAACCGGTCCCAGCCCCATCGCCAAAGTGCAGAGGCCGAGGATGAGGCCGAATATCTGGCCCGAATGCCCAAGACCGAAATAGCGGGTGGTCAGAAAGGGGGTCAGCCCCGTTATTGCGCTGAACCCCACGCCCAGGAGTACGAGCGCGGGGATGATCATGTCAGGCGGTCCGAACAACGCGAGGCAGAAACCAGCCACTGGGAGCAGAAGAAAGACAGACAGTAATCGCGGGTCGGCAACCCGATCAGCGAGTGCGCCCGCAAGCAATGGTCCGGTTGCTCCGGCCAATGAAAAGGCGGACAGGGCCATCGTCGCCACGCCCTCGCCGAGGCCGCGCTCGGCGCACCAAGCGACGAAATGCCCTACGAAGCTGTTGATGGCGCCGCAGACGAGCACGGCGAAGCCGACCACGATCCAGAACTCCCGCGACCTTAGGGCCTGGCCACTTGTGTAGCCGCCTTCGACGGAAGGCCCGAGGGCCGCAGTGGCCGCGCCTGCCGCCTTCGATCGCCCAGGCAGCAATACCGCCAGCGATACGGCCAGCGGCGCCACAAGCAGAACGATCGTGCCCCCTAATACCCCATAGGCCTTGCGCCATTCCATCACGCCGAGCAGCCAGTGCGCGGCGGTCACCGCCGCCGCGGTGCCAATCGCGGGCCCGATGCTCATGACGAAGCCCAAGGCCACGCCCCGAGCTCGTTGGACGTGTTCTGAGACAAGCTTGGTCAAAGCGACCGGACCGCAGGCGCTGCTGGCGACGCCAAGAACCATGCTGATAAGGTAAAGCTGAACAATGCTGTGGGTCAGAAAGGACATCGAAAACAATGCGGCCCCCCAACACGCCATACCCCATACCAGCACGGTGCGGACACCGACCTTGTCGATGAGGGCTCCGATCGCCGGGCCGGCCAGAGCGCCCGACAAGCCGCATACGACGAGGGCTTGAGGAAAGGTTGCCGCACCCCAGCCAAGCTCTTGCGACACCGGGCGCAGGAACAGCGGGAAGGTGCCAATGAAGAAGGCGGCTACGCCAAACGCCATGCACAGCCCACTCACCGCCACGAGGGCCAGGGTTTTGGCCGAGGAGGGCTGCGCAGCCACATCATGCAATTTACTCATAAGGGCCTCTCGATCGTGAGTCCCGGCCGAGGTTGTTACACCCCGCCATCCGCCACGATATTGATTCCAGTGATGTAGTCGGCCTGGCGACTGGCAAGGAATGCGACCGTCGCGGCGATGTCGTCTCCCCGCCCGATGCGCCCGACGGATTGGCCGAAAACCTCGAGCGCGATCTTGCGCTCGACGGGCCTCCAATCCTCTCCGAGGCCCTGCACGCGTGCTATTCCAAGCAATTCGTTCTGCGAGCCGGGCGAGTGAATGACGCCACAGCTGATCGAGTTGGAAGTGACGCCTGTCCCCGCTAGGGAACGTGACAGGCTCCGCGAAAGGTTGATCTCCGCGGCCTTTGCCGCCTGGTAATCAGGAAACAGCGGCGGCTGGTGCAGAGCGATCGCGCTCGAGATCTGAATGCAGCGGCCCCAACCCCGCTCCACCATCCCTGGGACAAGGGCATCAATCAGCCGCGCGGATGCTACGACGTTCAAGGCGTAGGTTTCGGCCCAGGTCTCGGCGCCCTGGCCAGTCCAGCCGTCGTGGGTCCAGCCTTTCGGACGGCCGCCGGCATTGTTCACCAGGATATCGACTCCCCCGACGTCCGCCTCGATGGCGTCCAGCATGGGCCGCACTGCTTCTTCGGCCGTCAGATCCGCCGTAACCATGATGGCCGCGCCGCCGCGGGACTCGATTTCGCGGCGCACGGCTTCAGTTCGAGCCGCGTCGCGGCCATGCACCACCACGGTCGCGCCTTCGGCAGCTAGGAGGCGAGCGATCGCCTCGCCGATACCCGAACTGCTGCCCGTGACGAGAACGCGCTTACCCTCGAGTCCTAAATCCATGAGTTCCCCTCGTGCTCCCTCGCCTCGACCCCGCACAACTTCAGCGATGAAGGACGTAAGGCGATCGACTATGCCGCGCCGCCTCTCGAGGGCGGCCGGTCCGATTGCAACACCAGGCCCTACGGCTCCAGCGGCGCCGCGTCCCAATGTTCGGCCAACTTGCCGTTCTCGATCCGCCACATGTCGAACCAGTAGGAATTGTAGAACTCGCCCGGGCGCGTGGGGTGCGGAACCTTGCGCGGCAGCATCATCACGACGAGGTCGCCCTCCGCGACCAACACCGGCCTGCCTGCCGGGCGCATCTCGTCGCGCGCGGTCTGGGCGCGTTCCGACTTGGTGAAATCGATGATGGCCTGCCTGCCGGACGGGATGTTCGGATTATGCTGTATGTATGATTCCGTAATAAAATCCGCCACTTGGTCAGATTTGTTAGGATCGACCAGGAGCTCCATGAAACGAGCAACGGCCTGTTTGTTAGCCTCCAGAATGCTCTTTTCGTCCATGGCGTCTCTCCCACTCTTTCTGTCGATACACTACGGACCTTTTCCGGAGCCCCAAACCAGACGACGGAATTTGGCGGCCCGAGAGATGCTGCAGCCGCCGATTTGGATCGCCGCCGCGCGCCCTCAGACGCGAACACCGGCGCGGAGAATCCGAACAAGGCGCCGGACGAGCTGGCCAATTCCGCCCGCTGGTTTCCAGCGCGCGCGGCTTCCATTCTGCGGCAAGTTGCGACCTCGCCCCGCGGCCTGCGTCAAGCACGGCCGCCGGTTTGGCGTCGGAGGCATCCAATTCCGCCTCGTGAATAACTCGATCCCGTTGGAGATAACGATGAACAACGCCGCCAGCCTCCTGGCTCCCGAAACCTGGTCAGAGAAGTTGTTTGACGGGACTTGGCGGCAAGCCACGGGGACCATTGCGGTTCACGAACCGGCCACGGGCGAGGTGCTCGGCCTGGTGGGCCTTTCCGATCCGGCAAGCCTCGGCGCGATCGCGGAAAGGGCCATGCGGGCTCAAGCCGCCTGGGCGGACACGCCGGCCGAGGAACGCGCCACGATCATGCGTCGCGCCGCCGATCTGTTCGAGCAGGAGCGTGATCAGCTCATCGGTATGATCATGCGCGAGACGGGGGGGGTGCGTGGCAAGGCCGAAACGGAGCTGGCTGGGACCATAGGCGAGCTGATCCATTCAGCTGCGCTGTTGATTGCGCCCGAGGGCCAGATACTCGCCCACCCCGACCGCTCTAAGCTGAGTTTTGCTCGGCGCGTGCCGCTCGGCCTCGTCGGCGTGATCACGCCGTGGAACTTTCCGATGCTCCTGGCCATGCGGTCGGTCGCGCCTGCCGTGGCGCTAGGCAACGCTGTGATTCTCAAGCCCGATCCCCAGACACCGATCGTGGGCGGCGCCGTGATCGCGCGCATCTTCGAAGAGGCCGGGGTGCCCCCGGGGGTGTTCAGCGTCGTCAACGGCGGAGCCGACGTCGGCGAGGCCTTGATCACGACGCCCGAGACGCGGCTGATCACCTTCACCGGATCCACGACGGTCGGCCGTCGTGTGGGCGAACTGAGTGGCCTCCACTTGAAGAAGGTCGGTCTCGAACTGGGTGGCAAGAGTCCCTTCATCGTCCTGGACGATGCCGACCTCGAAGCCGCCGCCTCGGCCGGCGCCTGGGGGTCGTTCCTGCACCAGGGCCAAATCTGCATGGCCAGCGGGCGACACATCGTGCATCGCAAGGTCCTCGACGACTATCTGGAAATCCTCAGCCGAAAGGCGCGGCAGTTGAAAGTCGGCAATCCGCTTCTTTCAACCGACATCGCGATCGGGCCGATCATCAACGCCAAGCAGCTGGCGCGCGTGGACGAAATCGTGCGGAACTCCGTAGCGGCAGGCGCCAACCTGGTGACGGGCGGGACTTTTGAGGGCCCCTTCTACCATCCGACCGTTCTCAGCAACGTGAATCCCCAAGTTCCCGCATATCATCTCGAAATCTTCGGGCCGGTCGCGCCCGTCGTGGCGGCGGAGGATGAGGATGACGCGATCCGGATCGCCAACGACACCGAATACGGCCTTTCCAGCGCCATCCAAACCGGTTCGCTCGAGCGCGGTCTGAAGCTGGCTCGGCGCATCAAGGCCGGCATGGTGCACATCAACGACCAGACGATCTCCGATCTGCCGGGCATTCCGTTCGGCGGCATGGGACAGTCCGGCAATGGCTCGCGGTTTGGCAGCACCACCAATTGGGAAGAATTCACCCAGTGGCAGTGGATGACCGCTGGAGGGGAACCGGCGCGGTACCCGTTCTGATGCGGTCGGGGGCCCGCCCCGAACATCCGACCACCGGCGCGCAAACGAAGCTTGGACAGGCGTGGCGCACGGTTCCTCGCAGCTAACCTGAGGCATGAGAGGAATCGTACTGGAGCCGCGGATCACCGATCCGCGGCTCATTTTCCTCTACGGGCTGATTTGAACGCTCCATTTCGAGACGGATTCGAATCCGACCCGCGCCAACATGAACCGCGTTTTCACGGCCCGCGCGAAAGGTCACATCCAAAAAATGGCCGGCCCTGGGATCCAATCCGAGAGCCGGCCAAGACGCCGGCGACGGGAGGGAGGCGCCGGGATCCCTATCTCGAAAAGCTCAGGCGGCGGTCATGCCGGCTCGATCGCTCGCATGCCGTTCATTGAAATGCCGATCCCCGGGCCACTGAAGGCCACCATTTCGGCGTCGACGAATTCCAGGATAGGCAGGTCCGACATGCCGTTGACGACGTGGAACGACAGCGGCATCTGTTCGAAGGTTGCTCGCGTCCAGCGCAGCGAGCCCTTTGCGTTCCACTTGCGGAACTCGAACTCGTCGAAGTTGATGTTCTGAGCCCTGACTGCGGTACCCGGCAGCGGCGCCGCCGTTGTGACGTAGGCCAGGTCCGCGCCATCGCATCCGCCGGGGCTCGTACTGGGCATATATTTGTAATAGAGCTGCGCACCGCCACCCGAGCCAGGCAGCTTCCTGTCCGGAGCGACTTCTTCGACCATTTCGTTCAGCTCGATCTCGAAGAAGGTATGGCCGAACCAGGACGCCTGGCATGCCGCCGAGCCCCTTTCCTTGTCCCGGACGATCTCGGTGAAATCGGCGTATAGCTTGGAGAAGCCCAGTTCCTCTCGCCCCGTGGTGATCGCCTCAGGCTGGCCTTCCCACAGGACGGGGCAGAAGGCGCCGTCGTGGCGCTCGGTCTTTCCCTGGTAGGTGACGGGGAAATCGACCGCCAGGATGCCGTAGCCGCGGCCTGCCAGCCAATACAGGTTCTTGAACCAAGCGCAGGAGACAGAGACTATCGGATCCCCGCGCAGGGAAAAGCCGGGCGGAAGCAGCGCCCCCAGCTTGGCGGCGTCGGTGCGGTAGGCGACCTTCATCCATTCCGCGCTCATCGTGCCCGCCTCCTCGCGGGTCCACATCCGGCCTTCCGGGTGCTGGCGCGGACCTGGCGCGGGCCCGAACACAACGGGCATGCGGTAGCGGGCCCCGGACTTGAACACGAACGTCATTGTCACTCTCCTGGATCGCGAGGGGATCGGCTGGACACCGCAGCCGCCGAGAGCGCGATCAAGCCTCCTACGCCGCAAAGAGCGGCGTAGAACAAGACCGCCGGGGGCGTGCCGCCGAACAGGCTCGAGAGCTGGATGACGCTGATGGGGCTGAGGAACTGCCCGAGGAAGAAGGCGGCTTGCCAGATTCCCGAGCCGCGGCCGCGCTGGTCGAGGCGCAATCCCGTCAGCGCCGAGGTCAACAGGGTCGGCAGGTATATCCCGCAGCCGAGCCCGTTGATGGCCGCTCCCAAGACGATGGCGAAATAGGTAGGCCCAAGGGCGATCAGGACAAAGCCAACCGCCGCGACCATGAAGGCGATCAGCAGCTTGAGCGCCACGCCTACCTTCGCCAGCATCCGGAAAGCGACCGAACCGACCGGCACACCGACGGCGGCCAGGGCCGCGCCCATGCCGATCTGCGCCGGGGAAGCGTAGCCCCGTGAGGTCATGATGAACGAGAACTGGATCACCACCACATAGAAGGCCATCGAGCCGAACGCCGTCACAGCCGAGCTCAGGAGCAGACGACGCCAGGCCAGCCCACCGCCATCGGGCCCAGTCGCCCTTGCCGCCCCGTCAGCGTGCGCCGGCGCCCGCACCGGCTCCCAGGTCAGGGACAGCACGAGTACCGCCAGAAGGAACGGCAAGGCGTAGACCACGAAGGGCGCCCGCCAGCTGATCTCCCCCAGAGCCCCGCCGAGCGCGAGGACACCCACCGCGACCAGATTGGCCGAGCCCATCTGCGCGGCGAACCACCGCTCTCTGCTTGCGCCCTGAAAGTAGTCTCCGAGCAGCGCCGTGGACGCTGTAATCACCGCCGCCTCAGCCGCCCCGACCCCGCAGCGGCTCACCAGGATCAGGGGCAGCGAGTCCAGGAACAGCGGCGCCATCCCGAACACACCGTAGGCTGCCAAAGCGACAAGCAGGACCGGCCGGCGTCCGACCTTGTCGGCGAGATGTCCCAACGGCGCGGCAAGCACGGCCACGAACAAGGCCGGAAGCGCGATCGTGAACTGGATCAGGTCAGAGGCGTGGCCGACCCGGGAGAAATGCGTCGCCATCCGTGGCAGGACCGGCGATATCAGAGACGTCGCGATTACAGCCAACCAGGCAGTGGCCACGAGGGACCATCCCTGCGCCCATCCTGCCGCGCGCTCTGCCGCGACAGAGGGGCCACCTTCGCTCAATCGGGTAGCCGCTGTGGGCATCAACGTCCGGCTCGTCGGTCTAGAGCGCGTCGCGCTCGGTTTCCTCGCGTCCCGGACCATCCGCCAAGCCCGTCATCGACGAACGGGACTTGACCATATGGTCGGATTTGAACGATCTAGTCACTATTGAACCCGCGAACTGTCAAGGCAAAATTTCGTCCGGCGCCCCACAAGTCGCCGGTGCGATCCCTTCAGCGGCGCTTTGGCGCACGCTAGAGTCGGACGATCTACGAGGAGAGTCGTCGTTGAAAACTCCAACCCGATCCAATCCTGCCGCGGCGTCGCCGAGGCTGGAACGCAGGCGGGCCCGCACGCGCGGCGCGTTGATGAGCGCCGCTGAGCAGTTGCTCTCCGTGCGGCCTGCGGAAGCCGTAAACGTTGACGAGATCGCGGCGCTCGCTGACGTCGCTAAGGGGACCTTTTACAACTACTTCACCGACAAGGACGCGCTCGTGCGCGAGGTCGAGGAGGCGGTTCGCGAGGAGCTCGAACAACGCATCGCCCAAACGAACGACGGCATCGAGGACTGCGCCGAACGGGTCGCACGCGCCTTCGCCGCAATGCTCAATTGGGCGCTGGCGGATCCGACCAAAGCTCGCACGCTGCTGCGAATGACGCCGCATTTCGCCGACCCGAACGCCCCGAGTAATTCCGGCGTGAGGGGCGACGTGCATGCCGGCGTCGCAGCAGGCCGTTTTACAGGGATCGCCGACGAAGCCGGAATTGTGTTGGTGCTCAGCGTGCTGACAGGCGGCGTGAACCGCGCCCTGGACCTCGTCCAGAAGAAGAAGGTGCGGGTGCTCGGCGAAAGTTTGGCCCAAGCCCTTCTGGTCGCCCTGGGCCTTCCCCGCGGGGACGCCGAGGCGGTCGCCAGCCGCGCCATGGCGCTTGTCCGTTAGAGCGCTTTCCGGCGAAGTGGATACCGGTTCGACGCCAGAAAGCGCGCCAAAACGAAAATCTACAGCGGGGCTCTGATCCTATCAGAGCGCCGCTCTAATTCGCCTCAGGCGAGCCGGGCAAGCCCGAGGTATTCGCTCCGTTCAAGGGTCAGCGTGGCCGGCAAACCGGTCGCCGTGCGGCCTTGAGCGAGGCGGACCTCATATTCACCGGCTCCAGGGTCGAGGCTTTCGAACTTGTAGTCGCCAAACACGTCGGTCTTGGTGGTCTGCAGCAGCATTCCATTCAGCCATAGCTCGAGTTCGACGCCTTGGGCGCATTCCTCGACGCCGTTGCGATCCTCGGCCAGGGAGCCGCCGATGAAGGCCTTATCGACACGATCGAAGTGACGATAGTAGATCCGGGCCTTGGTCCCGAGCTCGGGCCGTAGGGTTCGCAGGCCGCCCCGCGCCGCCCGCTCGGCCATCGCCGCGTCCTCGACCTTGACCGCCTCGAGGGCGCCTGTCGGACAGACCTGCGAAACCCGCGGCTCCTTCCAGCCTTGGTCGAGCAGGTGCGCCTCGAAGATCCAGTTCTGCGGAAGCTGCAGTTCGTCGTTCCAATGAATATGCCCGTACGGGCACATGCCGACGATGTCTTTGCGCCCCTTCGCTCGGACGGGATCTATGATCACGATGCCATCAGCCCGCTTGGTGACCACGTCGGCGGTTTCGGCATTCATGCAGGGGCCGTCGTCACAGTGATTGCAGGCGACCGGATAATGCGAGGCGTCGATCATCGGGGCCGCGCCGCGCTCCTGGCGCTCCACGCGGAACCAGCGGGCGCCTTTGGCGGGTTGCGGGGCGGCATAGCCAGGAAAATCGTTCCCCCCGTGCTCGTCCTTCACAGCCAAAAAGCAGTTGTTGCAGTTGTTGCAGCGATCGACATCTACGATGAGGTTCCACTTCTTCACTATGCGAATTCCTGCTGGCCTTCGGACGCGGCGACGCCTTGTGGACGCTCCCACTTCTCGATCTGCACCAGGCAGAGCGAGCCGGCCGAAGCGACCGTGCCGCGCGCCTGCATCCGATCTGGCGACAGCAGGTTCATGCTGCCGCCAAGGTCGGGCGTTCCCGGGCCGTCGATCGGCTCGTATCGCGCCGAGGATTCGTAGGAATGGGCGACACCGGGCGCCAAGCGCTCAGTTACATCTGCCGCGCAGATCACCGATCCTCGGCCGTTGAACACGCGGACGAGGTCGTGATGGGCGATCCCCCGCGTATCCGCGTCCCGCCTCGCCATGCGGACGATGTGATAGTAATGGCCGTCTCTGAGCACGCGATGGTCGAGCACGTCGTTGATCGCGCTCGACTTGCCATCTTGCGCCGTATGGAAGCTGAAGCGCTGGTGAGCGATGAGCAGCTGCAAGGGATACTTGGCGTAAAGCGCGGCTGCGTGAGGTCCTTCGAAGGCGCGGGTGTATTGCAGAACCGGTGGCCGGTCTTCGTTTCCTTGCAGCCGCTTCAGAGAGTTCGGCACGAATTCGAACTTGCCTGACTGGGTCTGCAGGCCATGGAGGAACTGGCCGCTGTAGCCGGCCGGCAGCGGATACGGTTCGGGGATGTCCTTGGGCCGACCTTCGTAGAACCACCGCATGTCGACGCCGGTTTTTCGTTGTTCGGTTTCCGGGGGAACGACGAAGTAGCCTTTCCTGAGAAATTTCTTCCAGGAAATGTGCTTGGGCAGGTCGGTCGACTTGTATACCCGCTGGACCCAATCCTCCTCGGAGCTGCCCTCCGAATAATAGGAGCCGAGGCCGAGCCGCTTACAGATGTCCCAGAAGATCTGGTAGTCGGACTTGGATTCGCCCAACGGCTCGATGCACTTGTGCTGCAGCGCAATGACCCGATGGTTCAGCTGAGCCATCCAGTGCAGGCCAAAGCCGCCGGAATTTGACCACTCACCGATGTCGAAGCGTTCGAACTGGGTGCAGGCCGGCAGGATCACGTCGGCGAACTGGGTCTCGCCCTCCATCCAGATCGCTTGCGAGACGACGCACTCCAGCTCCGGTGACTGGTACATCTGCTCGAAGCGCGACGAGCCGTTGATTGTGCTCATGTAGGAGGCGCCGTACTTGTAGAGCATGTGCACCTTGGAATAGCCGGGCGCCGGATAGAAGAACGGCCGCATCTGGTTTTCGGCCGCCATCGGCTCGAGAAAGTATCCCTCGGCGAAGCCATCCAGGATCGCCCCGGGCAGGCGCTGGCGCGGAATGGCCTGCTGGACTGGATTGACGGAGGGCAGGTGCGGCATCCGCACGTAGTTGTTGGTCGCCGACCCGGTCGCCATCAACTCACCCGAGATGCCGCCTTCGCCATACCCCGGGAAGTAGAATTCCAGGTCCACCGGCGCGCCGTTCGACAGGTTGCCGAAGTTGACGCCGGGCTTTCCCCACCCCTGCATGGCCATCAGCATCACCATGGCGCGCGCCCACTGGATGCCGGACGCATTGCGGCACGCCCCGCCGAAACCTCCGCCATTCACCCCGCAACCCAGATAGGTCTTCTTGCGACCCCACTCGCGGGCGAGCGCCCTCACCTCTCGGGCCGAGATGCCGGTCTCGGCCGCCTGCCATTCCGGGGTCTTGTCGACTCCGTCCGTGACGCCCAGGACGTACGCCTTCCACTCGTCGAAGCCAGTGGTGCGGTTCTCCACGAACCACCGGTCGTAGAGCCCCTCCTTCATCCACACGTTCATGATGGCGAGCGCCATCGCCGTATCCGTGCCGGGCCGGATCGGTAACCATTTGCCCCCGACGAACGAGGCGGTCGGGCAGTAATGGGGATTGATGTGCACGGTCTTGATGCCGAGCTCTTTGGCCCAGAGCCGGCGTTCGCTCGCCTCGGTGCCGCCGTAGGCGCCAAACTGCGACTCCGGGTCCGACGACCAATAGATCATCAGTTCACAGTTCTGCAGCGCGTCCTCCAAGGTGCCGTAGCCCCCGGTGGCGCCCAGACGCATGCTGTTGCCGTAATGGTGCATGGCGCCCCAGTACCAGCCTTCCCAGGAGTCGGGATTCAGCACCACACGGGTCACGCCGATCGCGTTCCCGAAACGCATCATGGCGCTCAGGTAGTAGCCGACGTTGCCCCACTGGTGATGCGAGGGGTGGGCAAGCGCAATCGACCCGGGACCGTGCGCCTGCTTCTGTCGCACGATCTCGTTGGAAACGATTTCCAGGGCTTCGTCCCAGCTTATGCGAACGTAACCCGACTTTCCCCGGTTCTGCGGGTTGCGCTCCCCGTTCGGGTCGAAGTCCATCCGTTTCATCGGGTGGAGCAGACGCTTGTCCGAATAGACATTGGCTTTCATCGACAAGGCGTGAGGCGCCACTAAGGCCTTCTTTCGCGGAGCGAAAGTGCGTCCCCTCGCCGTCAAGGTCCAACCGCAACGGTCGTCTTCCGTGAACTCGATGATGTTGGTGCGGACGATCCTGCCGTCCTTGACGTAGACGTGCAGCGGGCCGCCGTTGGTCATCTGGGTGTAGCGCGTTGAACCGTCGCGCATCGCCTCGCCATAGCGCCAGGCATCGGTCTCGAGCTTGTTGGCCAGCTGCATGAACCAGGCGATCGCCTCGTCGTCGCCCATGAGAAACACACGGAAGTTTTTCCCTGCGTGGACGGTCTCCGCGTAGTTGACCGGGGGGGTCAGGAGCGTCACGGCGGTGTCGACGTCCTTGAACATCATCGTGACATCCGCACGGGGATGCGGACCACGGCGTGAGGCCACCCTGCCGCCCTGGAAGATGTAGTGGCGGGCGATCGAATTGTCCTTCAACCCGATCTGGACCACGCAGTCCCGCTTCCCCAGATGGGCTCGGAAACTCGGGCTCGACTTCGCCTTCATGCGGAACAAGTGCGTCAGGCCGACCAGCGTAGCCTTCAGCCTTAGGCTCTTCATATCCATGCTTGCATCCTTTGCTGGAGCGTTCGAACGCATCCAGCCGCGGCCTCGGCTGCTACCAGGTCGGAGATGACCGGACGTCGGTCGCGGCGCATCTGGTCCTCAGGCGTGGCTTCCAATGACCCGGTCCAGTTCATCAGGGGGGGCGTCCGTCAGACCGGGGATCGGAGGCATATGCATGCCCCACTGGACATTCAACAGTTGCGCGAGGGACCCGATCCCGCCCCCGTCCGCGGCGCGCATCTTGTCGCCATCCGTCCAGTGCTCGATCTCGTGGCCCCACGGATCGAGCCAGTAGTCGAACACCTGGCTGCCGAGGACATGGCGGCCGACGCCCCAGTATGGCTTGTGTCCAGCCCGCTCGAGGTAGTCGTGCCCGACCATCAGATCGTCCAAGTCGCGGACCTCGAACGCCGCGTGCATGAATGCGGGCGCGTGCGGGGCCTGGAACAAGAAGAGGGTGTGATGGTCACAAGGCTCTTCACCCCGATCGCATCGCATGAAGCCCCCGATCGTCACTCCAGGCGCCGGCTGAATTTCGTCAGACGTGATCAGGCCGAAGCGCTCCTTGTACCAGGCTTCAGACCTGCGGAAGTCCTTCACCGCCAAAACGACATGGCCCAGGCGCAAGACGTGGGCCGGGCCTCGTTCCAGGCGACGAACCTCGCCGATCCTTGGATATTCGCCGTTCTGGTTCCAGGGGCCGTTCGCTGTGGGTGAGATGATCGGGGCCATCTGTTGGCCGGCGACCACGTCGACCGTGAAACCGTCCGGGTCGGTGAGACGCACCCGAAAACCCCCACCCGGGGATTCGAGGGCTTCGACCGGAACACGGTCGTGCGCAGCCAGGCGATCCAGGTCAGCGCGGTCCTTCACCCAGATGCCGTATCCCGCAAAGCCCGGATCGCCCTGTTCGGTGGCATGAATGAAGGGCCCGGCCTGCGCCCCGCGCATGTAGATGGGCCCGCCCTCGGGCATGCCGGGTTTGGCGTCCGCCATCCCGAAATCCAGCAGGAACCGGCGCATCAAATTGAGATCGGGCGCTCGAAAGCGCACGAACGCAACGTCGATAGCCTTGGTGATGCTCATTTTCAGCTGATCCCTAACGGTTCCTTCCCCGGTCGGCGAACCGCCGCGCGGGCCGGCTTCGCGCTGCGGAACCACGCATCGACGGGCAGGCGACCAGGCGACGTCGTCCTATTTTGGACTATACGGTCATGAATGAACGATGTAGTCAATCTCCAACTGGCTGGCGCGCAGGGCGCTCGCCTCGGGAGAAGCACTCAGGATCTGTCATGAAACTTGCCCGGTTCACCCACGCCGGCGTCACTTCGATCGGCAAGATCGAAGGCGATCGGATCATCGACCTTGCAGCCATCTTGGGGCGTCGCGGCGCTTCGATGCGGGCCCTGCTCACCGACTTTCCGACGCTGAAGCCCCAGCTCGAGCAGACGAGCGCGCCGAGTCTGCCTCTGTCCGAGGTCCGGCTCGAGGCGCCCATTGATGATCCCCAAAAATTTCTGGCGATCGGCATGAACTACAAGGCCCACGCCGATGAAGCCGCGGCGGCAGGCATTCCGACGCCAAAGAGCCAATTTTGGTTCAACAAGCAGGTCAGCTGCATCACCGGACCCTACGACGACGTCGTTGCCCCGAAGGACTCCGAGCAGGTCGACTACGAGGCCGAACTCGCCTTCGTCATCGGCAAGCGCTGCCGGCATGTCCGTCGCGAGAACGCCCGTGAGGTCATCGCCGGATACATGGTGTGCAACGACGTGACAGCGCGCGACTGGCAGTTCCGGTCGCCCACCTACACCCTTGGCAAGTCATTCGACACGCACGGGCCGGTCGGGCCTTGGCTCACCACCGACGACGAGATCGCCGATCCCCTCGCGCTGGAGCTGAGCCTGACCGTCAACGGCGAGGAACGCCAGCGCTCCTCCACCGGCGACATGATCTACAACATCTACGAACAGATCGAATACCTTTCGACCGTCATGACCCTGGAGCCGGGCGATCTGATCACGACGGGCACTCCATCAGGTGTCGGCATCGCGCTGGACAAGTTCCTCAAGCCCGGGGACGAGGTCCGTGTCGAGATCAGCGAGCTTGGCCATATCTGTAACCGCATCGTCGCCGAGGAGTCATGAGGGAGAGCGTGAGGGGCCTCGCTCTTGTTCAGTCCCGCCTGGCCACGCCGCCGGAGCCCCTGGCTCTCCAGCCATCAAGCAGCAACAAAGTCCGTTCGATCCGCCCGACCTCCGACGGCACGAGATCGAGCCCGGCCGGCCAGCCGTCTCGAGCAAAGTGATCGCAAACCCAGCGTACAGCAAGAAAGCCCGCATTGCGCCTGCGCGTCGCTAAGCGGTTAGATCATTCCCCGGCTCGGGGCCCCCCCGTTCGAGGCCCGCGTCAGCGCAGTATCGTGAGAGGCGATATGCAGCAGGGTCACGTCGAAATCTATGTGTCGGACTTCGACGCATGCTCTCGTTCTAAGACCTTGGGTTAGAGCTACGCCTGCTCGGAAAGGGCGAGCGCGTCGGTGCTCGAACCTGCGCCATTTGCTGCGCGTTTGCACCTGCTTCGCCGGCCAACACGCAGACGATGTGCGCCAGTCACCTGGCGCGCGTGCGCGCTCTGGTGCTCAGGGCCTTCGCGGCCGCGCGCTCCTCAGCCAGACGTCGCAGGAGGGCTGGAAGTGGGCGGTCCCCTCGCTCGACTATCCCCACGGCCAGGGCCTGCGGCGGACCTACCCGCCGGAGGTCGTCCGCTACGGTACGTCGCGGTATTTCGATAACGATCCTCAGTCCCGCGCCGTTGGCGCCCGCCTCCGCTCGGACCTCGCCGGCATGGTGCTCCACCGCTTCCCGGGCGAGCGCGAGGCCAAGCCCGAAACCGTCCGTGGCGTCCTTTTCGCCCTCCAGGCGCTTGAAGGGTTCGAAGATCTCCTCTCGCGTCGCCTCCGGCACGCCGGGGCCTTGATCGATAACCTCGATCCTGAGGCGTTCGCCGCGCAGGCTCGTTTGGACCACGACCTCTCCGTCCGGCGGCGAGTACTTCAGGGCGTTACGGATCACGTTCTCGAACGCGCGGTAAAGCAGTTCGCCATCTGCAAAAGTCACGAAGGGCGCTTCCCCCGCGAGACGGACATGGCAGCCCCTGACCTGCGCCTCGAAATTCGCGTCCTCGACAATGGCGGCCAGAAGGTCGAGCAGATCGATGGTTTCGGTCGCCGTCAAAGATTCACCTGCTCGCAGGCGCGCAAGGGTCAGAAGCTCGCTCAGCAAGCTTTCAAGCCTGTCAGCTTCACGTTCGACCCGAGCGAGCATCTCGGTTTGACGGTCCGGCGATTGCCGCAGAAGGCCGATCGCCACGTGCAGGCGCGCCAGCGGCGAGCGGAGCTCGTGCGAGACGTTGTGCAACAGCCGCTGTTGGGCGAGCCAGAGGAGCTGGAGCTGCGCAGCCATGCCGTCGAACTCGCGAGCCAGGTCGGCGATCTCGTCGCGACGCCGGCCGATCTGGGGCACGACGCGGGTCGCGAGTTGGCCAGCCGCAACAGCGCGGAACCCTTGGCTCAGATGCGCCAGGGGCAGCGCCAGGTACCAGGCGACCGCGGCGCTGAAGACGAAACTCACCGCGGCGCCGATCAGGAGCGGGGTCGTCTGAACCACCCGCGGCCCCGCCACAGCGAGCAGATATTGACCGCCGTCAGGCGCCGTGAGCCGCTCGGCGCCGCCGGCGAGCACCAGGCGGCCGTCGCCGCCGACAAGCCGCCCGGCGAGATCGTAGAGGGCGAGCGGACCTCCCGTCTTGCGCTGGTCTTCGAGCAGGGGCCGGGCCGCATCCAAGCCGTCCGTTTCGATGATGCGTCGCGCCGCGCTGGCCAGCGCGGCGGCTCCGCCCGGGTCTCCCTGGGTCGCCTTGAGCAGACTGGCGCCGATAAGAAACGAGCAGCCGGTGGCGAGCCAAAAGGCCAGGAACAGCTTCCAGAAGAGACGGCCAGGCTTCATGAGCTCACGAGCTGATAGCCCTGGCCGCGAACGCTCAAGATCCATGACCCGCCATCACCGTGGGCGCCCAGCTTCTGGCGGATGCTGCTGATGTGGACGTCGATCCGTCGGTCATAGGGCGTAAGCGGTCGCCCCAGGGCGTTGAGCGATAGCTGATCCTTGCTGACGAGTTGCCCCGCGTGGCGCGCCAGCTCCTCCAGCAGGCTGAACTCGGTGCCGGTGAGTTCGAGGGGCTTGCCGCGCCACTCCGCCCGGCGGCTCGCCGGCCACAGTTTCAGCCTGCCGCTGGCGATGGGGGCGTTCGCGCCCGGCTCCTGGTGGGCGGAGACACGTCGCAGGATTGCACGGATGCGCGCCACCAGCTCGCCAGGGGAACAGGGCTTCGGCACATAGTCGTCGGCGCCGAGATCCAGGCCGGCGATGCGATCGATCTCGTCGCCGCGCGCGGTCAGGAGCAGGACGGGCACCTTGCTCGCCCGGCGGATCCGCCGCAGCACCTCGATGCCCGACAGGCGCGGCAGCATCACGTCCACGACCACCAGGTCATAAAGTCCGGACAAGGCCTCGGCCTCTCCCCGCTCGCCGTCGTGGGCCGCGTCGACGCCGAAGCCCTCGCGATCGAGGAACTCGGACAGCATGGCCGTCAACTCGCGGTCGTCGTCGATCAGCAGGATCTTCGGCATTCTCACGGCTGAAGCTGGGCTCAACAGGGCCTTCTCTAGCGTCGCGGCGGGGCTCGGCGCCGCAGGCTTTACGCTCCTTAACACAACTTTTTCCCAGCTTTACTCCCCCGGCGCCCCCTCCAACACGCGGGTGGGCTAAGCGAAGCCTTGGATATGAACGTCAAAGTGTCGGAGCGCCACCTTGGTTCGCCTGCGCCTGCTCGCGCCAATTTTCGCTTTGCTCGCCGGAGCGTGCACGGTGGGGCCGGACTACCGTCGCCCGCAGCTTCGAGTAGAGCGCGCATGGCGGGCGCCGTTCCCGCATGGCGCGAGGAGCAATCGGCTGATCGGGTGGTGGGCCCGTTTCGACGACGCGGTCCTGACGACTTTGCAGGCGCGCGCCGAGCAGGACAGCCCGAGCCTTGACCAGGCCGTCGCCCGCATCGACGAGGCGCGCGCCACCCTCGCCGCCAAGCGCGCGCAGAACCGACCAAGCCTCACCGGCTCCGCCTCCTACACACGAGAGAGCGATCAGGTTTCCGTCGGCGCGGCCTCGCCCCAGCTGGCGGAAAGCGGCCTTCAGGGGGGCTCGGACGCAAGCTGGGAGCTCGACCTCTTCGGCAAGGTCCGACACAACGCCCAGGCGGCGAAAGCGCGCGTCCAGGCGCGGATCGACGACTGGAACGACGCCCGCGTCTCGCTCGCCGCGGAAGTCGGTGACGACTATGTCCAGTACCGCGGCTGCGAGCAGCTGGCCGAGGTCCTTCGCGAGCAGTCGGAGTCCCAGGAGGCCACCGCTCGCCTGACGCGGATCAGCGCCGACGCCGGCTTCCAGGCGTCCTCCGACGCCGCGCTCGCGGAGGCGGCCGCAGCGAGCGTCCGGGCCTCTTACACCGACCAGCTCGGTCAGTGTGACCTGCTGGTCAAGAGCCTGGTCTCGCTAACGAGCCTGGACGAGCCGGAACTGCGGAAGCTGTTGCAGGCCCGCTCGAAGATCCTGCCGTCGCCACCGACGCTCGACGTCGAGAGCGTGCCGGCCGACCTGGTGCGCCAGCGCCCCGACGTCGGCTCGAGCGAACGCGAGCTCGCGGCCACGAGCGCGGAGATCGGCGCAGCGGTCGCCGACCTCTATCCCAGCCTCACGCTCTCGGGGTCCATCACCGCGGTCTCCGGCCTGCAGCAGTGGTCGATCGGCCCATCGCTATCGCTGCCGATCTTCGACGGGGGCCAGCGCCGCGCGAACGTTCGCTCCGCCCGCGCGAGCTACGCCTACCAGCTCGCCGCCTACCGCAAGGTCGTGCGCGGCGCGATCCTCGACGTCGAGCAGGCGCTGGTGCGGCTCGACGTCGCCCGCCGAAGCGAGGGCGACGCCGAACGGGCCGCCACCGGCTACCGAGCCACCTTCGTCGCCACCGACCAGCTGCGCCGCGCCGGCGGGGCCAGCATGCTCGATCAAGAGACCGCCCGCCGCAACGCGCTTGACGCGCAGGAGACCCTGATCAGCGTCCGAGTCACGGAAATCCGCCAGTGGATCGCCCTCTACAAGGCGCTCGGCGGCGGCTGGGACGCCCATGTCACACAGCCCCTTGCGAGGGGCCACCTCACCGAAGAGCATCAGCCTTGAACGCCCCCCTCCTGCGCGTGGCGCTGCGCTGCGCCGCCATCCTGTCCGCCGCGACCTTGGGCGCCTGCAGTGCTCCCGCCCAGGTCGCTCCTACGCAGGCGCCCAGCCTGACGGTCGAAGTCGTAAGGCCGGAGCGCCTGACCTGGCCGCGCGAGGTCGCCGCCAGCGGCGGTCTCCAGCCGTGGCAGGAGGCGATGATCAGCGCCGAAACCGGGCCCTTGCGGATCACGAGCCTGCAGGCCGACGTCGGAAGCCGGGTGAGACGAGGCGCCGTGCTGGCGACCCTCTCCCGCGACAGTTTGCTCGCCGAGCGCGATCGCCTGCGCGCGCAGCTCGCCCAGGCCCAGGCCAGCCTCGCCCAAGCGGACAGCGACGTGGCGCGCGCCGCCGAGGTGAGGACGAGCGGGGCCTTGTCCTCACAGCAGATTCAGAAATACGAGGTGACGCAGCAGACCTCCCGGGCCACCGTGGCCGAGCAGCGCGCGCAGCTGCGCAGCATCGAGATCCAGCTCGGCCAGACCAACGTGCTGGCGGTGGACGACGGCGTGGTCTCGTCGCGATCGGCGCTGCTCGGCAAGGTGGTGAATTCCGGCGACGAGCTTTTCCGGCTCGTCCGCCAGGCGCGCATCGAATGGCAAGCCGAGCTCGATGCGCGGCAACTCGCCCAGGTCAGCGCTGGCCAGCCGGCGCGCGTCACCCTTCCCGGCGGGCAGCAGGTGGCCGGCGTCGTGCGGCTAGTCTCTCCCACCTTGAGCAATGCGACCAGCCGGGGGATCGCCTATGTTCAGCTTCCGGCGCAGTCGCCGGCGCGAGCCGGCATGTACGGAAGCGGCGTCATCGACGTCGGGACCGGCGACGTCCTGACCCTGCCCGACACCGCCTTGGTGCTCCGCGACGGACGCGCCTACATCTTCGTGGCGACGCCCGACCAGCACGTGCGGCAGTTCCAGGTGAGCGCAGGGGCGCGGCGCAACGGCCGTGTCGAGGTCGCCGGCGTCACCGCAGACGCGCGGGTCGTGAAGAGCGGCGGCGCCTTCCTCAGCGACGGAATGACCGTGCGCATCAGCGGAGCGGCGAAATGAACGTCTCGGCGCTGTCGATCAAGCATCCGGTCCCGGCCGTCCTGCTTTTCATCCTCCTGACTGTGTTCGGGATCGTGGGCTTCCACCGACTGCAAATCCAGCAGTTCCCGGACATGGACCAGCCGACGGTCAACATCAGCGCCGCCCTGGACGGGGCCGCGCCCGAACAGCTGGAGACGGAGGTGGCGCGCAAGATCGAGGACAAGCTGACCTCGCTTCGGCAACTCGATCACGTCACGACCACGATCAGCGAAGGCGCCGTCAACATCAGCGTGAGCTTCACGATCGATAAGGACTCCAATGAGGCGGTGCAGGAGGTCCGCAACGCCGTCGACAGCGCGCGCAACGAGCTGCCCTCGGCCTTGCAGACGCCGACGGTGTCGAAGGTCACGGCCAGCAACTCGGCCATGCTGACCTATACGATCACCTCCAAGACCCGCGGCGAGGAGGAGCTCTCCTGGTTCGTCGACAACGACGTGACCAAGGCGCTGCAATCGGTGGCGGGCGTCTCGAGCGTCACGCGGATCGGGGGCGTCCAAAGGGAGGTCCATGTCGATCTCGATCCTGCCCTGATGGGCGGGCTGGGCGTGAGCGCCTCCGACGTCAGCGCCAAGCTGAAAGCGATGGAAAGCGATCACTCCGGCGGCCAGGGCGAGGTGGGAGCCGGCCGTCAGTCGCTACGGACCTTGGGCGCCGTGCACGACGCGCAGGACCTGGCCGCCGTAAGCATTCCGACGGCGGCCGGCCAGATGGTGCGGCTCGATCAGATCGCCGCGATCCGCGACTCTCACCTTGAGCGCAGCTCACGCGCCTTCCGCGACGGCCGCGAAGTCATCGGCTTCTCGGTGAAGCGCTCGCTTGGATTTGGCGACGCCGCCGTGGCCAAGCAGGTGCGCGCCGCGATGCAGGCGTTCGTCGCTCAACACCCCGACGTGCAGATCGTCGAAGCCAGCAATACGGTTACGCCGATCATCGACAACTACACAGGCTCCATGCACCTGCTCGTCGAGGGCGCAGTGCTCGCCGTGATCGTCGTGTGGTGCTTTCTACGCGATTGGCGCGCGACGCTGATCTCCGCCACCGCCCTGCCGCTGTCTATCATCCCGACCTTCGGCGTGATGTACCTGTGCGGCTTCAGTCTGAACATGGTGACCCTGCTCTCGATCGCCCTGGTCATCGGCATCCTCGTCGACGACGCCATCGTCGAGGTCGAGAACATCGAGCGCCACCTGCGGATGGGCAAGACAGCCTACCAGGCGGCGATGGAGGCCGCCGACGAGATCGGTCTGGCCGTGATCGCCACCACGCTCACCCTCGTCGCCGTGTTTCTGCCGACCGCCTTCATGGGCGGCATTCCCGGGAAGATCTTCCGCGAGTTCGGCGTCACGGCCTCGGTCGCCGTGCTCGCGTCGCTGTTGGTGGCGCGCCTGCTCACGCCCATGATGGCGGCCTATTTTCTACACGCCACGAAGCACCACGACCGGGACGGCGCGGTGAAGCGCCGATACCTCGCCGCCATCGGGACGACGCTGCGCCATCGCAAGACCACCGTTCTGCTGGCGGGCCTCTTCCTCGTGGTGTCGCTGACGATAGCGCCGCTGCTGCCGACCGGGTTCATGCCCGCCCAGGACAACGCCCAGACGCGCGTTACGCTCAAGCTCCCTCCGGGAAGCACCCTCGAGCAGACCACCGAAGCGACCAGCCAGGCCGCCCGCCTCATCCGCCAGGTTCCCGAGACGCGCCACATCTTCGCCGACATCGGCAGGGGGACGAGCGGCGCCGGCGCTGACGCGACTTCGACCAGCGATCTCGGCAGCGCCACGCTCACCGTCGATCTCGCGCCCCGCGGCGAGCGCCGGCTCAAGCAATCGGGGGTGGAGCAGAAGATCCGCGAAGCTCTGCAATCGCTTCCCGGCGCGCGCGTGAACGTCGGCGGGTCCGGCAACGGCGAGGTTCTGCAGATCGTGCTGGCCAGCGACGACGGCGGCCTGCTGGATCGCACGGCGGCGAAGCTGGAGCAGGAAATCCGCGGGCAGCTGCACGGCATCGGCAATGTGACCTCCAGCGCTTCGCTGCAGCGACCGGAAATCCAGATCCGCCCCGACTCTGCGCGCGCCGCCGCGCTCGGCGTCACAAGCTCGGACATCGGCGACGCCCTGCGGCTCGGGACCTACGGCGACTATTCGGCTTCCCTGCCCAAGCTCAACCTTTCCGATCGTCAGATCGATGTCCGGGTGCGGATGGATCCGGCACTGCGCGCCGATCCCGACGCCATAGGCCAGCTGCGCGTCAACGGAACCAAGGGCCAGGTGGCGCTCGCCTCGCTCGGCGACATCGGGTTCGGCAGCGGTGCGTCCGAGATCGACCGCATCGACCGGACGCGGCAGGTCACCCTGTCCGTCGAGCTGAACGGCCGCGCCCTCGGCGAGGTGATGCGCGAGGCTATGCAGCTTCCGACACTCAGGTCCCTGCCGACCGGCGTCAAGCTTGTCCAGCAGGGCGAACTGCAACGCAGTTCCGAGTTGATGGGCAGCTTCGCGCTAGCAATGGGCATCGGCATTTTCTGCATCTATGCCGTCTTGGCTCTGCTGTTCCATGACTTCCTCCAGCCCGCGACCATCCTGTCGGCGCTGCCGCTCTCCCTCGGGGGCGCACTTTTCGCCCTGCTGGTCGGCCGGATGAGCTTCTCCATGCCTGCGGTGATCGGGCTGCTGATGCTGATGGGGATCGTCACCAAGAATTCGATCCTGCTCGTCGAATACGCGATCATGGCCCGGCGAAGCCGCGGCCTCTCGCGCGTAGCGGCGCTGATCGACGCCTGCCACAAGAGGGCGCGGCCGATCGTGATGACCACCGTCGCCATGGGCGCCGGCATGGCTCCCACGGCCATCGGTTTCGGGGCGGACCCGAGCTTTCGTCAACCGATGGCGGTCGTCGTGATCGGCGGCCTGCTCACCTCGACCCTGCTCAGCCTGCTCGTCGTGCCGGTGATCTTCACCTTTGTCGACGACCTTGAGGTGCGGCTGCGAAAGATGGGGGCCTCGCTGCTGACGCATGGATCGCAGGCCGTCGACCGCAAGGCCCCCCGCAGATATATGAGCGGAACTGAGCGCGGATGACGCACAGCGCTCTCGGCTTTCGGCCGGACAGTTGGAGCAGGCTCCCCAGGTCGCAGCGCGTCGCAGCCGCTCTGGCGATCGTCGCGCTGCACCTTGTTCTGCTCATGGCGATCCTGTCGCAGGCCGCCCCGCCGCCGCCTGCGCCGCGCATGGATGCGAACCCTCGTCCCGCCGCCTGCGTCGGATCACGCGCAGCCGGCGGCCGAGGTCCGCCGGCCCCTTCTGCCCAAAGCCGAGACCACCGCCGATTCCGCGGCGCCGGCCGCCGGACGCGCCAGCGCGCGGCTGCGATCAATGCCGCACGAGCCAAGACGGTCGCGGGCGCTTTCATGGCCGTGGCGCGGTTAAACGGCCTTGGGTGCGGCGCGGCGTGCGCGGCCTCAACGATCAGGAGTGCCCCGAAGGAATCCGAGCAGGTCGACTAGAGGCCGAACTCGCCTTCGTCATCGGCAAGCGCTGCCGGCATGTGTGTCGCGAGAACGCCCGTGAGGTCATCGCCGGATACATGGCGTGCAACGACGTGACCGCGCGCGACTGGCAGTGCACCGCCTCGCAGATCGCCTCGGCGATGTCGAGCCGTGTCCAGATCGGTCACCCCACCTTGGGCTTTGTTCTCGTGCAGACAAAACTGTCGGCTTGGTCAGCCGGTCCCACACCCTTGTAGCGGTCAGTCGCCGGATAGGCGCACAGAGGCCGAGTCATTGGCGGCTGCTTCGGCTCCGGCGCACCAAGCGGCCCCGGAAGTCGGGCGGCGATCAAGCGGTCTGGAGCCTTGCTGCTCGAGGCCCATTGGTCGATCGCCGCCAAGGTGTCGATGGACGAAGGCCCTTCGCCGCCCGAGCAGTGGTTCATGCCCGGGATCATGAACAGGCGCAGTTGGGTCTGCGTCTGCTTGGCCGTGATGCTCTTGGACAGGGTCCCGTAGAACGCCACGGTGTTGTTGGCCGGGATCAGCCCGTCAGTCCAGCCGTGGCTCAAGAGCAGCTTGCCGCCGCGGGCGAAGAACGGTCCGAGGCCCCTAGGATCCACGTCCAGAATCTTGGCTCCGTAGTCCCGAGCCCGGGCGGAATCGGTCCCGTAGTCGAAGCTCCGGAAATCCCAGCCCTTCTCGGATCCGAACACCAGGGCGCGCATATAGCTGGTCGCAATTGGGAAGGGTTCGGGTCCGGACATCAACGCACTGAGCTCCAGTTCGCTGCCGGCAGGCCAGCCGCTCAAGAGCCGCTTGCCGGTTTTCGGGTCGCGCACGCCGCCGTAGACGGCGCGCAAGGTCTGCACCTGCTCAGCGGTAAGGCAGTCGGCGGCATCGCCAGCCTTGCACTGGACCACGGCCGGATCGAACTTGCAGGCCTGGGGATTGGAAGCGATGCCGTCCTTGAGCCCATCCTTGTCATCGCACTTCGCGATGTAGGCCTTGTGCGCCACAGCCAGCTTGGCCAGCGTGAGCTTCGCCCCAGGCGACCGCACCGCCTGGTAACCGGTCCACAGGCTCTGGGTCATCAGGCCGGTCATCGGGTTGGCGGGAGCCATGGCCGAGATGGCGTCGTAGTCCTCGGGGAAGCGGAAGGCCTCCATCAGCCCTTGCCGCCCGCCGGTGGAGCACGAGTTCCACAGGGACATCCTCGGCCCGGATCCATAGAAGTCGCTTACGGCGGCCTTGGCGGCGACGGTCATGTCGTGGACGGCACGGTAACCGAAGTCGATCAGCTTCTCGGGATGGCCTGCGGCCCAGTCCCCCGTCAAGGCATTGCCGACGTGGCCGGTGTCGGTGGCCGCCACGGCGTAACCCCGCGACAAGGGCTCGCCCAGCTGAAAGTAGCTGATCGACCCGGCCCATCCCCCGTTGCCGATGCCCACGAACTTGCCGTTCCAACCCGAGGCCGGCATCCAGACCTCGACTTTGATGTCGGAATCCGGGCTCGGCTTCAGGGTCGCCTCGATTCGGCAGAAGGCGGGCAGGTTCGCGAAGCCGGTCGCGGCGACGCCTGGCGGCGCCTCGGGTAGGGCGGCGGGCTTAAAGCCGCCGGCTGGCACCAGGGTCGCCGCCGTCACCTTGCCCTGGGGCAGAGCCTGCCCCGCCATCTGGGCGCAGTCCTTGGCGGCCGCCGGGCTGGCGATCGCCAGCAAGCCGCCGAACGTCATCACCGCCCCGGCCAGCAGCCTCGCCCTGCCGTTTACAGCCATCGTCATCTCTTCCAAAAAAGCTTTTGCTTTGCCCTAGGCTATTTCGACCCGTCGCCACGCGAGGCCGCTTAGGCGGGCTGCTCGTCACGCCGACATCGCTGTTCTTTGATAGCCCAACCCGCGCCGGTCCACGTCTCAAACGGCTCTGGACACGGCGGAATGGAATCTTGGACTGACGACGGTGTATAGGGATTGTGGTAGGTTGTGTCTTGAACATCGGGATGGGTGATCGCCATAGATCGGGCCATCGATAAGTCATTCACCCAGCCATCAGAGAACGAGCATTTGGCCGTCCTGAACCAATGCAGGCGCCATATCTGCCAGCGCCCGTCATCAAAGACGAAGTCGCAAGCATAAGCGCCAAAAGACCAAAGTGCGACCGGAGGGCCGCCATCAGGAGGTGTGACGGCTTCGATGCCCGGAGATCTCCAAACCCCCTTTGCGGTAAGTCCGTCTCCGGCAACCTCGATCATCGGTGTCGCGAGATAATGAATGAGAAGGTTGCCTTCGAGCGCCATCACGAACTTGTCTTGGTACAGCCGGCGTACCGCCTCCGCTCCAACATAGACACCGCCATCGCCGATCTCGACCGACACGTCTGGCCTGTGCATAGCGAAGAGCGCGACATGGCTCCCAATGTTTTTGGGAGTATGATTGACGGTATAGCGACCCATGAGGTTCTGAATATCGGTCACGGACCGAAGCCTAAAAAGCTCGTGTTTGATGGCTTCGAGCTCATTCATGATAGGAGCACTGCATATCGGTGTAGCCGTCTGGTTTGCGGAGGGAGCCGATTCCGAGATCCGGCACGGCGCTCAAGACGGCGCGCACCTGCGACGGCGTGTCCATCAAACCGTCGATCAAGACCGCGAACTCATCCGGTGTCGGCAGTTCGAGCGTGGCCAGTTGGCTATCCAACAGGCTCGCCGGCATGAAGTGGTCACGGCCAAGCATCCGCCCAACCAAATCCCCATATGGAACGATCGGAAGAACGAACAGGACATGGCCGCACCGCATTCTGATCAAATCGCGATAACGGCGGCGTAGCGCCGAGCAGGAGGCCACCCCGCCTCCCTCCGCCGCCAGGAGAGCGGCCGATACCTTCTCAAGAAATGGGCGGCGATCGTCATCCGTCAATGAGATCCCAGCCGACATCTTCGCGACATTAGCTGGGGGGTGGCAATCGTCACCTTCAATGAACGTACGACCGATCCGGTTCGCCAGATCTCTGGCAAGGGTCGACTTCCCGCAGCCGCTCACCCCCATGACAACGATCGGGGTGCTCATACCCGGCTGCCGGCCGCAAGATCGAACAACCGCATATATTCGGCGCTGTCGGCTGGCCCGAATCCGCCCGCCACGAGCATGCGATGCAGATCCGCGATCATTGACGTGACCGGCATCGGTATGCGCCGCGCCAGCGATGCCGCCTGCACGGTTTCGAGATCCTTGAGCATGTTGTCAATGCGTCCAGTAGGCGAATAGTCACGGTGCGCCATCTTCGCCATGAATTCCTGCAGGATACGCGAGTCCGCGCGACCGCCGGCGAGAGCCGCCGGGATCATGGCTGCATCTACGCCATGCGCCTCGGCGAACCGCACTGCTTCGGCAACGGCGAGGAACGATGCCGCGCACAACACCTGATTGATTGACTTAACCGTCTGGCCGGCGCCGGGCGCTCCAAAATGCGTTATGTTCTTCGACAGGAATGACAGGACCGAACGCGCCCGTTCGACATCCTGTTCATCGCCTCCGACCATCAACGTAAGCTCACCCCGAGCCGCAGCTGGCGCGCCCCCCGAAAGCGGGGCGTCGACCCAGCCCATCCCGCAGTCGCGACGCAGCCGTTCAGCCATCTGTGCGGTTCGGCCGGCATCGATGCTCGACATGTCGATCAGAAGCTTTTCGCTCGATCCGACGGACACGAAACCATCGTCGCCGAAAACGACACTTTCCACGATATCTGCCGTGTTGAGGCTTGTTATAACGAAGTCGCACGCCGCGACGGCCGCCTCGGCCGAGGCGGCGGCAGTCGCCCCCATCGCGGCGAGAGCGCTGATACGATCTTGCGACTTGTCATGGACGTACACGTCGCATTGCTGCTCGATGAGACGGTGCGCGATCGCTGAACCCATCACGCCAATCCCGATAACGGCAATCTTCATTCCGTGGTGTCCCTGATCGACGCGCGGTCAATGATATTCAAGCCGACATCAATCGATTGCGGTTCGTCCTCGATCTCGCCACCAAGAAGATCGAGCAGAAGATGACCCGCGCGCTTTCCGAGCGCATGGAAGTCGACTTGAATCGTGGTCAGCGGCGGGTTGATCACGCGGCCGATTTCGAAGTCACCGAACCCTAGGACCGACAACTGCCCCGGCACATCGACACCGCGCCGCTGGCATTCGGTCACGACGCCGACGGCGGAGAGATCCGAGACGGCAAAGACCGCCTCGAGCGCAGGTTCCCGATCGAGCAAGATGCCGATCGCCTCCACGCCGTGATCATAGGAAACAGGCGCAGCTCCATGTCGCAGGACGAGCTCGGTTGAAATGCCGTGAGCGCGTAGTTCTTCCTCGAACCCCTGGATACGCGCTTCGCCACGATAATCGCCTTGATCGCGATCAGGGCGGCTGGCGACGGCGCCGATTCGTCGGAAGCCACGGGAAATAAGGTGACGCGCGGCAACCCGGCCGACCTGATGGTTCGAGAAGCCGACGGCGTGCTGGATCGGCTCGCTCGAAAGGTCGGCGAGTTCGATGACCGGTACATCCGCCATCATCAGCATCCTGGCGACCGATCGCCTATGCTTCGCGCCCGTCAGCAAAATGGCCTCAGGCCGACGTTCGAGCAGAGCTGTCAGCTGACGCTCTTCTTCTCCGAGATCGTAGTCGGTGTATGAGATCAGAAGATGATAATCCTTTTCGCGCAATACCTCCGTGAGACCGTGCGCAACCATCGAGAAGTTGGCATTTGTCAGCGTCGGGAGGACCAGCGCGATGAAGCCTGTCCGCCGGCTCGCCAGGGATCCTGCGGTTCGATCCGGTACATAGCCGAGATCGGTGATCGCCTTTTTTACCCGATCGCGCGTTGCCGGCAGCACAAGGTCGGGTTCGCTGAGAACGCGGGTCACGGTCATGCGGGAAACACCCGCGAGCCGCGCCACATCACGAATAGTGGGTCGCTGCGGCCCGCGTGCTTTCCTGGCGCTGCCCGTATCGTTGCTCATGGCCGCTGAATGCCCCTCCTGTTGAGATAGATGGCATACACCGACGTCGAGGCGCATATGAACAGACGGCTGTTCGCTCGGCCGCCGAAGGTCAGATTGGAGACAACTTCCGGCACAAGGATCTTGCCCAGCAGGCGACCATCCGGCGAAATGCAGTGCACGCCGTCGGCGGCGCTGGTCCAGATGTTGTCGTCCTCATCGAGCCGGAATCCGTCCGCAGCGCCAGGCGATACGACGTGGAAGACGTCGCCACCGCTAAGCTTCCCCCCCTCCCCCACAGAGAAGCGTCTGATGTGACGCTTCGCGTCGGGGTCAAACATCGCGGCGGTGTCGGCGACGTACAACAGGGTCTCATCCGCCGAGAAGGCAAGCCCGTTTGGGCCCGCGAAGTCGTCTGCGGCAACGTCCAGGCGGCCGCTTTCGGGATCCAGCCGGTAGAGGTTGCAGGGTAGCTCCTGCGGCGCGCGCGCCCCCTCATAGTCCATCTTGATCCCGTAGTGAGGATCGCTGAACCAGATTGTTCCGTCGGATTTGACGACAACGTCGTTGGGAGAATTGAGGCGCTTTCCCTCGTAGCGATCCGCAAGCACGGTGACGGAACCATCGTGCTCCGTTCGTGTGATCGCGCGAAGCCCGTGCGAGCAACTGATCAACCGGCCTTGCCGATCACGATAGTGACCGTTCTCGAAATGAGAGGGCGCTCGATAGACGGATACCCCACCGTCTTCGATCCAGCGCATGACGGCATTGTTCGGGATGTCGCTGAACAGCAGCATGCCCGCATCCCCGAACCAGACCGGCCCCTCGGTCCAGCGGAAGCCGGTCGCGAGACGCTCCAGGGGCGCGTTGTGCAATACATAGGTCGCAAAGACCGGATCGAGCGTTTCGAACATCGTCGTCAGACACCCACCAGCGTCTGATCGACGAGATTCCCCTCGCTCATGACGTGGTAAAAACGCCCTTCGAACATTTCGAGAATTTCGAGGGTGACAACTCGCGCCTTTGCCCGAATGTCCGAGGCCAGCGCAGTCTCCACCGCCTTCATCGAGGGATAGTCGATCTGCTGAATCATCACGATCGGCAGCGCATCGTCATCAGCTTTGTCGACCCGGAGCAACCGGACGTTGCTCGCCTCAGGAAATTGCTTCCACAGAGGCGCGAGGCGCTGCTGGATCTCGGAGAAGAATCGTTCCTCATACCCGGGCTTGATGCGGCCTTCGAAAATGGCGGTCCGCGTGATCATTGCGCATCTCCCGAGATGGCGAGGTGGAGTTTGACCACGCGCGAACGGTCACCCGCGCGCTCGAACGCCGTGACCGCGTCTTCAAGCGGGAATGTTCCCGACAGTATTGCGGTAACGTCGATCGCGCCGGAGACGATGAGATCGACGGCCGTGCGGAATTCGTGATTGGCGCGGAATGAGCCGATCAGATCAATCTCGCGCGACTGCAGTATGTTGACTGGAACCGGATGATCGCCGGGGGGCATCATGCCAAGCTGAACGATGGTTCCGCCGCGCCGGACGATCTTGAACAGTGAGGCCAGCGCGGCGGGCGCGCCCGATGCCTCGAAGGCCACATCGAAATAGCCGCCGGCGGCCTCATAGCCCGACAGGCCGTCCGGGTTGGTTCGAACATTGACGGTCGACGAGGCGCCCATCAGCTCACGCGCGACGCGGAGCGCTGCATCTTCCATGTCGGTGGCTACCACTTCGGTCGCACCCGCGAACACAGCGGATCGCATCGTCAGCAACCCAATGGGCCCTGATCCCGTCACGATCGCGCGCTTCCCCATCATCGATCCTGCCCGGGCGACGGCATGAAGGCCCACGGAAAGCGGCTCAGCGACGGATAGCTTGAGGAGGTCGGTATCGGACGGCACGGGGATGATCTGATCCCGGCGCAGAACGAGGTGTTCGGCGAAGCCGCCCTGGACGTGGGGAAAGCGGCCGGCGGAGCCGAGAAAAAACATGTTCTCACAAAGGTTGTTCCGACCGCCGCGGCAGCGCGCGCACGTCAGGCACGGCCGGCTCGGATCGAGGGCGGCCTTCATGCCGACCTCAAGCCCGGTCACCTCTGCGCCCCACTCGACGACCGTTCCCGAAATTTCATGCCCCAGCGCCATCGGCTCGCGCACCGCGAAGTCGCCCACCGCGCCGCGATGAAAGTAGTGCATGTCGGATCCGCAGATTCCGCCGAAGGCGACCGCGACTCTCACCTCATCAGGAGCAAGCGGCCGATCCTCGCGTGTTTCGATCCGCAGGTCCTTCTTCCCGTGACAAACCGCCGCACGCATCGCTCCACTCCTTGATAGGACCGTTCCCATAGCCATTCCATCCATCGCTTCAACCGTGCGGCTGATGTTGCGCATTAGCCGTTCGTCCGTTTGACGCCTGCTCAGGGCGGAACTCCCGGCGCCTCACCCCGAAGCCGATAGGACGGACAGTGTTGCCGGGATGGACCGGATCAGCTCCCCAGATCGCCTGGTACGTGTCGATGCACAGACCAAGGCGCTGCCAGATCGCAAAACACAGCGCGGCGACGATCCACCAAAGGCCGATGACGAGCCACATCCACCGTGGCGCGTCAACGAGGATCAGACCCATGACTGCGGTGGCCCAGCTGAGAAGAACAGCAACATATCCACCGGCCTTGTGAACGTGTTCGAATACGATCCGCCTCCGCGTCATGTCATAATGATCCCCACGTTCGGCCGCGCGACCAGTCGCAACATCCGCTGGTGCGCCTTTCGAGCCTCGGAGGAGGCCTGACAGGATCTGTAGCCCGCCGAGAGTGACGACCGTCCAGCCAGCCGCGACGTGCAGCAACATCAGCAAGCCGGTTGGTCGCGGCAAATCCCAAACGAGCCAAATTGCGCCCAACGCCAGGACATAGCCGAGTGCCTGGAGCAGCCTATGCCAGTTCCACCAGGTCTTATTATCAAGTTCCTTCGGCCAATTCTGGCTGGGAAGGACCTTGAAAAAGCGAGCGACGAGGATGCCGATTGGCATAGCAACAACCCAGCCGGCCACCATCAGACGCGCGTGCCAGGCTATCGGCATTGCGAGATGGTGATGCAAATCGCCGCTCCAGGGACGCATGAGCCAATGCACGACCGGGTCGGCGCCACAGGTCAAAAGAGCGCCGATCAGCGCGGCGGCCGCAGCCGCGACAATCCCGATCGGAATACGATACGCTTTCACGATACTCTCGCAGGCGCCGAGCCGCTTGATCGCGGCATGTGACCGAGCACATCTTGCCGCGGCGGCCCCGCGCTGTAAACAGGCTTGCGGGAAAGGATCGCTATGAAAAAACTGTCTACGACGGAGAACCATCTCCTTGTGCTGCTCGCCTGTGCCGAGGCGGCCTTGCTGCTCGACCGCTTGGCGGTGGGCTTTCTGGCGCCGTTCCTGATTCCCGATCTGAAGCTGTCCAACCTTCAGCTCGGGCTTCTGTCCTCGCTCTTCTCGCTGAGCTTCGCTGTGTCCGGGTACTTGGTGAGCTCCCTAGCGGATCGATTCGGGCGGCGGTGGACCTGGATCACCGCCCTTATCCTTCTGTTCTCGGCAGCCTCTGCCGCTTGTGGGACCAGCAACAGCTTCACGTCATTGGCGGCGGCACGCATCGTGCTTGGAACGCTTGAGGGCCCCTTTCTGCCAATTGCACTCGCAGTCATGCGCGAGCGCTCGTCGCCGGCCCGAAGAAGCTTCAATCTTGCCTTCGTCCAGAATGTGGGCGCCTTCCTGCTTGCGCAGCTTGCCGGTCCGATCATCCTCATCGGGCTAGCCGTGCATCACGGGTGGAGAGCCGCGTTTTTGTTCACAGCCGTTCCGGGTGTGGGCATCGCGGCGGTGATGTTCATGATGCGCCGCAATGTCGCGCAGGGAGTACGGCCCCTCGCGCAGACGGGCGTCGCTACAACCACAGCCGAGGCGGCTTGGGACCGCAACGTGTGGGTCTGCGTCGGCATCGCCGCGTGCATGGGATCGTGGATCCTGCTGCAAATGACGTTTCTGCCGAAATACCTCGTTCAGGCAGGTTTGACGCCGACGCATATGTCACTCGTCATGAGCCTGCTAGGGGTAGGTGGCTGCGCCGCCTCGATTACCCTGCCGCCGTTGTCAGACCGTCTCGGTCGGCGCTACGCGTTGCGTATCGGCATCGCACTCGGGCTTATCGGCCCGCTCGTCGCGCTCACCGTTCATGCACCGCTGGTGCTCTCCGTCGGCATTCTTGTGGGCTCGATCGGCCTAGGCTGCGCTCCACTTTATACGTCGATTATCCCGGCCGATAGTAGCGGTCATGCGTCGACTGCTCGCGCGATGGCCATGGTTGCAGGGTCGTCGGCGATATTCGGCGGCGTGATTGCGCCATCGATCGGCGGCATACTCGCGGACCGGTTTGGCTTAAGCGCGATCCTGGTCCTGGCCGATGTGCTCGCGGGGTTGGGACTCCTCCTGACGCTCTGGCTCAGGCGGCCGATCGTCACTGACACCGTCGAAGCAGCCGTCACTCTACAAGCCACCACGTCCTAGGCTGAGGCTCGATCAAAACCTCAGGGCGATGGCGGTTGCAGGCGCCGCGACCGACATGTCGGCGAAGCGCCGCAAACATTCCCTCTTGCAATGTCGGACCGACGCGCCGTATGTGAACGTGCACATCGCGGTAACGGCCGCATTTATGGGAGGGGCAGATATGTCACTGCTGCTCATGGAACACGCGCTCGGGCGTTCGGTCGGCGCTGCGAGCCAGTATATCAACAACGCCGAGGATAAGGTGCGGGCGCAGGGCGCGGTGCTAGGCGGGACTTTCCTGGGCAATGTGCCCACCTTCGGCGCCCGTCTCGGCCTCAAGTTCTGAGCCGGCGGCGATGGTTCCTCGACGCGGTTCGGTTCTGGCGGCGATGGCAGCGGGCTTTGCGCTCGCTGCCGCCATCCTCATACCGCCCCCGGCAAAGGCTGGTGGATCTGCATCCGTCGAGCCGCTGACGCCGGCCGGTGCAAAGCTGTTCCCGGCGGATGCGGCACTGCAGCAGGTGTGGCGGGATCAGCTCGGTTTCTTCGAGGGGCCAGCCTGGGATCGGCGCGCGGGTCAATTCGTCTTCTCCGACATTCCGGGCAACAGACTGTATCGGTGGAACGGAAGAGGTGCTCCGCAAGCGTGGCTGAGCGGCATCCAGACTTCGCACGACGGTGCAATCCTCGATCCTGAGCGCAATCGCTATATGGTGGGCCCCAATGGATCGGTCGTGACCGATGATGGCGGACTGATCTTTTGCGTTTTCGGTGGTAATCGGATCGAGCGCGCGGACCTCATCACAGGAAAGCGAACGACGCTTGCAGCGTCGTCTCACCGCGGACCAAAATTTACTCGCCCGAACGACATCGTGCTCGCCCCCAACGGCGGGGTGCTCTTCACGGCCGACGAAGGCTTGTTCCGGCTGGTTGCTGGGCATGTTAAGCTCGTCGAGGGTGGCATCCACCCGAACGGCCTCGCCTTCTCCCCAGATCATAAGCGTTTCTATATGACCGAGCATCCCGATCGGATCATGCGCTATGACGTCGATCCCTCCGGACATCTAACCGGGCGAACCGAGTTCGTGCGAATGACCGGCGATATGTCTTTCGGTTTCGTCGACGGCCTCAAGACCGACAAGTCCGGCCGGGTATTCGCGGTCGGGCCGGGTGGTATCTGGATCTTCTCGGTCGACGGCGAGCACATCGCGACGATCCACGCGCCGTATAAGCGATTTTCCAATCTGGCGTTTGGGGGCGCCGATGGCAGGACCTTGCTGCTGACCGCCCCCGAAGGCGTCTACACGCTGCGCGAGGCTCCCGATCTCTAGCCCCTTGTTGTTGTGGAGGTAGCTCTTTGTCGCTTTTCGATCTCTCTGGCCGCACGGCTCTCATTACGGGCTCGAGCCAGGGCATCGGTTTCGCGCTTGCCCAAGGACTGGCGGCAGCCGGTGCGGCAATCATTCTCAACGGTCGATCAGAAGAAGCTCTTACCGCAGCGGCGAAGCAGCTTCAGGATCAAGGCGCTTCTGTCCGCACCATGATTGCGGATGTCACCGACGCCTTGGCGATTCGCGCAGCGGTGGATCGCCTCGAGGCGGACGGCATCGATATCGACATCCTCATCAACAACGCCGGTATCCAGCGGCGCAAGCCGCTGGAGGAGTTCGAGATCGAAACGTGGTCGGAGTTGATGCGCACCAATCTCGACAGCGTCTTCTATGTCAGCCAGGCGGTCGCCCGCCACATGATCGCCAGAGGTCGCGGCAAGATCATCAACATCGGCAGCGTTCAATGCGAGCTCGCCCGTCCCACGATCGCACCCTACACGGCCTCGAAGGGCGCAGTTAAGAATCTCACGAAAGGCATGTGCGCCGACTGGGCCAAGTATGGTCTTCAGATCAACGCAATCGGGCCTGGCTATTTCGCCACGCCGCTGAACCGCGCACTCGTCGAAGACCCTAAATTCGACAGCTGGCTGAAAAGTCGGACGCCAGCCGGCCGCTGGGGCAATGTCGAAGAGCTTCACGGCGCCGCCGTGTTCCTCGCGTCCGACGCATCCAACTTTGTCAACGGCCAGACCATTTACGTCGATGGCGGCATTTTGTCGGTGATTTGAGAACATGGAGAGCAAGCCCGTTCTGCTCCAGCTTTGCCCGTTCGCGGCGGACTTGGAGCAGCGCCTGACCCGCCGCTTCGAGGTTCACCGCTGGTTCGAGGAGACCGACCCCGCCGGTTGGTTGGCCCGTTATGGATCGACCGTTCGCGCCGTGGCGACCGGGGGGCATATGGGGATCAGCAACGATCTCATGGCTGCGCTTCCGGCGCTCGGCATTGTCGCAATCAACGGTGTCGGATTCGACAAGGTCGATCTGGATACGGCGCGTGCGCGTGGCGTCAGGGTGACGACGACACCTGATGTGCTGACGGACGACGTCGCCGATCTCGCGGTCGGTCTGATCATCGCCCAATTCCGGGCGATACCGGCGGGGGACGCGCATGTGCGCCAAGGCGCCTGGCCCGCCGGGGACCGGCCGCTCGGGCGGAAAGTGACCGGCGCTCGGTTCGGCATCTTCGGATTGGGCCGGATCGGGCTTGCGATCGCTCGCCGCCTCGCCCCGTTCGGAGCGATCGCGTATATGGATCAGGTCGAGAAGCCGGAACCCTACCGGTTCGTGCCGAGCTTGGTCGACCTCGCACGTGAGAGCGATGTGCTGATCCTGGCGAGCGCAGCCAATGCGAGCACCTTCAATATTGTCGATGCGGAGGTAATTGAAGCTCTCGGTCCCGATGGTGTCCTGGTGAACGTCGCTCGCGGGTCGCTGGTAGACGAAGAGGCGCTGATCGCAGCGCTCACGAACGGAACGATCGCAGGCGCGGCGCTCGACGTGTTTGCTCGAGAGCCGGACGTCCCCGAAAGGCTTCGTGGTTGTGACCGAGTCGTTATGACACCCCACATTGCGAGCGGCACGCGCGAGACACGCCGGAACATGGCGAACATCGTCGTGGGGAACGTCGAAGCCTTTCTCGACGGTGGGCAGCTCACCGGCGCATTGGTCTGATCTCCTACGGCCATGTCGGGAGTCGCAATCATTACTGGGGCGGGCAGCGGCATCGGCCGTTCGGTCGCACATTCACTTGCGGCGAGAGACTATCGGCTGGTGCTGGCCGGGCGACGTAGGCAGGCGCTCGATGAGACGGCTGGTTTTCTGCAGGGGGTGGAAACGCTCACCATACCAACCGATGTCACTGATGTTGCGTCGGTCGACGCGCTGCTCGAGGCCACGATCGCACGCTTTGCTCGCGTCGATCTATTGTTCAACAATGCCGGCGTCGGTGCGCCGGCGGCTCCGCCGGACCAAATCGATCCCGATCAATGGCGTCATGTCATCGACGTCAACCTGACCGGAGCCTTCCTTTGCACGCGAGCCGCCTTTCGCGTGATGAAGGAACAGAGTCCCCAAGGGGGCCGCATCATCAATAATGGATCGGTCTCCGCACACAGCCCCCGTCCCGGGTCGGCGGCCTATACCGCAAGCAAGCACGCAATCACGGGACTGACCAAAGCGACGTCCTTGGATGGACGATGCTTCAACATCGCCTGCGGGCAGATCGACATCGGTAACGCGGCGACGGATATGGCCGACCGGATGTCGCGAGGCGTTGAGCAGGCGGATGGCAGTATTCGCACGGAGCCGGTTACGGATGTAGCGCACATCGGTGAAGGCGTTGCTTACATGGCCTCTCTACCGCTGGATGCAAATGTTCAGTTCATGACGCTGATGGCCACGACAATGCCGTATATCGGGCGTGGATAAATTGATGCCAGAGGAGCCTCGTGCAGCGCCCGGGTCCCGCCTGAGCCGCAGGGAGATGCTGGTCTCGGCGAGCGGCGCCGTTCTCGCCGCCTGCTCAGCCGGCCCCGCGCTAGCCGCCGACAGCATAGGATCCGAGCGAGACATCGACCGTCGTGCGGCGGCGATCGTCGCCAAGATGACGCAGGATGAGCGTTTTCAGCTTCTGAGCGGCGGAGTGGGCTTCGCCAACCCGCTCGTGCACATTGCCAAGCCAGAGGGTTCGCTCGGAACATCTGGCTTCATTCGGGGGATACCGCGTCTCGGCATCCCGAGCCTGCACGAGACCGATGGCACGCTGGGCGTTGCGAACCGCGGCAACAAGCGACCCGGCGACGTCGCGACCCAATTGCCCTCAGGACTGGCGATCGGAGCGACCTTCGATCCGGAACTCGCTCGCGCGGCCGGCATGGTGCTCGGCGCCGAGGCCCGCGCCAAGGGCTTCAACGTCGTTCTTGGCGGCATGGCTCAGTTGATCCGCGAACCGCGTGGTGGTCGCAACTTCGAGAGCCCTGGCGAGGATCCGTTGCTCGTCGGCCGAATCAGCGGCGCCATGATCGCAGGCACGCAATCCCAACGGGTTGCCGCCACCACCAAGCATCTCGCCGTGAACGTGCAAGAGACCGGCCGCAGCGTTCAGAATGCGGTCATCGATCCCGATGCGCTACGCGAATCCGACATGCTCGCGTTCGGGATTGCAATCGAGGAAGGTCGGCCTGCTGCGATCATGGCGGCCTATAATCGCATCAACGGGCAATGGAGCACCGAGAGCAGCCTCCTCGCTGACGTCGTGAAAGGCGAGTGGGGCTATCGTGGGTGGATCATGTCGGACTGGGGGGCAACCCACAGTGCGGCGCCATCAGCGCTGGCCGGGCTCGATCAGGAGTCCGGGCACGAGTTCGACGAGCAGCAATGGTTCGGCAAGCCCCTGCGCGAGGCCGTTGCAGCGGGCGTGGCGCCGCAGGCCCGTATTGATGACATGAACCACCGCATCATCCGGAGCCTCATCGCGACCGGCGTCTACGATGATCCTCCGCGCCCCGGTGGATCGATCGACTGGGAGGCGCACGCAGCCATCACCGAGCGGATCGAGCAGGCGGGCATTGTCCTGCTGAAGAACGAGGGAGGTTGCCTCCCCCTCCCCCGCATTGGAACGGTGCTGCTCGTCGGCGGACATGCCGACAAAGGCGTCCTCTCGGGCGGTGGTTCAGCGCAGGTGGCCCCCAAAGGCGGGATCGCCTACCGTGAGAAGGTGGGTACAGGTCTCGTCGCCGACGCGAGCGAGATGATCTATACACCGTCGGTACCGCTTGAGGCCTTCACGGCTGAAATGCCGGGACTTCGCTTCGCTTTCGACGACGGAAGCGACATCGCCCGTGTCACCACGGCCGCGCAGGCGGCTGATTTCGCGATCGTCTTTGCGGTCAAGCCATCTGCCGAAGCCCTCGACAGTCCTGACCTTGATCTTCCCTTTGGCCAGAACGACCTCATCGCCGCGGTCGCGGCGGCGAACCGTCGCACGACGGTGGTGTTGGAGACAGGCAACGCGGTGCTCATGCCGTGGCTTGATCAGGTCCGCTCCGTCGTCGCCGCGTGGTTCCCGGGTCAGCGAGGGGCGCAAGCGCTGGCCGCGATCGTATCCGGCCGGGTTTCGCCGTCTGGGCGAACGCCGATCAGCTGGCCGGCCTCGCTCGGCGAATTGCCGCGGCCCGTGCTACCGGGTTGGAGTCCGGACGTCGGGGTCGATCTCGCGGTCGGAAAGCGGCCCCAACCGTTCGATATCCACTATACTGAAGGATCGGACGTCGGATACCGATGGTACGAAAGAAGTAATCGCAAACCACTTTTCCCGTTCGGGCATGGGCTTACTTATTCGAAGTTCCGTTACTCGGACCTGGCCGTTGAGACAGACCGCGGCCGACTTCAGGTCAGCGTGACAATAGAGAATCGTGGCCGACGGTCGGCAACGGAGGTTCCACAGGTCTACGCGGCCGCCCCAGGTCGCACGCATCGGCTGGTGGGCTGGGAGCGCGTCACGCTCGCCCCAGGCCAAAAGCGAAAGGCTCGGATCAAGGCTGACGGCCGCGTCCTCGCTTCGCGGTTCAAAGGTAAATGGCAGCTAATCCCAGGCGACTATGGAATATTTGTGGGGCCGTCCGCAGGTATGCCTCTGTTGGCGAGCGTGCTCAAAGCTCACGATGCTGCCAAGCTGGCCTTGCTTCAACGGTAGTCCCCAGAGCCGCATCGAGGAGCTCTTGCCCTGGGCTTACGCGCCCAAGGCCGCCGCCGACGCGGGCCCGACCTAAACCTCGCCAACACCAGCCGCTCCGTGTGCTTGCGGCGCCGCTTACGGCGAGGCCACGCGACCTGGCTAGCAAGCTGATTTCGCTCGTCTGAATTGGACAATGTGGTGCGCACTCATCCGCTCCAGGTTGACACCACCGGCATATTGGGTTTTATCGATGTGCACGTGCACATTTTTGGTCGCAGCGTCGCAAACGGCGCGCACGGGGAGGAATCATGGAATTGAATTCGCAAGCGCGGGGGCTGACGCGAGCCGCCCTCTGGGGTCAGACTAGCATTGTCGCTTTGGCGATGGCCACTTGCGCTGGCTATGCGACTGGCGCGAACGCGCAGGCCGCCCCAAAAAGCGAAGCAACTCAGCTTGGCGAAATCGTGGTGACGGCCCAGCGCCGCTCGGAGTCGATCCTAAAAACGCCCGTTTCTATTACTGCGGTTACGGGAGAGGCTTTGCGCGCATCCGGCGCGAATACGGCGAGCCAGCTTGGCGATTTGGTTCCCAATCTTCAGATCACCAAGAGCGTCAGCCTGCAGATCTCCATACGTGGGGTCTCGAACGAGAACTCACTGCAATCGGGCGATCCGTCGGCCGCGTTCAACGTGGATGGCGTGTACATCGCACGGCCCCAGGCGCAGGGGGCCAAGTTCTTCGATCTTGAGCGCATCGAAGTCCTCCGCGGGCCTCAGGGAACGCTCTATGGACGGAACGCAACCGGCGGCGCGATCAATCTGATTCCCAATAAGCCTGTCGATCACCTCGAAGCTTCTGCGTCGGCGGAGATTGGTAATTTCAACACGTTTCGGACAACGGCCGTCATCAATGCCCCGGTCAACGACTTCCTGGACCTACGCGCCGCGTTCGCGTCGAACAAACACGACAGCTATCTTGTCGCAGGTCCCGCCACCATCACGGGCCACAACAGCAGGCTAGGTAGCGACGAAGACGACGTGGAGGCCCGCCTTCAAGCGCTAATCAAGTTCTCTCCGGGCGTTACGCTCCGCATCAGCGTGGACGGCGCGAACGACACGGCGTTGCCACCCATGCAGGTGCCTGTGACCAACTTTTTCCAGGGTGTGAACCCCATATTCGGGCCCGGCACCTGGTTCGATTCAAGTTCAAAGGCTCAGCGGACCGTCAATTGGGATCCGAGTTTCACAGGGCGCAACAGCGCGCGCGATCGCGGAACCCTTGCCGAGTTCAATGCAGATCTCGGATTTGCTGCGCTTACCTATCTTGGAGCATATCGAAGCTTCAAGTATTACAAAGACGAGCCCGTCTATTTCCTCAGCTTGGGTGAGGCAAATCGGGGCCAGCTGTTCAACAATAACGAGAGCTCGCACGAGCTACGGCTCGCGTCGAAGCCCGGTCGCCGCTTGACGTGGGTCGCAGGCCTCTATCGTTTCCAAGAACACTCAACGGGCGTCACGGAATTCTTACCGCCGTTGCCATTGCCGCTAACGTCGCCGCCGTACAACTACCGGCTATTCTACGCAAACGCGAAAGCGGATTCTACGGCTGTATTCGGTCAGGCAACGTTTTCTCTCACTGATTCCCTGCGCGTGACCGGCGGCCTGCGTTACACTAAGGATGGAAAATCGTCAAATTCTCCGACGACGAGCCAAGTGGGGCCGATTTACAATCCCACAACCGACATCTCTGTGGCAAATATCGCGTCGAAATCATACAGCAAAGTAAACTGGAAGGCGGGTCTGGAGTACGACGTGGCGCCCGGCGTGATGCTGTATGGGGACGTGTCTACGGGGTACAAAGCGGGCGGGTACAACTCCGGATGTCTCGCGACGACACCAGGTTGTAATAATGTGCAAACAGAAAGCGCTCTGTTCTACGCACCTGAGGAGCTCACCGCCTACGAGGCCGGCGCGAAGGGCCGGTTCTTCGATAATAAGGTGCGGGCGTCGCTGACGGGGTTTTACTACGACTACAGGAATATGCAACTCCAAGGCATTTCTCCAGCGACTGCGCAAGTGACGACCACCAACGCTGCCACCGCCACCATCTATGGCGCAGAACTCGAAGGCGTCTGGGCGCCTACGCGAGTAGACAAAATCGACTTCGCGCTCACTCTGCTTCACGCCAAATATGACAGTTACCAGATCAACGCTTTGACCAATTGGGCCGGCTTCGATCTCGACCGATCCCCATCTTACTCGATTATGGTCGGATACAATCACACATTCGACCTGCCAAACGGCGCCGACGTTGTTGCGGGCATCGACACCCGGGCCAATGCCTCCTCGATCATAAGCAACTTCAATGCTGCTGTGCAGTACAAAATGCCATCATACACCCGGACGAACGTTGTTCTAACCTACAATTCTCCCGAGCACCAGTGGTACGTGCAGGGATACGCCAACAACCTGGAGGACAATGTTCGGCCGGGCGGCATCGTTCTTGGCGCAGCATTTCTGTCCGACCCGCGCACCTACGGGATACGCGTTGGAGCCAAGTTCTAATCATGATGCAGTCGTCCCGGAGTCCTGAGCATGGCCTTCCTAGCGGCGTTGGCCGTGACTGGGGTGTCTGGTCAGGCGCCGGGATCGACGCCAGCGGTGGGGCCGGTCGCAGAGGGTCTTCGCTGTCGTGTTCGAACATGCCCATAAAGCTGGTGGCTGCCGCAACGGTTCCGATCGGGCTCCGACTAGAGCGATGTCCATTCAAGCTGGATCACCGTCGGGCGAGGCGAGTACGCGTTTCCAGAGATCCATCATGCAGAATTGGATTCTGGTCGTCGATGACGACTTCTTAGTCAGGCTCACCACTCCGAAATCCTTGAGGACGCTGGCTTCGCAGTAATTGAGGCATGCGACGTTGCAAGCGCGCCGGATGTACTGAAAGACAAATCCGGCATTTGCCTTATCTTCACTGACATGAACATGCTGGCCAAACTAGATGGGGCCGATCTTGTGAGATTTTTGCAAAGGCACTACCAGAACACTCGGGTAATCTTGATGTCTGGGAACATCAAAAAGTCCTGTTCAGCCGAAATGCCTTTTCTTAAATAGCCGTTTGGTTCTCACACCTCGTAGAGCTCGCTCGGACAGAATTGGGAGCTCTTATATGAGAGAGGGGCCGCGAACGTTCCTGACCGGCTGAGCGGTTCGATGAGCTCGGATTGCACAAGATAAGGAGGAAAGCAGATGAGAGCGCTGGTGGCGTCGATCCTCGCGAGCGTGACCATCGGAGTTGGGGCCGCCGCAGGTCAGACAGTCGCCCCATTGGGCATGGTCGAAAATCCATGTGTCGCGCCTGTGCCGATCCCCCCCAGATTGGGGGAAATGATGAGCCGAATGCTGGAGCCAGCTCAGCCCTTGGATCCGGCGTTCCCGGCGGCGCTCGCGGCTAGCCCCGAGATGGTGGAATATCAAAAGCAGGACGCTGAGCGGGCTAAGCGCGATTGGCCCAACCTGTGTCGCTACGCAGAGGATGATGCAATGGTACGAGCATCCGCTCGCCCGATCGACGTCGTCTTCCTAGGTGATTCCATAACTGAGATTTGGTCGAGTGCAGACCCTCGCTTTTTTTCCAACGGAATTGTGAACCGCGGCATCGGCGGGCAGACGAGCTCGCAGATGTTGCTGCGGTTTCACGCCGATGTCGTTTCTCTCAAGCCGAAGATCGTTCACATCCTTGCAGGCACCAACGACATCGCTGGGAACACTGGGCCGACGAGCGTTCAGAACTACGAGAACAATATCACGGCAATGGTTGAAATGGCGCGAGCGAATGGAATACGCGTGGTCATCGGCAGCATTCCGCCAGCCGCGGCGTTTGCTTGGCGGCCCTCCGTTCAGCCGCGACCCCGCATCGCAGAATTGAACGCCTGGCTTGCACGATTTGCCAGACAAAATCGGATCACCTTCATTGATTATCATGCCGTTCTGACTGAACCTGACGGTTCCATGCTATCCAAACTGACGAATGACGGTGTTCATCCCAACAGGGATGGATATGCGCGGATGAAGCCAATTCTGCTCCAGGCGCTCACGACGCTGCATCGTAGCCAGCACACGGAGCGACCTCGGCACCACGCGCGTCGGCCTTGATTACCTTCAATCTTATCTTGCCGTTCGGCAGTTACCCCATAGGGCCTCGGGGCGAGGTGATAGGTGCGAGCGACTATAGCGGGGGCGACGACGAGGCTTGAGCAGTCGCAGGCTTCAGAACGCTCCAGGCTCCATTGCCAAAATAGCTATGCTGCCGAGACTTGCAGGTGCGGGATGGGCGTCGCGCAAGCTATTGAACTAAGACAGCTTTTCTAGCATCACGTTTTGGCGCCGGTGTTACTGAAAGACCATCTGTGCGCCCATGGCTTTCTCGCCTGGGTATCGGTTGCGGAACCGGTGGTCAGACCGTGGTCGGTTCGCGAATGGGCGCTGCTTCGAGGCCGGCGGGGTCGGCGCCTACGTGTTCGGTCGGTGTACGGACCGGGGCCAGCATCAGCGACCCAATCAGCAGCAGGCCCGCCAGGGGCACGTAGCCCATCTGCTGCGAATGGAAGCCGAGCGTCGCGGCGCCCACCAGCATCGGGGCCAGCCAGGCGGTGGCGCGTCCTGAAAGCGCGAACAGGCCGAAGAAGGCAGTAGTTCGGCCGGGCGGGGCCAGCTCAGCCATGAAGGTGCGGCTGGACGCCAGCGCGGAGACGGAAAAGACGCCGACCCCGAAATCGCAGGCGATGAACAGCCACTCGGGCCAGGTGTTGAAGAGGGGCAGCGGCCAGGGGCGGCCGTTGAGGGCCGGGTCATAGGCCATGAAGAAGATGTGATCCTTGCCGACGCCGATCTCACCGATGATGCAGAGAAGGCACCCGGAGAGGGTGAAGAGCAGCGAGCGCTTGCAACCCAGCCAAGGGTCCAGCCAGCCGGCCACCAGGCCGCCGACGGCGGCGAAGACGCTGCCAGCGATGCCCTCGACCAGGAGCTGGGTCGGGCCCCAACCCAGGACGCCCGCGGCGAAGACGCCGGTGAAGGCGAAGACGCCGCCCATGGCGTCCATGAAGATCATCCGGGCGATGAGGAATTTCCTCGCCTCGCGCGCTTCCTTGAGCAGGGTCAGCATGCCGCGCAGGTCGGCCAGGCCCTGGCGGATGGCCTGCCGCGTGGTCAGCGAACTGGCCGGAGCGTCCCGAGTGAAGAGCATCAGGGGGATGAGGCTTAGCACCATCATCACCGCGCAGAGCGGTCCGGTGAAGCGTTCCGGCTCGTGACGGGCGGCGTTGAGACCAAGCAGAGGCTTGTCGGGGACGAAGGGCAGGTGGACGGCGCCTGGCAGGACGAAGGCCCACAGCACGATGATCATCAGGACGACCGCCGCGCCGTTGCCCAAGGTCAGCGATAGGCCCGAGGCGCGGGCCCATTCGTCGCGCCGCGCCGCATGCACCAGCAGCGAGTTGTGGACCACTTCCGCCAGGGTGAAGGTGACCCCGACGATGGCGAGGATGGTGGCGGTCGCGGTGATATCCAGGCCGCCGGGCCTGGCCAGCCACAGGAGGGCCCCCAGGGGTACGGACAGCAGCGAGGCCCACACCAACAGGTGCTTGCGGCGGCCGACGTGATCGATGGTCGTACCAAGAAGGGGCGCCATGAGGGCGGCGGCGAGGCCCGCTCCCTGTCCGAGGTTCGCGATGATCGCCTGGCCTTTGACCGGATCGCTGACCAGCACCGACGCCAGGTAGGGCACGAAGATGTAGATAGCGATCAGGATGGTATAGGAACTGCGCCCGGATTCCACGAAGGCCCAGCTGACGGCGCTTTTGGACAGTGGTGGGTGGCGTCGATCGGCCGGTGCGCCAAGATCAGCCGGGGCGCGTTGCATCAAATTTCCCTCGGATGCCGGTTGAGCATGGCGCGGACGCGGCTAGCCCGCGCGCCGGGAGACGGCGGAGACCACTACCGCCACGGCCGCCAGAGTGAACAGGACGGCGGTGGCAATGAGGGCGGGACCGATGTTTCTCTCGGTGGCGAAGGCCCCGGCGACGAAGGGGCCAAGGCTGCTGCCCAACAAGGCGGCCGCGGGGCTGTACATCGGCGCATGACGCGCCGGATCGGCGGCGAGCAGCAGGGGAAGCGCCAGAACCAGCGCTACGACCCAGATCAAGCCTAGCGCCATGGTGGCGGCCAGGAACACGCCCTGGGAAGGCAGCCATGCAAAGGCCGTGATAACCACAAGGAAGGCGATGGCCGTGGTCATCAGGCCCGCCACTGGTTTGATCCGGTGGCCGATGCCAACCATCAGGGCGGCCCCGATCACCTGCACGGCGAGGGAGGCGGCGATGCCCAAGGAGATAAGGCCTTCAGCGATGTGATGGGTGCGAGCAATGGGTTCGACATAGACCCACAGGCCAACGATGCCCGCCATCATAAGGACGATGGCGGCCAGGCCCGACATGCTGGAGAGCTGGAGGCTTGTGGCGTTCCGAACCTCCGGCGGCAACTCCGGCAACTGGCGCGGAACCAGCAGCAGCAGCGGGAGGGCAAGGGCGGCCGCTCCGCCGATGATCCAAAGGCCACTATTGGCCCCAAGCGAGGGGCCGACGGTGATCGGAATGAGTGCTGCCACAGAGCCCTGGCTGACCGCTTGAGAGCCTAGGAAGATGGCGTTGATCCGGCTGGCGTCCTGGCGCCGCGTGATCAGGCCGGTGGCCAGCCAGACCAACACCCCGCCGGCCACACCGCACAGCGCTCGGCTTAGGACGAAGGCCAGGCCACTGGCGAACAGGCCGGCGCCGTTGCCCAGCGCCAGCAGGAGGGCGCCCCCCAGCCCCCAAAGCCGCAGCCTCTGATGGGGAATCCGGGCCGCCATCCATGCCGACACGGCCCCCAGGGCCAAAGTTTCGACCATAGCGGCCTGCCCCATCGCCGGGAGCGAGAGCCGTCCGGCCCTCTGCAGGGCGCCCAGGACGACGGGCTGGATTCCCAGTAACAGAAGGCCGATGCAACCCAGGGCGACGGTGGCTACGACGGCGGCGGTGGAAATCGGCGCAGTCGATTGCGGCGCCGCGAGACCATCTGGCGTCATCATTTCCTGCACGATGCCAGACAAGGTCAAATCGGCCGCAAAATCTCTTTCGGGCGCCATGTCCGCCTCTTTCCGTTGGCTGCCGCGTCGCCTCAGCGGTTGGCGGCTGCGGCGAGCAGCCGTTCGTTGGGGCCGAGCGTCAGCCGTGCAGCGTTCAGAGCAGCGAAGGCCTTGTCCGCCGCCTTGAGCGTGATCTCGATGTGCTCGTCGGTCATGGCGGTGTTGAGGAACATGTTGTGCCAGGGATGCAGGTAGACGCCTTCTTTCAGCATCTCCGCGCACCAGAAGAAGCCGGCGCGGAAATCGGGATCGTCCGTGAAGGTCATAAGCGGCATCGTCACCGGGCCGGACTGTTCGAAGCCGACGCCGTGGCGAGCAGCCACCTCATCCAGTCCAGTGCGCAGGCGATTGCCGGTTTCGGTGATGGTCTTGAGATAGCCGCCTTCCTTGATCCGCTCCATCACCACCAGACCGGCGGCCATGGGCGCTGACGCAAACCAGAAGGAGCCGGTCACGAAGACGGATTCGATGCCGTACCGCGCCCGCGCGCCACCCAGGACTACCGAGATGCAGTGGCCGTTAGCGATCGCTTTGCCCCAGGCCGACAGGTCCGGCGGCGCGCCGAGGTCGTCCCAGATGCCGTCCGCAACAACGCGGAAGCCGCTGCGTACCTCGTCGGTGATCAGCATGGCGCCTGACGCATCGCAAATCGCCCGGGCGGCGCGAGCGTAATCGGCGGTCGGAAGCTGCTGCTTCAGGAAGGCATGCTGGTTGACGGGGGTGCCGATGATGGCCGCCAGGTCATTTCCGGCTTCGGTCGCCGCCGCCCGCAGGCTCTCGACGTCGTTGTAGTCGAACCAGATCTGGTGGCCGCGCTCGGCCTCCGTCGTGCCGGCCGGAACGGGCGTGCACCATGGCGAAGTGCCGTGATAGGAGCCGTGGGCACGCAGGATCACTCTGCGGCCAGTGGCGGCGCGGGCGGCCATGACCGCGGCGGTGGTGGCGTCCGTGCCGTTCTTGCAGAACAACGCCCATTCGGCGTGCGACACTTGGTCGACCATGGCCTCGGCGAGGCGCACAAGATGGGGCGAGGGGCCGGTCATCACATCGCCGACCCGCAGTTGGGCGATGTAGGCGTCGTCGATCTCGCGGTCACCATAGCCGAAGAGGTTGGGCCCGAAGGCGCACATGTAGTCGATGTAGCCGACGCCATCGACGTCCCAGATCATCGCACCCTCGGCGCGGGAGAAGAACTGCGGGTAAGCTTCGGGAAGCATCTGAGTCGACAGATGTCCATACATGCCATTTGGCAGCACAGCCTTTGCGCGCGCGCGCCAGGCCCAATCCTGTGAATGTAGAGCGTCCGACATGCTTCCTCGCCTCAAGGTGAGGGGTGACGCTAACAGCGCATCTCGCCCAGTTCAACCCGATATTCGGCAACTGTCTATTTTCAGGCGCACACGCGGCCCGCGTGGCGCAAAATTTGTCGATGAGATTAGATGCTTGTCGATTTATGCGTTTTGGCCTACCGAGCTTACGAAGGTTGACGCCGAGTGCGGGCCTGGCAATGAGGGAGGGCATCGAAGGTGCTTGAGCTGGCGGTCCTGGCGGACGACCTCACTGGCGGCATGATCGTCGCCGCCAAGCTGGAGGCGGCCGGCGTCGTCTGCCCGCTGGTCACTAACGTCGCCCAGCTCGATGCACTTCCTGGTGACCTTCAAGCGGTTGTCCTGGCGCGGAAGATGCGCCTCATTCCAGCCGAGGCTGCGCAGAAGGAGGCGCGGGCGGCCGCAGCGGCCTTCGCGCGCCGCGGCGCACGGACGATCTTTTACAAGTACAGCGCGCTCTTCGATTCAACGGACCGGGGCAATATCGGGCCGGTGGCCGAGGCGCTTACGGCGGTGACCGGAGCGGCGCGGACGCTGTTCTGTCCGGCGTATGTGGACCTAGGTGTCACCCTCTACCAGGGGCATATGTTCGCCGGCCCGATGCTGATTTCGGAAACGCCCAAGCGCTTTGACCCGATGACCCCGGCGACAACCTCCAACGTGGTGGCCAAGCTGCGCGGACAGACAACCTGGCCAGTCGGTCTCGTCGACCATCGGATGCTGGCGCAAGGCGCAGCCGCGGTCTCGGCGCGGCTCGAGGTCCAGTCGGACATTCCCTTCTGGGTGATGGACGCCATTGACGAGGCGGACGTAGCCACCATCGCGGCCCTTTCGCGCGACTGGAAGTTTGTCACTGGCGCCGACTCCCTGCCGCCGGCCATTCTACGGGACCGCCGAGGTGAGGCCGCGCCACAACCGGGCAGCGGCCGTCGGCTGCTGCCCCCCGCGTCGGGACACGAGGCGGTGATTGCGGGCAGCTGCGGCCAGGCGACCCAACTGCAGCTTGACGCCTTCGCCAAGACGCATCCCGTCTGGCAGGTCGACCTGGCCCGGGACGGTGACACGCCAGGGATGGCGGATGCTATCGTCGGCTGGGCCGCCGAGCGGCTCGCCGCCGGACCGGTAGCCATCGCCACCACCACGGACAAGGACGGCGTCGCGGCGGCCCAGGCCGCCTTCGGCCACGAGGGCGCTTCGGAGCGGGCCGATCGGCTGCTCGGCCAAGTGGCCGCCCGCTTGCGCGAGCTGGGCGTCGGCAAGTTCGTGATCGCCGGCGGCGAGACGTCCGGCGCCATCCTCAACGCCCTGGATGTAGGCCGGCTCGAAGTCGGCGGATACGACGAGCTGCTGGGGGGCTATTGTCACGCGCCCGGTGCGCGACCGACATCGTTCGTCCTGAAGCCCGGCGGCATGGGCGACACGCTCTTCTTCTTCACGGCGCTGGATCGCCTGCGCGAAGCCGAGCACGGATAGGCGGGAGAGGCCAGGATGACGACGGGATCGGAAGCGGCGGCGCGCACCGAACTGGTGCAGGCCTACAAGGAGGTCGTGGGCCTTGGCCTGACCGAGCTTTCCTCGGGCAATATTAGCGTGCGATTCGGCGAGGGGATGCTGATCTCGCCGACCGGCGCCAGCGGCGACACCATCACCGAAGACAGCCTTGTATATGTCGGCCCCGATGGCGGCTGGGAAGCGGGTCGGCGGCCCTCAAGCGAATGGCAGCTGCACGCGCGCGTCTATCGTGAGAACGCCGACACCAACGCCATTGTCCATACCCACTCGGACTACTGCGTGGCCGTGGCCTGCCACTGCAAGCCGCTGCCGGGCTTTCACTACATGGTCGGGGTGTTCGGCGGCGATGACGTGCCCTGTGTGCCCTACAACACCTTCGGCAGCGAAGAGCTGGCGCGCGACGTGGCCCTGGCCTTGCGCGCCCGCACCGCCTGCCTGATGGGCAACCACGGCGCCACCGCCCGCGGCAAACACCTGGATGCGGCGGTCAAGGGCGCCCACAGGCTGGAAATCTCCTGCCGCCACTACATCCATTCCCTGGCCATCGGCGAGCCGCGGCTGCTGACGCCGGAGGAATGGGCGGACTTCCATCGCCGCATCGGCAATTCAGGATACGCGAAGTAACGCGAAGGCTCAGCGTCAGGCCGGCTGGCGAGCACGGGCTCGTCGGCGTCGTACGGGCATTTGTTCAGGCTGGGCCGGGTGGCTTCCGGGGTCCGATTGCGACTGCGGCGCGCGCAAGGCGATCGTGTCCGGCAGGTACGTCGACATGTAGGCGAGCGTGGCTCGGATGCCCTCTCTTGCGTATTCGGGCGTGATGTAACCGTGCTTGGCGAAGGAAACGGCCCAAATCCCGTCGTGGATCGCATAGCCGACAGCGGACTTGAAGGCCGGATCGCGGACGTAGGGCATGACGAAGTAGCGATCCATCAACCGGTAAGTGCCAGCCGCCGAGGAGTCCATGTCCTGGAAATCAAGTTTGCGGATGTCGGATTGTAGCGCCGTGCCCATGAACAGCTTTCGGGCTGCCAAGCTGGCATTGAAATACTCGACCACCCGCCAATAGCGGGCCGTGACAAAATCCTGCCATCGTTCGATCGCTTCGAGGTCGAGTGGCGCATTCAGCGCCTCATGCATCTTGTGCAGGTATCGCTCGGCGAGGGCGAGGAAGACCGACTCCTTGGTCGGGAAGAAGTGGTAGGCGGAGGTCGGCGGCACCTTGGCGGCGTTGGCGACATCGTAGAGGCCGATGTCGCTGATCTCCCGGTCCTGAAGCAGGGCGTCCGCCGCATCGAGCAGGGCGTTGACGCGGATGAGGCTGCGCTTCTGCGCGGGCTTTCGCGCCGATCCAACGGTGGGCGCGGCGGTTTCTTCGGCGGCCCTGGCCATCTGCCCCTGCATCTTCCCTTGTCGGCCTCGATGACGTTGTATCGCGGAGACCTGCGCGACGCACAAGACTCGGGCTCCCACGGCTCCAAGTCAATGATTGACGAATTATGCCACTCCACACAGCGCCCGCTCCGTGCGTCATCCCGACGGACGTGGCGCTGGATCTGCGGATGAATTTTTGTACTCGACAAATATCCTATTTATGGCTCACAAGCCTGAAGGTCACCCCTTAACGCAGTTATCCGGTTCGCCCCAGGCTCGGCCAAAGTCGTGCCGCCTACGAAAATCCGGCCCCTTGGCCGGGGGATCGGCGATCCGGCGTCTTAAGGCGGAGGAGCCAGGGAGCCGTTTGATGTCCACGTCCACTGCGCCACCCGAAGCTAGGGTGATCACAGTCCAGTCGCTGTCGACGCTCGAGGACTACGGTTACGTTGGAGGGCGCGAAAGCTTACAGGGCTTCTACGCCCGCGCCTATGCCCCCGGCGCGCCCCGCTTCCTGCGCAGCGATGACGGTTCCCTTGCGGTGTTTCGCCACGCAGATGTCCGGGCGATGGGGTCGATGCCGCAGCTGGCGGCGCTGGCGCCGGCGGTGCTGTTTCCGGGCGCCTTTGACGGGCCTGACGCCGCGGCTCCGGCTGGCTTCGCCATCGCCGACCTCATCAAGAACCAACTGTTCACTACCAACGCGCCGCTTAATCCGGCGCTGCGCCGCGTCCTGCTGAAACAGATCGGCCCCAAGCCGGCGGCATCTCATGCCGAGCGGACTCGTGCGATCGCCGTCTCAATCCTAAGAGGTCTGCCGTCCGACACGCCTGTCGACCTTGTCCGCGACATCGCCGAGCCGCTGACCGGCCGTTACTGGGGCTCCCTGATGGACATGTCCGATGTTGAGGCGGTGGGAGCTGCGATTCAGGCCCGCCGCATGTCACCAATGCTCAGCCTCAAGCGGTCTCCGGAGTCTCAGTTCGCCGCCAACGAAGCGGCCAAGGCATATAGGGTAATCGTTGAGGAGGCGGGTAGGCGGGCCCAGGAGAAGGGCGGCTGTCCGTTCGTCAACTGCATGGCCGAGGATCTGGCCGTGATCGACATTCAGGACGACCCGCGCTACGGCGGCCTTGTGCCCAAGACTATCGGCGCCTTCCTGGCTGGCAATCTTTTCGATGGCTTCCACACCGCCGCGCTCGCCGCCGCCAACTCTCTCCATGTTCTGCTGCAACATCCGGAAGCGCTCGACGAAGTGCGGCGCGATCCCACCAGGGCGGCGGCCGCGGTAGGTGAGGCGCTCCGGATCGAATCGCCGGTCATCCACCTCAACCGCATAATCTCCGAGGATCTGCACTACGAGGACACCATCGTCCCGAAGGGTACGCGGGTCCTTTTGATGTGGGGCGCAGCCAACCACGACCCCGAGGCCTTCAAGGATCCCCACATATTCGACCTGAAGCGCTCGCAACAGGGCGCCACGACGTTCGGCGGCGGCGCACATCTCTGCCCCGGCCGCTTCTCCGCACTAGTGATCGCACGCTCGCTCCTGGAGGCGGTGCTGGAAACCGGCATCGAGGTGCGTCCCGTACCGGGCGCTGAGCGGTGGTTGGACAATCTCGCCATGTCTCAACTTGAGACCTTCCCAGTGGTGTTGAAGCCGGCGGCCTAGAGCCGGCCTCTCGGGACACTCTCCAGGGCGGTGACGTTTTCAGGGCGCGGGGAATCCATCTCGGCGCGCGTTTCGCCGACCACAAGTCGAATTTTGACGGTTTGTTGGAAGCGGACCTCGGCCAAGCCGCAGCCCTTATAGCTGTTTTTGCTGGGAAAATTGGAAATCAGTCACGGCGCCTCGAATTGCAGCTCCATATTGTAAATTCGATACATCTCGTATCATATCGCCTCTCAGCGCGCAGATTCTGTTGTCTTTATCGGGATTCTGCGCACTGATGAGCGGGTGAATTCGGCGAACGTCGAAATCCGCGTCGCAAAGGGCGGCTTCGGACGCCAGATCTGGGGGAGACCTGCGAGATGATAATCACTGAAGGATTTGCCGGCCGTCGGGCCGCGCTGTTTGCGGCGGCGGGCGCCGCGGCGTTGCTGGGAGGCGTCGGGTTAGCTCACGCGGCCGACCAGCAGCCGGCGCAAGGCGCCCCAACCCAGGTGCAGGAGGTGGTGGTCACCGCCCAGCGCCGTAGCCAGAACCTTCAGGAAGTGCCGGTCTCCGTGCAGGCTCTGTCTAGTAACGACCTGAGGGCGGCGGGGGTGAAGGGCACGCAGGACCTCGGCCAGATCACCCCGAACGTGACGATCATCAGCCCGATCGGCGAGGGCAACCAGCCGCTCATCACCATCCGCGGTATTGGCCTTAACGACTTCGACACCAACAATGCCGGACCGAACGGCGTGTATGTCGACGACGTCTATATCAGCGCGCCGTCAGCCCAGTCCTTCGCCCTGTTTGACCTGGGGCAAGTGCAGGTGCTGAAAGGGCCGCAGGGCACCCTCTACGGCCGCAATACGAGCGGCGGTGCGGTTGTCTTCACTTCCAACCGCCCCACCGGCCACTACACCGGCGATCTCTATCTGGAGTACGGCAAATACAACACGTTGCAGATCGAAGGCGCCGTCGGCGGACCGATCACCGACAACCTCTCCGCCCGCGCGGCGCTGGTCGTGAACCACTCCGACGGCTACGTGAAGAACGCCTATACCGGTGGAAGCCCGATCGACAACGTCGACAACCAGGCAGCCCGGCTGCAGCTACAGTATCAGCCGAACGACAATCTGAAGGTCTATTTCGAGACCACCAATGGCTGGGTCCGCAATCGTCCGGAGCCCTATGGCCACATCGGCGTCTACGTGCCGGGCACGCAGGGCGATGCTTCGCCCACCTTCTGCACGCCGGCGCAGGCGATGGCCGGCGGCTGCGTCGACCTCTTCGGCTTCGGCACCTCGTCACAGCGGTCGGGATCGTTCAACCGGCTGCAGGACCTGACGAACTTCGCCTCGATTAATCAGTTCCGTGTCGACTACAATCTGGGTCCCGCGACGCTGACCTCGATCACCTCTTATCAGTACGACAAGAAGTTCCACCCAGAAGAAACGGACGCCAGTCCGAACAACCTGCTTAACGCCACCTACGGGGTGAAATCCGACACCTATACGCAGGAAGTCCGCCTCGCGCACAATTCCGACGCCTTCAACTGGGTCTTCGGCGGTTTCTACTTGCACGAGGACCTGCGCCAGGATCAGCCCCTCGACCTGTTTGGGGACGGTGACCTGTTCGGCGCGTTCGGCGTCCCGGCGGGCCCGGGCAATTTCGACGGCATCGCACAGCGCTCCTACGACCGCAGCAAACAGGTCATCGACAGCGCCGCGCTGTTTGGCCAGGGTGACTATACCTGGGACAAGCTCACCCTGACCATGGGCGCGCGTTACACCTGGGAAAAGAAGACCTTCGACTACAACGGTTCCACCCAGTACCAGGACGGCGGACGGGGCCACTACGGCCCCTTGCAGAGCTTCATCAGTTCGCGCCAGTCGCAGACCAATTCGAACGTGACCTGGCGGTTTGCCCTGAAGTATCACTTCACGCCCCAGGTCCAGGGCTACGCCAGCGCCTCCACCGGATTCAAGAGCGGGGGCTTCAACGGCAGCTTCCTCAGCAACGACCCGCAGCAGGCGCTCTTCCAGCTGACGCCGATCAAGCCTGAAACGGTGACCGCCTATGAAGTTGGTCTGAAGACGACACTTTTCGACCGCCGCCTGAAGCTCAACTCCGCGATCTTCTACAACGACTACAAAAACGAGCAGATCTTCGCGGCCGTCCCGCAGACGCTGACCACCGGCACGGGCCAGACCATCGTCAGCACCACCCAGTTGCTGACCAATGCAAAGAAGGCGCACACCTCTGGCGTCGAGATCCAGGTGGTGGCCGTGCCGATTCATGGCCTGACCATCGACCTGGAGCCCGCGTGGCTGGAGGCGCGCCTTGACGAGGCCGGCCTGCCGCTCTTCTCGGGGGCCACCTCGCTGAACGGCAAAACGTTGGCCAATGCGCCGAAGTTCACCTTCTCCGGCACCATCGCCTACAAGATCGATCTGGCGAGCGGCGACGACGTTGCGATCCGATGGAACTCGAACTACCGCAGCCACACTTGGTTCGACACCACCAACGACCCGTACATCCAGCAGGATCCGTACTGGGTGCACAACTTCAGCATTGATTACGAGGCCCACCAGGGCTGGAAGGCGGGCCTGTTCATTCGCAACGTCGCCGATGAGAAATACAGCCTGACCTCGACCGATCTTTCCAACCCGTTCGGCGTGCTGGAGCCGGTCTATGGGCAACCCCGCATGTATGGCGTCGCCCTCAGTTACCATTTCTGATTCAGACACAGAGTCCGACCGGCTCTGGAAGGGGTTTTGGAGCCGGCGGGCAGTGCGACAGATAGCGGTGTTTTTGTCCTACCCCTCCCGCCTTGCGCCGGCCGAGCCTGAATGGCTCGGGCCGGCGCCCTCTTTTATGCGGTGGTGCAGTCGGGCCGTTAGAACATGAGATCGGCATTGGCTGATCTCTAATAATGAATCGCGCTCATCGCTTCAAAAGTTGGAGCGGGTTGCGCGCGGAAAGCCGGTATCCACTTTTCCTCAATCCAGTGTTCCCAGGCGCAAAAGCGCTCATCCGTGATTTTCAAAACGGGCTCTGAGGCATCGCACTCTTCGCCAAGGCAATGCGCAAGCAGAACCCGGTCTGGTCTTTGATCTATCCGCGTGAGTTATTTTGGCCGAGACTTATTTTAGCGGCGACTGGCGCCGTTTCATTGAGTAGCAAGGCTGTGACGCCACCAATGATAGCCAGAAAAATGGCGATCACTAGTGGCGCTTTGAGGCTGAAATAGTCTGCCGCCGCGCCGGCCAGCGACGGGCCGACAAAACCGCCAATGCACTGGCCCAGGCCCATGACGAGCGCTGTCGATCGCGCGGCTCTGCTGACGCCAACGCTTTCCTGCGGCACGGTCCCCATAAAGAGGGGAAACATCCCGAGCGCCAAGCATCCGAAAAAGATCAGCCCGATCATCACCGGAGCATCCGGACGCGCCAAGGCGGCCAATGGCGCTATTGCGCCCAAAACACCGAACAGCACAATTGTGGGTCTACGCCCGAAACGATCGGAAAGCATCGGGACCAAGACCGCCGAGACAGCCCCCGCCGCCCCAATCGTCGCCATGGCGAAGCTCATCATTCGAGGTGATAGATGAAGAAAATTTACTAGGTATAGAGGCAAAAAGCTCAACAGCAACACGAACCAGCCAATCATTGCGCCGGCAACAATACAGCAAATCCAAACATTTCTAACCGACAGAATTTTCAATATATCGTTTCGGCCATCCGGTTGGGTTGGCGACGCGGCCGCAGGCTCTTTCAAGATGACGAGCAGCGAGGCTGCGATGACCAATCCGGGCAACCCGGCCAGAAAGAACGCGGCGCGCCAGTTCAGTGTCGTCGCCAGCCCAACCACCAGGATGGGACCAAGCAGGGAGCCAAACAGTTGGGCGCCGAAATTCTGCACGACACCCATGTTGAATCCGCGGCGCGACGGCGTTGAATTCGCCGCCATGATTGACTGCGAGAGCGGGATGACTGGACCTTCCGCCAAACCCACGGTAAGGCGCGCCAACAGGAGCGTGGCGAAATTCCTGGCCAACCCGCTCAGGAACGAGCACACGGCGAACAGGGCGTAGGCCAGGATCAGGTAGGGCTTGCGCCGCCCGGTCCGATCGGAAAGTCCGCCGATCAAATAGGCGGCGATCGACCAGGTGACCAGCACCGCGGACGAGAGCATGCCGATCTCTGCGTTGTTCAGGCGCAGATCCTTGGCCACGAACGGCGACAGGTAGAACAGGGCCTGGGCGTCGAGCGCAGCCACGCCCCCGCCCAGGCTGAGCACCAGCAGCAGCCGGTTTTCATAGGTGTTGAATCTGCGCCCGCCCTGGTCGCGGGCGGGCCGCGCCGGGCCTGTCTCGGCGCGGCCCAGATCGACGTGGTTCATTGGAAGGAACGTTGAAGGGTGAGGAACACCGTGCGGGGCCGCGCCGGCTGGCCGACCACCATCCCAGCGGTGTTGTACTGGCTGAATTTGTTCAGATAATAGGCCTGGTTCGTCAGGTTCTTGACCTCAAGGTTCGCCTTCCACTTATGGTCGGCGGTTTCAAACAACAGGTGCGCGTCCAGGACGCCGTAGGCCTTCTGTAGCGTCAAGGGCGAATTGGCCGCATCGCTGTAGGTCTTGGACTGCCAGGTCCAGTCCAGACGCGGCGTGATGACACCGATCGGCGTGGTGAACGACTGCTGGGCGCCGATGTTGAATTTGGTTTCCGGCACGAATGGCGCCAGGTCGCCCTTCGCCGGACCGCCCGCGAGCCCGGCCGCGGCGCCGAGATCAATGATGTCGTAGTTCAGATAGTCATAAGAGGCGTTGATCAGCATGCCTTTGATCGGCGCCGCCTGAACCTCCAACTCGGCGCCGTTGATGTGCACCTTGCCAGCGTTGGACACCGTAGAGCCGGCGGCGCCGTTGCTGAACACCGGGATGCTGAGCTGAAGGTTGGTGTAGTCACTGAAGTAGCCGTCCACATTGACGCGCAGGCGCCGCTCGAACCATTCGCTCTTCACGCCCGCTTCGTAGGAGACCAGGTCCTCCGCGGCGAAGGGGTGGACGTCACTGATGCCGGATGGCCGCGGGTTGATGCCGCCGCCCTTGAAGCCGGTGGCGTATTGCACATAGGCCATCAGGTCCGGCGTGAACTTGTATTGCAGCGAGAAACGATAGTCGTTGCGGTCGGTCGATGCCTTCGATTGCGGATTGTGCTCGAAACCCGGGATGGTCGCGCCGGCGGGCACGGCGCCGAAGATCGAGGTCAGATAGCGGTTGAAGGTGTAGAGCTTTTCTTCGGAGGTATGGCGAATGCCAGCCTCGACGTTCAGCTTGTCGGTCAGGTGATAGACGCCATGCAGGAAGATCGACTTATCGCTATCGTGAACCGGGTCCTTGCCATAGAAGGCGAATGAAAATTCGGGCAGATAGATGAAATCGTTCAGCTCCGTATGGGCGTCGTAATAGTATAGACCCGTCACCCAATCGAGCCGGTTGTGGAACGCCTTCCCCAGGACCTGCAGTTCTTCGCTGAATTGATTGTGCTCCGGCTTGAAATAATTGTCGTCCGCCTGGATCGGCGCGTTGCTCCAAATTTCGGTGAATTCCCCATTGTACTTTCGGTAAGCTAGCGTGTTCTTGACCTGAACGCCCCAGGGCGTCCGCCAATTCAGGGCATGGGATACGCCCCAGGAAAAAACGTTGTTGACCGCCGGGAACGAAACGCCGGTCTTCTGGTCCGTATAGGAGGTATAGGTGCTGAGGTTGTTGGTGATGAAGCGGCTGTCATAGGCGATGCCGTAGCCGGAATTGGCGGCGGTCAGGCCGGTCGCCGCCGTGTTGACGGCCAGCAACTTTTCCGCCGACGGTTCGCCGCGATCGTCGTCCATGTCCGCCGAGAACGTCATCTCCAGGGAAGGGCTGACGATCCAGCGCAGGTCCGCGCGCGCCACCTTGGCGTCATCGCCGCCCTCCGACCCGACCTTGCAGTCGCCCACCTTGGTCGCCTTGATCGTTCCCGCCGTAGCAGGATGGGCGCAGGCGTAGTCGATGCGGTCGACATAGCCGTCGATCGAATTGACGCCGCCGGCAATCCGCAGGAACAAGGTGTCCGGGATCAGCGTAGCGTCATAGGCGCCCTTGGCCATGCGCCGATTGTAGCTGCCGTAGCCGGCTTGGATGTAACCGCTCTCCGACCCGCGCGGCTGGGGCGTGAAGATGCGCACGGCGCCGCCCTCGTTGCTCTTGCCGAACAGCGTGCCCTGCGGCCCCCGCAGCACTTCCACACGGTCTACGTCGCTCAGATCGGCCAGCGAGCCGAAAATCGTGCCCTGATAGACGTCATTGATATAGAAGCCGACGCCCGGCTCGAAAGCCGGCAGGAAATCGCCCTGGCCTACGCCCCGCACGAAGGCGATTACGGACTTCCCATATCCGCCAAAGCTTTGATTGAGCGAGACGCTGGGGACACTACGGGAAAGATCGGCGAGGCTGCTGACACCCTGGTTGCTGAGCTGCTGGCCAGTCAGGGCGGAAATCGCCACCGGCGCGTCCTGCAGCCGCTCGCCCGAGTGGCGCGCCGTCACCACGACCTCCTGCAGGGCGGTTGTGGATTGAGGCTGCCCGGAGTCCGCCCCGGCGGCCGCGGCCGCAGACGTGACGAGACAGGCGAGCCCTCCGGTCAATATGCTGAACGACAGGCGCTTCTTTAACGCCGCGCCGCAGCGAGTCATATTCTTCACAGGCATCATCATCCCCCTGATTTTCTTGGACTAATGGTTTAAGGCCGGATCGGCCGGACAGTCCGGGCGCGATCCGGACCGGCTAGTGGTCAAAATCACACTGAGTCCGCCGCGGCGAAGCCGACGGCCATGGCTGGTGCTGGCTGAGGCTTAGGCTCACGCGATCCCGCCGCTAGCCTTCTTTCCACGGCGAACAAACGACGGAGCGCCTCCACGATTTCGGGAGGCCCAACTGGCTTACGGAGGAATTCCGACCGCTCAACGCCCTCAGATCGAAAGCGCGCCTCCGCCGTTCCAGAGATGTAAACAACATGCAGATGGGGGTTGGCGGCCCGGGCTCTGCGTGCGATCTCAAAGCCGTCGGGGCCTATTCCTAAATCGATGTCCGTCACCAGGGCTGACCATCCCGTGGCTCTGTCCACTGCGTCCAACGCAGCGGCGGCGCAGTCGACGCCGACGACATCGAATCCACTATCCTTCAAGGTTTCGCAGTTGGCGAAGTTTAGAATGAGATCATCGTCAACAATTAGGACACCGAAAGGCCTCATGACGCCTATTCTCCGTCTATGATCAAAATCAAGACCTCAAGTTCGTCGTAAGCGGTGGCTTGCTTTCGCCGGCAATGGCTCCTAGTGGGTTCTGCCGGTTAGATTCTCACCACTAGAATGGGTAGGCGACCTGCGCCCCGCCCAGGGTGGTCCACTGCCATTCGGTGAACTCGTCCCATGCGGTCAGGCTGCCAAAGCGCGAGCCGTTGCCCGACTGCTTCATGCCGCCCATGGGTATTTCGGCGCGGTCGTTGACCGTCTGGTCGTTGACGTGGACCTGGCCCGCCCGGAGACGCCGCGCCATGCGCAAACCGCGATCCAAGGAGCCGGTCTGGACGGCCGCGGCGAGGCCATATTCGGTGTCATTGGCTATGGCGACCGCATGATCGTCGTCCTCGGCGATCACCACGACCGCCACCGGCCCGAAGATCTCTTCCTGATAGGCGCGCATATCCGGGCGCACGCCAGCCAGGACCGTCGGCCGATAGAAGCGGCCTTCCGGAGCCCCGCCGGCGACAACGGTGGCCCCGGCGGCGGCGGCCTCGCGGATGATGTTGTCGATCTTGTGGAGCTGCCGCTCGTTGATGATCGGGCCGATCGCGGTCTGCGGATCGAGGGGATCGCCCAGCTTCAGCCGCCGAGCCCGCGCCGCGAGCCGCTCGACATAGGCGTCCGCCACCGACCGCAGCACCACATGGCGTCCGGCGGCCATGCAGATCTGGCCTTGATGGAAGAACGAAGCGAACGCTCCGGCCGAGGCGGCCAGGTCCAGGTCGCAATCATCCAGAATGATCAGGGGGCTTTTGCCGCCAAGTTCGAGCGCAACCTTCTTCAAGGCCCGCCCGCCGAGTTCGCCCACGCGTCGGCCCACCGCGGTCGATCCGGTGAACGTAACCATGCGAACCGCCGGCGCAGCCAACAGCGCCTCGCCGACCTCGGCGCCGCCCGGCAGAACGCTCAGGACGCCCGGAGGCAGGCCGGCCGTTTCGAAGATCCGCGCCAACAAAACTCCGCCCGTGACGGGTGTGTGCGGATCGGGCTTGAGCACCACGGCGTTGCCGAGCGCCAGAGCGGGCGCGACCGAACGCATGGCCAGCAGGAGCGGAAAATTCCAGGGTGTGATGACGCCGACCACGCCCAGCGGCGTACGCTGCGCCATGCTGAGCCGATCGCCATCGGGAGACGGAAGCACTACGCCAGGCGGCTCCAGAGCCACTGCCGCCGAATGACGGAGCTCCTGTCCGGCGCCCTGGAGTTCGAACTGACATTTGGCGACCACGCCGCCGGTCTCGCGCCCCAGCCAGGAAAGGATCTCAGGCGCATTCTGCCGCAGCGAGTCCGCCGCGGCGTGCAGGATCTCGCCCCGCCGATCCGCTGACCAGGTCCCCCAATCCGCCTGGGCCTGGGCGGCGTGCTCGGCGACGGACGCGACCCGTTCGGCGGGCGCGACGCCTATGTCGCCGAGCCCCCGGCCGGAGGCCGGCTCAGTGACCGCCAGGACAGTCGGCGATTTGCGCCATTCACCGTCGAAATAGCAGCCGGACCAGCGCTCGCCCTGCAAAAGGTCGCCCATGCGCCCTCCCCCTTTCGGTAAGCGGACTCTCCCGGCCGCTCCTCGTCGTTAGTCGCAGAAATCTGGATTATCGTCAACCTATTTTTTCAATTTTCCTAGAATACGCTATTTTTGTCGTTTTTGGTTTGACCCAGATCGCAGGCCTGCTACTCAATAGGCTCAACCCACCAGCATCACGGGTGACGGGGAGCTGAATGCGTCTGGCCAGTTTCAAATACGGAAGCACATCCAGTTGGGGCTTGGTCGCCGAGACGCATGCGCTCGATGTCGGGACTGTGTTGGCGAACCGCTTTGCAGACCTGCGGGCGATGATCGCCGGCCGCGGCTATGATGACGTCGCCGCCGCCGCGCCGTCGGCGCGACACATCCCCCTGGCCGAAATCGCCTGGCGCCCTCCCGTGCCCAATCCCGACAAGATCATCTGCGTCGGATTGAACTACGAGGATCACCGCCGCGAGACGGGCCGCCCAGAGGCGAAGCATCCCGCGATATTCGTCAGGTTCTCAAACAGCCAGATCGGCCACCTGACCCCCATCACTCGTCCGCATGTGTCGGAAAATCTGGACTATGAGGGCGAACTGGCGGTCGTGATCGGCGAAGCTGGGCGATATATCCCCGCAGATCGCGCCATGCGTCACGTGGCCGGGTATGCCTGCTATAACGACGCCACCGTGCGAGACTGGCAATTCCACACGCATCAGTTCACGCCGGGCAAGAACTTCCCGGGCACGGGCGCCTTCGGCCCCGTCTTGGTGACCCCGGATGAACTCGGCGACCTCGACGAACTCAGATTGACCACCAAGGTCAACGGCGTCATCAAGCAGGATGCGCGCCTTGGCGAGATGATTTTTCCGATCGCCGAGCTGATTTCCTATTGTTCCAGCTTTACGCAGCTGGAGCCGGGCGACGTAATCCTGACCGGCACGCCTGGCGGCGTCGGAGCCAAACGCCAGCCGCCGTCGTACCTCATGCCGGGAGACGTCGTCGAGATCGAGATTTCCAAAGTCGGCGTGTTGACGAATCCTATCGTCGCAGAGGCGGAGGCCTGATCCCAGATGTCTGCCCCGGAGAAAATGCTGGCCGTGCTTGGGCTGTTCTCGATCGAGCGGCCCGTGTGGACCGCGGAAGAAGCCGCCGACGTGCTGAGCGTCTCGCTCAGCAGCGCCTATCGATACTTCGCCCTGCTGGGCGAAGCCGGTCTGGTGACCACCATCGCCACAGGGCGCTACACCCTGGGTCCCAGCATCAGCCAGTGGGACCGGCAGATCCAACTGACGGACCCGCTGCTGACCGCGGCCAGGCCGGTGATGCAGGATCTGGTCGGCTACGCCCCGCCTGGCTCTGCGGTGTTGCTCTGCCGCTATTTCGGCGATCGAGTGCTCTGCGTCTTCAACGTGTTCAGCGAAGGCCCGCAATCGCTCGTAAGCTATGAGCGGGGCCGGCCGATGCCCTTGTTCCGCGGAGCGACCTCGAAAGCGATCCTGGCCAATCTTCCGCACCGTGCATTGCGGCGGCTGCAGGAGGAACATGCCGGCGAAATCGCCGCGGCGGGCCTCGGCGAGGATTGGCCGACCTTCCGCACGAACCTGGCCGCCCTGCGCAAGGCCGGCGCCGTCGTCACCCGTCAGGAGGTTGACCGCGACCGCGTCGGGATCGCCGCGCCCATCCTCAAGGACGATCGCCACGCGCTGGGAAGCCTCAGCTTTGTCGTGCGAGACAGCACCACCGACGCCTCCCAGATCCGCCGCCTCAGCGCCATAGTGATTGCGGCCGCCGGCGACATCGAAGCGGCGCTGCGCAACCCTGAACAAGCGCAGTCGCCCGCCGCGGCGCGAGCCTGAACACAATAAGCAACGGGAGGGCTAGGTGCGGTTGCTTGCGGAAAAAATCGTGTTCGTGACCGGCGGATCTAGCGGGATCGGCAGGGCCATCTGCCTGGCGGCCGCGCAGGCCGGCGCCCGCCTGGTGATCAATGCCGACCTCCGCGAAAGCCCGCGGGAAGGCGGCGCCTCGACGCACGAACTGGTGCGGCAGGCCGGCGCCGACGCGCTCTTTGCCGAGGTGGACGTGAGCAACCGCCGCTCGGTCGAGGCGGCGCTCGGCCAGGCCGAGGCGGCTGGCGGGGCGGACGTGGTGGTGTGCAACGCCGGCGTCGCGCTGGTCGAAGACCTGCTCGCCCTGTCGGAGGATGCCTATCGCCGGATTGTGGCTGTCAATATCGACGGCGCCTTCTTCACCGCGCAGGCGGGCGCTCGCCAGATGGTCCGGCTCGGCAAGGCCGGCAGCATCATCCTGATGTCCAGCATGGGCGGCATACGCGGCGCAGCGGCGACGCCGGTCTATTCCTCGACCAAGGCGGCGCTTCGCCTGATGGCGGCCTCGATGGCCGACGCCCTGGGTCCGCAAGCCATACGCGTCAACGCCATTTGCCCCGGCGTGATCGACACGGAACTGGCGAGCATTCAGGGCCCGAACTTCAGGGAGGCGATGGCGGGCATGGTGCAGCGCACGCCATTGCGCCGCAGCGGCATGCCCAGCGAGATCGCCGACGTCGCCGTGTGGCTGGCTTCGGATCGCGCCAGCTTCGTCAGCGGCGCCTCGATCCCGGTCGACGGCGGCTTGAGCGCGGTGCTTTGACATGGCGGGACAGTTTGAAGGCAAGGTGGTTCTGGTCACCGGCGGCGGACGGGGCATCGGCCGGGCCGCCGCCCTGCTGTTCGCGGCCGAAGGCGGCCGGGTGGTGGTTTCGGATATCGACGAAGCTGCGGCAAACGACACCGTGGACCTGATCCGCAGACGGCAAGCCGAGGGCCTTGCGATCGCATGCGATGTTTCGGACGCCGACAGCTGCGCCAGGCTCGTCTCGGGCTCGCTCGAGCATTACGGCCGCCTGGACGTCGCGTTCAACAACGCCGGCGTCGCCGATCGACCGAGTCTGGCGGCCGAGGTCAGCGAGGCCGAATGGGGCCGGGTGCTGCGGATCAACCTGACCGGGGTCTTCCTGTCGATGAAGCACGAAATCCCCGCCCTGCTGCAGAGCGGCGGCGGCGCCATCGTCAACACGGCCTCGGTCGCGGGTCTCGTGGGCGCGCCCTTGGCCGCCGCCTATTGCGCGGCCAAGCACGGCGTGATCGGTCTGACCCGGGCGGCGGCGCTGGACTACATCGGTCAGGGCATCCGCATCAACGCGCTCTGCCCCGGCGCCACCGACACCGACATGTTGCGCAACGTCACCGCCGACCCGGCTGTGAAACAGCACATCCTCGGCACCGTCCCCATCAAGCGCGTGGCCTCAGCTGAAGAAATCGCCAGGACGGCCGTGTTTCTGGCGTCAGACGCCTCCAGCTACCTCGTCGGCCAAGCCTTGGCCGTGGACGGCGGCGTCACGGTCCAATGATGAAGGCCAATGATCCCATGCCCCATCTGCTGCGCCACGTCCGCCTCGACCACATTGCGCTCACCTCCCCTGATCCCGAGGCCCTGGCGATGTTCTACGGGCGCGCCCTGGACATGGCGGTGGAGCGCAGAGGCGGCGAATTCCTGGCCTTTGGCCCCGATCGGAAAGTCGTGTTCAAGGCTGGGGCCGCCGGCGACGCGGCGTATTCGGCCTATGCGTTTCCTGACGCCCAATCCCTCGGCGTCTATAGAGCCACAATCGAAGACAGGGGAGTCGAGACGCTGGCCTCGCCCAGCTCCCAGTTTGGTGCGGACGCCTTCGCCGTGGCCGATCCAGACGGCGCGGTCATCGTGTTCGGGGCCAGACAGCAAGCCTCCCGGTACCTGCGCCAATCCGGCCGCCTGCGCGGGCGACTGCAGCACTTCGTCACCGCCACGACGGCGATCGATCCTGTCGCCACCTTCTATCGCGACAGCCTGGGCTTCATCGTGTCCGACGAGGTCCGCGACGATGAGGGCGGCCTGCGCTCCATCTTCCTGCGCACGGACGCCGAGCATCACAGCCGCGCCATCTTCCTGTCACGGCGCACCGGGCTTGACCACCACTGCTACGAGGCCGGCGACTGGGCGCTGCTGCGCGACTGGGGCGACCGGATGGCCGACGCCCAGACGCCCCTGCACTGGGGACCCGGACGGCACGGACCGGGCCACAACCTGTTCTTCATGGTCCGCGATCCGGACGGCAACTGGATCGAAGTGTCCGCCGAACTCGACCTCATGCAAGAGGGCGCCCCAGCCGGCGTCTGGCGGCATGAGGCCCGGACGCTCAATTCCTGGGGCCAGGCGTTCCTGCGGTCCTGATCGCGCCGCCCTGCCCCATCATCGACAGACACCAAGGACTGGTCGTGAGTTCGCTGCCCGCGGATACCCATTTTCCGATCGTGATCGTCGGAGCCGGCCCGACCGGCCTGACGCTGGCGAACCTGCTCGGCCGGTACGGCGCCACTGCTGCACTGGTCGAGCGCAACGCCACAACGGTGCAGCAGCCCCGCGCGGTCTCCATCGATGATGAGGCCATGCGGATCATGCAGGCCGCCGGCTTGGCCGAAGCGGTCCAGGCTGAGGTCGCGTCCGGCTACGGGTCCCATTACCTGTCCGCCCGCGGCCGCTGCTTTGCGGCGGTCGAACCGACCTCGACAGAATACGGCTTCGAAAAGCGCAACGCATTCCACCAGCCGATGCTGGAAGCCACCCTGCGCCACGGGCTGACGCGTTTCGGCGCCGTGACCCCGCTCTTCGAGCACAACGTCATCGACGTCGGCCAGGACGGCGACCGCGCCTGGATCCAAGTCACGGGTCCGGATGGATCGAGCTCCCGGATCTTGTGCGACTACCTGGTGGCCTGCGACGGCGGCAGCAGCTTCATCCGCAAACAGCTCGGCATCGAATTGGTGGGCCTGTCCTATGCCGAGCGCTGGCTGATCATCGACATCGCCGGCACGCGCAACCGTTTCCGCCATACCCAGGTGTTTTGCGATCCCAGACGTCCGGGGATCTCGCTTCCAGGTCCTGGGGGCACGCGCCGCTTCGAACTCATGATCAAGGCCGGCGAAGACGAACAGGCCTTGCTCCAGCCCTCCAGCGTCGCCGCGCTGCTGGCCGCCTATGGTGAACCGGACCCGATCATCAAGCGTGTGCAACCCTATACCTTCCATGCCAGGGTCGCCGAGCGCTGGCGCGAGGGCCGCATATTCCTGGCGGGCGACGCCGCCCACCTGACGCCGCCCTTCGCCGGCCAGGGGATGAACAGCGGCTTGCGCGATGCGCAGAACCTGGCGTGGAAACTCGCCATGGTGACCAAGGGCGAACTCCCGGCTGAGTTGCTCGACACCTATGTGTCGGAAAGGCCGGACCATGCGCGCGACCTGATCCAGCTGGCCGTGTGGATGGGACGAGTGATGGCCCCCAGGTCGTGGCTGCACGCCAAATCCATGGAATGGGGCTTCCGCCTGCTCGGTCTGTTTCCGGCGGCCAAGGCCTATATCGCGGAGATGCGCTACAAGCCCAAGCATCACTTCCATGCGGGTTTCATCCGGCCGGACGGGCGTCCGAAAGAGATTTCCCTGGTCGGGCGGCTGCTGCCGCAGCCGCTCGTCGAGCGCCCCGACCGCAGCCGCGTCCGGCTAGATGAGATATTGGGTCCTGGCTTCGCCCTGGTCGCCTATGACGCCGATCCTGAACGGGTATTCGGGACGCTGGATCTCGCCGCCATCGAGGCTTGCGGCGTCAATCCAGTCGGCCTTACCCCCTGCGGCTATAACCCCAGCCAAGGCGACCTCGTCTGCGTCCGCAATACGCAGCAGCACGGTTCTGCGCTGGCCCCTTACCAGGGATGGCTGCTGCTGGTTCGCCCTGACCGCACCGTAGCGGCCGCCTGCCGCGCCGACCAGGCGGGCCGCCTCCACGAAATGCTGAAAGACCTGCTCGGCGAGCGGACGCCGGCGGCGACCGCGATCGCCGCCTGAGCCGTCGGGACGATCGCTCAGGCCGGTTTGAGCTCCATCAGCGAGCGCACGGGATCAGCGCCATCCCAGCCGCACGCGGCGCTATGCATGACGGCGAATTGGGCTTCGAGTGCGGCGTTCGCCTCCAGCAATTCGATCATGCCCGGAAGCGCGCCGAACGTGTCGAAATAGGCGACGCGCCCTCCGGAAGGGACCCGGGCGGTGAACGCCAGCTCGTAGCCTCGGTCGCTCATGGCGGCCATGGCCTGTTCCATGTCGCGGGCGGCTAGGCCGAAATGGTGAAAGCCATAGCCGGTGCGATCGAGCATTTCGCGATAGACTGAAGGCTCCTTATCGCAGGGTTGGATTAGCTCGATCTGCATGTGCCCGGCGAAACCCAGCGCGATGTCGCAGACCGCGGTGGCGGGCGCCCCCCGGTACATCGGCTCCTCGCCGGCGAAGCGCGAAACGGTGAACCAGGGGCCGACGCCGAGATCCGCCGTCCAGCGGGCCATGGCCTCGGCCAGGTTCGGCACAACGTAGCCCATCTGGATCACGCCATCGTCCGGCTGGCCGAACAACAGGTCAGGCATCGGCGTCCTCCGCGGCAAAAGGCTCACCGCCCATGATCACGCGCTCCTCGGGCGGGATGGGATCGATCGCGACCATGACCTCGATACAGGCCGGCCGGTCGCGCGACAGGGCTTGGCTCAAGGCCTCATCCAAGGCTTCGGCGGTCTCGACGCGGTAGTGGTCGGCGCCGAAGGCGGCGGCGGCCTGGGCGTAGCTGCCGTTCTCGAGGCGCGTATTGGTGATGCGGTTCGGTCCGACGGCGAACTGCTGGAAATGAAGCGTAGCGCCCCAACTCTGGTTGTTCATTACGACCACCACCAGGGGTATCCCATGGCGAACGGCAGTGTCGAATTCGGCGAGGCTGTAACCCACAGCACCGTCGCCGGTGACGAGAATCGTCCGCTGACCGCGTCGGCCCGCCGCCCATTGCGCGCCCAGGGCCACGCCAAAGCCCACGCCCATAGAGCCCAGATAGCCGTGACACAAGAAACCAGCCGGCTTGGCCTTGGATATCACCTCGCTGAACCAGAGATAGGTCAGCGCGCCGTCCGCTACGACCACCGTCTTAGGGCCTATGTGGCGGCCCACCGCGGCGGAGGCGGTGTAGGGGTGCAACCGGCCTGTGGTGGTCGCGGCGGCCGCGACCCGTCTGGCCCGTTCGGCGATGTGTTCCTGAACCCTTGTTCGCCAGCCGTCCCAGTTCGGCCAGCTTCGCAGGGGCGCCGCCTCGGCAAGCGCGTCCAGCGTCGCCCCAACGTCTGCCGCCACGCCCTGGGCGATCGCCTGCAGTCGCCCCAGTTCCCGCGCATCGGGATCGACCTGGATGATCTCCGCATCGTGCGGGAGCAAGGCGCCCGATCCGTGCGCGGTGTTCAGGCCGAAGCGCACGCCTAGCATGAGCACGGCGTCGGGCCGCAGTCCGTGCAATCCCTGGACAAGCCCGCCATTCATGGAGTCCGGCAGCCCCGATAGCAGGTGCAGGGCCTCGTAGTCGGCGAAGGCGGGAATCCCGCTGGCCGAGGTGAAGCGCTCGAGAGAAATAGCCGCCGACGAACGGCTGGCCTCGGACCCCAGAACCACGACAGGCCGCTGGGCCTTGCCCAGCTGGTCCATTGCGGCGTCAAGGTCACGGCGCGCGGGCCCGGCGCCAAGGCTCAGCTGCTCGATGCCGGGCAGATTCAAGTCGCCGACTTCGACCATCTCGGTCAGCACGTCCCACGGAATGTCGAGCAGGACCGGCCCGCGCGGCGGCGTCAGCGCCACCCGGATCGCCTGGGCCACCAGGCGCGGGAGGTGGTCGGCCTGCAACACGCGATGCGCCCACTTGGTCACGGGCTTCGCCATGGCGATCTGGTCGATCCCGGCCTGCAGGGTGTTGGTCTCGTCGTCGCGGCGTGGCCCGGACCCGGCGATGTAGAGCACCGGCGTGCGGTCCAGCCAGGCGTTGGCGATCGAAGTCAGTCCGTTGGTGAACCCCCCGCCGGCCGTGAGCAGGGCGACGCCCAGCCCGCCTGAGACCCTGGCGAGACCCTCGGCGGCATGGCCCGCCGCCGCCTCGTGGCGCGTGTCGATCACAGGGCGCCGGTGGTCCAGCAGAGCTTGGAACAGAGTATCGATGTGGGCGCCGTGGAGTCCGAAAACGGCGTCAGCCCCAGCCGCCATGAGGGTTCGGACAACGAGTTCGCCTCCTGTCACCGACGCCATACCCAACCTCTCCCCCTGCCTACTCGGAATTTTAAATTACCCCATATAGACAATTTCTCCATATATGTTTTATCCATTTTATCTTATTTTGCGAAAAATGATAAAATCCTATGGAGTGGCGCTGACTTAATTCTGGGCTACGACGAAGCGATTTTCGATGTATCCCAGCCCCGTCACGGCGACTCTCACGACGTCGCCCGGCTTCATGAACGTGCCAGTCGCGATCCCCACGTGGGCGGGCGTACCGGTCGCGAGAATATCGCCCGGCTCTAAGGTCATCACGGTCGATAGGTATTCGATCTGCGTCCAGATGTCGTAGATCATGTCGCCGGTGGAGGTTCTCTGCCGCACCTCGCCATTCAGCAGCAAGGTCAGTTCCAGGTCGTGCGGATCGCTCACCTCGTCGTCCGTGGTGATCCAGGGTCCGATGGGGCCGTGGGTGTCGAAGGACTTGCCGAGCGTGAAGGTCGGGGAGCGGAACTGCCAGTCCCGGGCGGTGACGTCATTGCAGACCAGATATCCGGCCACGACACTGCGCGCCTCGGCGCGCGACACATGCCGGCAGCGGCGGCCGATCACCACACCGAGTTCGGCCTCGTAGTCCACCTGCTGTGACACGGCGGGGATCTCGACGTCGCCGTAGGGGCCGTTGATGCAGCTGACCTGCTTGTTGAACCAGAGCTGGCTGGTGGGCCTGGGAAGGCCAGCGGCGGCGGCCTCGTCAGCGTGGGCCTTGTAGTTTATGCCAATAGCCAGGAATTTCTGAGGATCGCTGATCGGCGCCTCCAGCCTGACCTCGCTCAAGGGGTAGAGCGCGCCGCGCGCCGCGCGCCGCTTCTAGTTCGCTTCGCCGCGCAGGCAACTGCTCCAGCAGCGCGCGCATGGAAGCGCCGACATCCGGTAGGTGGGAGAGATCCACCACGGCGTCGCCCTCGAGCCTGCCGTTGCGGGTCCCGCCGTTTCGGGTGAAGCGAACAAGCCTCATGAATTCCTCATCCTTTTGTCGCTCGCCGCCCATGGGCGGCGCTCCAGCCAGGTCCTGTCCGGCTCGCGGAAATCGCCGACTTGACTAAGTCGTCCAAACCTGACTGACTAGTCAAGCGCGCACTTGAATGGCGAACAACCAGGACCTAGGGATGAACGAACGCGTATTGAGGCCACCCCCCTCCGCGCCCGGAAACCGCCAGCGCCAGAGGACGCACACCGCGCTCCTGGCCGCAGGCCAGAGACTGTTCGCCGAACGCCCGGTCGAGGGCGTGACGATCGACGACATCGTCGATGCGGCCGAGGTCGGGAAAGGCAGTTTTTACAATCACTTCCCGGACAAGAGCGCCTTCGCCAAGGCGATCTTCGAGCTTGTCCAGGGCGATGTGGAATTCCATATCTATTCGGCCAACCAGGAAATCGCCGATCCGCCGTCACGCATCGCCCGCGCCCTGTGCGTGGTGATGCGCTACGCGCTGGATCACCCGGATCGCGTTCAGACCATGCTCAACCTCGCTGAGCGGCACACCGACCCGGAAGCGCCGCTGAACGCCGGGGTCAGCGACGACGTCCGCCGCGGCATGGACTTGGGCCGACTGGGCGCGATCGGGATCGAGGCGGGGGTCCTGGTCGTCCTGGGTCTGACCATGGTCAGCGTCCAGCACATCATGTCGGGGGAAGCCTCGGGCTCGGCTCGCGATCTGGCCGCCGCCATGGCCGCGGCGGCGCTGCGGGCGCTCGGCCTGGACGTCGCCGAAGCCGCCGCCATCGGGCGCGACGCCGCTGACGGCGTGCTCGGAGGCCGTTGAGATGAGTCTCGTCAGGATTCGCGGCGTGGCCTATGGGCGCTTTTCCGCGCCGGAGCTCGACGAGATGCGGCGGTTGCTGGCCTCGCCGGCCAAGGCATGTGCGCCGGCATCCGGGACGCGGCGAACTTGGCCTGGAAATTCGCGGCGGTGATCGGTGGGGCCGACCCCCGATTGCTGGACAGCTACCAGCAGGAACGCGAACCCCACGTGCGCGCCGTGATCGAAACGGCCATCGCCATGGGCCGGGTGGTGTGCATGCTCGACGAGACGGCCGCCCGGGAGCGCGACCACGAGATGGTCGCCCGCAAGCAACGCGGCGAACAGGATCTGTCCGTGGCCTATCCCGGCCTTAAAGGCTGGCGTTCTGGCCATGGCCCGGCTGCGGGCAGGCTCCTGCCGCAGCCGGTCGCCCAGGGACGGCGGCTCGATGACGAACTGGGCCTCGGGGCTGCCCTGATCGGGCGCGACCTGCCCGATGCTGCGAGCGTCCGCCGGCTTGATCTGGACGAGTCGGTTCTGGCGCCGTTGGCGCCGCCCCGGGCGCGCTGGCTAGGTGAGGTCGATGCGCAGGCGGTGCTGGTGCAGCCAGACCGCTACGTTTTCGGAACCGGCCCCCCGGAGGCTCTGCTCGACAGGTGGCGCATGGCGGTGAGGTAGCTGGAGCCACGATCAATTCAATCAAGAAGCGGACGTTCATAGGGGGTCCAGAAATGACGAGATATCTGGCTGGCACGAGCATGCTCGCGCTGGCGACGGCCACGCTTTGCTCAAGCGCCGCAGCTCAAACCCAAGGCGCCGCAGCTCCGCCGCCGGCGGGGACCGGCATTGGGGAAGTAGTCGTCACGGCCCAGCGGCGCTCGGAGTCGCTGCAAAAGGCCGCCCTGCCGGTGACCGCCCTCACAGGCCAGGCTCTGGAGCGCGCCGGCGTGACCCAGCCGCAGGATCTGTCCAATCTGGTTCCGGCGCTCAAGCTCAACGCCGTGGGCGCCGGCGGCGCCCAGGTAACCATCCGCGGCGTCGGCAATTTTCCGGGCAATCCCTACGCGGAGCCAGCCGTCGCGATGAACCTGGACGGCGTCTATCTCGCGCGCAGTTCCGCCCCGGACGGGCTTTTCTACGATCTTGACCGCGTGGAGGTGCTGAAAGGCCCGCAGGGCACGCTGTACGGCCGCAACGCGACGGCGGGCGCGATCAACATCGTCACCAAAAAGCCGGTGGATCGCTACGCCGCCTCGGGGTCGCTGGAGCTGGGCGACTACAACCTGCGACGGGGCGTGCTGGCGCTCAATGCGCCGCTTTCGGACCAGATCGCGGTGCGCGTCTCCGGGACCATCGTTCGCCGCGACGGATATCTGACCGACGGCTACAGCGACGATCAAAGCGAGGCCGGCCGCATCCAGTTGAAATACACGCCGAGCGAACGGCTGTCGGTGCTGCTGGCCGCCGACTACGAACACCTGGGCGGCAAGGGACCCGGGCTCGTCCCCGCGCCGTTCCTGCAACCCTCCAATCCCTTCACGGGGCCGACGCAGAGTGGCGTAAACGCCATCCTTCGGGGCGCCTCCCTGGCCATCTCCGGCGGGACCAATCCGAGCCTGCTGCCCGCGATCGGCGACGACGGCTTCGTGCGCAATCACAACTGGGGCGTTTCCGCCACCGTCTCCTATGCCTTCGACGGCGCCGACATCACTGTGATCCCGGCGTTCCGCAACGATCAGGACACCTACAAGCACTACGGCGCCGGCTTTCCCGTCTCGTCAGACGAGAACGCCAAGGACAGTTCGCTGGAACTGCGCCTGGCGTCGCACGATCAGCATGCGCCGCTCAAATGGCTCCTGGGCGGATATTTCTTCAATGAAGACCTGCGCTTCAATCTCCTGGCCGACCAAGGCGTGGCGTTCAACAGCACCCAGCCGGATCTGCATACCCGCAGCTATTCGGCGTTCGGCCAGGTCACCTATTCCCTCACGAGCGCCCTGCGCCTGACGGGCGGCCTGCGCTATACCCAGGAAGACAAGAGCCAAAGCGGCCGCAATGGCGGACCCCCGCCGACCGCGCCGGCGGAGTACCCGGGCGGACCGTCCGCCTTCTATGCGGCCGTGTGTCAGCCTTACGTCCCCGCCACCGGCGCGTGCTACGCCCCGCTGACGGGCAAGCTTGATCAGGACAAGCTGACCTGGAAGGCGGGCGTCGAATACGATCTGACGGCCCACTCGCTGCTCTATGCCAACGTCGCGACGGGATTCAAGGCGGGCGGCTTCTTCGGCTCCCTGCCGCCCAACACCTATCGGCCTGAGACCCTGACCGCCTATACCGTCGGCTCAAAGAACCGGTTTTTCAACAATACGCTCCAGGTCAATGGCGAGGCGTTTTACTGGGGCTATGACAACCAGCAGGTCACCCACCTCGGACCGATCCGGCCAGGCGGCTTCAACCTGATCACCGAAAACGCCGGTCGGGCGGAGATCTACGGCGTCGAGGCCGATCTGGTCTGGGAGCCGACCACCCGCGACAGCATCTCGGTCGATGTCCAACAGCTGAACGCCCACTACACCGCCTTCACCTACACCCAAACCACCGCCACCGGCCCAGCGCAGACCGACTGTCCGTTCACGGCCGTATCGGGCCAGGCGGCGGTGGTCGTGAATTGTTCGGGGCGCACCCTGCCGCAATCGCCGAGGTGGACAGCGAATCTTTCGTATCGGCACACCTTCTTCCTGGCTGACGGCGACAAGCTCGAAGCCATGATCGGAACACGACTGGAAAGCCGATACTACGTCGGTGAGGAATACCTGCCTGGCGAATTGCAGGACGCCTATTCTTCGTCGAACGCCAGCCTGACCTGGCGCTCATCGGACGGCCACTACTGGGTGACCGCCTATATCGACAACATGGAAGACGCGGCGGTGAAGACCACATCGTTCGTCCAACCCGTCCTCGGCATCGCCTTCGTCGGCCTTCGGCCGCCCCGGACCTTCGGGGCCCGGCTGGGCTTCGACTTCTGATTTCTGAAACGGCTCTGGAGACAAGGACTATGACCATTGAATTTCAGCCTGGCGCTCGTTACCGGATGCCCGCCGTGTTCGGCCCTGCCCCCGCCAAAAGCCCGGCGGCAGGATGTGGACCGCCGAAGAGACTGGCGTGATGAACGCCGAGTGGCTGGCGGTGCGCTACCTGACCGATCTGGCCAAGCTGGAGCGGTTGCTGCCGCCTGGGTTTTCGTTGCGAGGCGAGCCTGTGGTCTCGGTTTCCTGCGCGTGGTTCAAGAACCTCTACTGGCTGGCTGGAGGCGGCTGCGGCGTCGTCGCGGTCGACTTCCCGGTCAGCAATCGCGGCAAGACCGAAACTCTCGACGGCTTGTTCTGTCCGGTCCTGTGGGAGGGCGCACCCGACGCCATCACAACGGACCGTGAGAACTTGCTTTTCGCCAATATTCCGGAGATCGAGTGGAACCGTTGGGCTGGAACGGCCTCCTGTGAAACCGCTTAGTTCGACCATCGGTTCTTCGAGATCGAACGGTCCGACCGCACCGAAGACCACGGCGAAAAGACATTGCCCGGGGCTCGCGGCGGGGCAGCCATGGACTACAATTTCCCGCAGGCCACCCGGTTGCGATCAGGCTCTCCTCGATGCGCGTGGCAACCCGGCACGCTCCCTTTTCCATACCCGCCCTTCGTTCGCCGACGACGTCGCCAAGAATTGCTGTCGTCGTTCGCCCTCCGCGCCGGGGGAGCATGTAGGAGGTGCGTTCAGGCTTAAGGGGAAGGCAAGCGGCTCTCGCCATGTCAGAAAAATGCTAATATATTCTTATTTTGACAATAGATGCCTATTGTAGGATTGATGCGTGTCCGTGAACCGAAGCTTCCTTGTGGGTCGCCCGCCCGTCGAAGGGGTGCGCTGTCCAAAGGGGAAGAAGGGACACTTTAACGCCAACAATTTGGAATTGACGCCGCGGCCTTGGTCGCCGCCCTGAAGGCCATGTGAAATGCCCGAAGAACGAAAGACGCCCGCGCTCCGCGCCACCCTGCATCATCTGGCGCTGTGTTCCCCGGAGCCTGCGGCCCTGGCCGACTTCTATGGCAGGGCGCTCGGGCTGCAGATCGAGGCTCGGCAAGACGGCTGGTTCGGTCAAGCGAAGGACCGTCGCCTGTTTTTCCTCCCCGGCCCGTCCAAGACGCTCAGCTTCGCCGCCTTCGCGGTTGACGACGCGGCGGACCTCGCAGCGCTAAGAATGCGCGTTGCGGACGCGGGCCTCCAGACTGAGCTCTCGCCCACCGACCTGTTCGAAGACGCCCTTTGCGTGAGGGATCCGGACGGAAACCGCTTCGTCTTCGGAACACCGGGCAAGTCGCCTGACGCCCTGCAGGCCCCGGGGGCGGCGGCGCGCGAGGCCCGGCTGCAGCACGTCGTCTTCGCTAGCCGGGACTCCGCGAGGCTGGCGCAGTACTATCAAGGCGTCTTCGGCTTTGAGCTTTCTGATGTGGTGGTGGACCAAGAGGGCGGCGTGCGCACGTCCTTCCTGCGTTGCAGCCATGAACACCACAGCCTTGCGGTCTTCCAGGCGTCTGGAAATCGCCTCGATCATCACTGCTATGAGGCCGGCGACTGGGGCCTGATCCGCGACTGGGGCGACCACATGGCGCAGGAACGGATCCCCCTCACTTGGGGCCCTGGGCGGCATGGGCCAGGCAACAACCTCTTCATATTCGTGCACGACCGCGACGGGAACTGGATTGAGATATCGGCTGAGCTGGAGATCGTGCAGCCAGACCGTTCCGTGGGGGCCTGGCCGCATGAAGAGCGCACCTTGAACAGTTGGGGCCAAGGCCTGCTACGCAGTTAGCTGCTAGCCTCTATAATAGGAACACCGTTATGAAATATGCGAGCTTTGAGGCTGCGGGACTCTCATCATGGGGACTCGTCGAGGGCGAGGACATCGTCGATGTCGGCGAGATCCTTCGCGATCATGTAGCGGATCTCAAGGACCTGATCGCCCAGGAAGCCTACGGACAAGCTCTTAGGGCCAGGGCGAGCGCCGCACGGCGGCCCCTTTCTACGGTCACGCTGCGACCGGTCGTGTCCAAACCTGCCAAGATCTTCTGCGTGGGGCACAACTACGAGACCCATCGGCAGGAAACAGGTCGCGCCATGGTCGGACATCCGTCCATCTTCCTGCGGTTCGCCGACACCCTCACTGCCCATGGCGCGCCCATCCTCCGCCCGAAAGAGTCCGCCAGCCTCGACTATGAAGGGGAACTTGCGGTGATCATCGGCCAGGGCGGTCGCCGGATTTCCGAGGCCGACGCCCTGCGGCACGTGGCCGGCTTCACCTGCGCCAATGACGCTTCGGTGCGCGACTGGCAATGGCACACCCAGCAGTTCACGCCAGGGAAGAACTTCCCCGGCACGGCGCCGCTCGGCCCGTGGATGATCACACCGGATGAGATCGCCGATCTGCAGGCCGTGACCGTGACGACCAGCCTCAATGGCGAGGTCATGCAGCATGCCAGCGTGGCGGACATGATCTTCCCGATCCCGGTGATCATCGCGTATCTCTCCACCTTCACTTCGCTCTCTCCCGGTGACGTGATCTTGACCGGCACGCCTGGAGGCGTCGGCGCCAAACGTAAACCGCCGGTATGGATGAAGCCTGGCGATATCGTCGAGGTGGGCATTGCGGGGGTTGGGCGGCTGGTCAACTTTGTGTGTGACGAAGCCTGACCCTAGGATCTGCGCTTTCTCAAACGCGGCCGCAAGGCAGCCCAGTCCTCCTCGGCCCGCCAATTCAGCCCTCTGATTTACCAAGGCCCATTGGCGTCCTCTCCACCGGAAATTCGCGACAGCGTCGATCCCGAGCGTGTGAGCGGGGTCGAGCGCGATCACCGCTTCGCATCAGAGGTTTTCGCATCGGGGCCCACGCATAGGCCTGATCCGATTGGAGAGAACGATGAGCATCGCCGTCAGTCTCCTGGCTTCCGAAACATGGTCCGAATAGTCGTTCGATGGCGCTTGGCGTCCCACCGAGACGACAATCTCGGTTCGTGAGCCCGCCACGGGCGACGAACTGGGACACGTGGGTCTTTCCGTTCCCGCATCCCTCGCCGCCATCGCCGAAAACGCCATGAACGCCCAGTCGATGTGGGCCCAAACGCCAGCCGAAGAGCGCGCCGCCATCATGCGCCGGGCAGCCGAACTTTTCGAGCAAGAGCGTGGTGCGCTCTTGAGCATGATCGTGCGGGAGACGGGCGGCGTGCATGGCAAGGCCGAAACCGAGTTGGCTGGCACGATCGGCGAATTGGTCCATTCCGACGCGTTGCTCATTGCGCCGGAAGGCCAGATGCTGCCCCATCCTAACCCCTCCAAACTAAGCCTTGCCTGACGCGTGCCGCTCGGCCTCGTCGGCGTCATCACCCCGTGGAACTTTCCGTTGCTGCTGGCCATGCGATCCATTGCACCCGCACTCGCACAGGGGAACGCCGTGATCCTAAAACCTGACCCGCAGACCCCGATCGTCGGAGGCGCCGTCATCGCGCGCATCTTCGAGAAGGCCGGCCTGCCCGCCCGGCTTTTCAGCGTCGTCAACGGCGCCGCCGAGGTCGGCGAGGCTTTGGTCGTCCTGCCCGAGATCAGGCTCATCACCTTTACCGGTTCCACCGCGGTCTGCCGCCGTGTCGGCGAGCTCGCCGGGCGGAACCCCAAGAAGGTTGGCCTCGAAATTGGGCGGTAAGAGCCCCTTCATTGCCCTGGAAGACGCCGATCTTGAAGCCGCGGCTTCGGCGGGCGCCTGGGGCTCGTTCCTGCATAAGGATCAGATCTGCATGGCCAGCGGCCGACACATCGTTCTCCGCAAGGTGCTCGACGATTACCTGGAAATCCCCAGCCGAAAGGCGCAGCAGCTGAAGGTTGGCGATCCCTATCGAGAAAAGGATGTGGATATCAGTCCGATCATAGACGCCAAGCAGCTAGCTCGCGTCGATGGAATTGTGTGCAGCTCCGTGGCGGCCGGCCAGCGTGATCACGGGCGGGACCTTCGAGGGTTCCTTCTATCGACCCACCGTGCTCAGCAATGAAACCCCCAAGTTCCCGCCTATCACCTGGAGATTTTCGGCCCGGTTGCGCCTGTGGTGGCGGCGGAAGATGAGGAAGACGCCATCCGTATCGCCAACGACACTGAATATGGGCTCTCCAGCGCCATACAGACCGGCTCGCTTGAGCGAGGCCTGAGGATCGCCCGCCGCATTAAGGCCGGCATGGTGCATATCAACGACCAGACGATCTCCGATTTGCCCGGCGTTCCCTTCGGCGGGATGGGGCAGTCGCGAAATGGCTCGCGCTTCGGCCGCACCTCAAACTGGGAAGAGTTTATCCAGTGGCAGTGGATGACCGCCAGCGCGGAACCGGCGCGGCATCCGTTCTGACCCGTTGGGTTAGCCATAAAAAAAGCAAGCGACGGGGCCGCCCGCCGGAACCCGACAGGCGGCCTTCGCCTGTGGCGCCATTCGGCATATCAAGCGCTGCGCCGGCCCCATCGGTTTACGCCATCAATTTTCATATATTGACATATTTGGTATTTTTTTGATATCCAGAGGGTGATGTTGCTGGAGGACCGTGTGCATGCCTGCATCGATAGCGCGTAGGCGCCCATCTTCCGGCAGGGAGCCCGCGGGCCTTGCAATATTCCCCGCAAGAGAGACGCCCGATCAGTGCGTTGATCTGTCGGGTTTTGTCCACAGCAGCGATGAGAGACCGGCCGGAGTCGGCTCGAGGCAAGATTCTCGGCACAACTCGACTTTCGAAGGCGTCGTTATTCACGGGGAGAAGATTGGACGAACAATCGGATTTCCCACGGCTAATATCGCCTTGCAAGGCGCCTGTCCGGCGCAAGGCATCTACGCTGCGCGTGTAGAGCTACAAGATGGTCGTACCTATCTTAGCGTCGCCTACTATGGTAACCGCCCTACTCTCGACGGTCGCGGAAAATTCTTAGAGGTATTCCTGTTTAATTTCTGCGAGGACATCTACGGCGACCGCTTACGCGTCGAATTGGTGCGCCACATTCGCGGGGACAAGAAATTCAATTCGATTGATGAAATGGCCATTCAGATCGAATCCGACTGTGATCGTGCGTTACAAATCCTAGGCGGCGTGGACGAATTTGATCAAGCATAGGCCGGCGGCGAAGCTGGCGATTGATCTGAAGTTGGCGGCGGTCTTTTCGGAACCGACCTGTTAAGGCGGCCGGGCCGAAATCGGTCCGTCCTGTCCCCGTTCAGGTTGCCTGGTCGCATGGCTGGCGACCAACGCCGTCGCGGTGACGACTAAATTTGAATCAGGATCGAGCGCACCCAGGACCGCTTCGGCCTATGGCCTGAGCGGCTGGCGGCCGACGCGCCTACGGGTTGGCCGAGAACCTGGCCTGGCTGGTCCATGACCGCGGGATCGAGCCGCACATTCCGGTCTTCGATAAATCGCCGCGGCGGGATGAGCCCCATGAGCGGGCCGACTTCTCGTTCGACCACAATGCCGACGCCTACATCTGCCCGGCCGGCAAGCAGCTGCGCCAGCGCCAGAAGGCCTATCGCACGCCACGCCCCTTGGTCGATGAAAACGGCATGCTGCGCTACCGCGCCAGTAAGCTCGACTGAGACCCTGCGCGCTGAAGCCGCGGTGCTACCCGAACGCACCCGCCCGCACGATTCTGCGCTCCATCCAGAAGGGCGCCCGCGACATGGTGCGCGACATCGCCGGAACCGACGCCTACGTCATCTCATGTCGCGAGCAGAAGAAGGTCGAAATGTTGTTCGCGCACCTCAAACGCATCCTGAGGCTCGATCGGCTGCGCCTGCGAGGCCCAACGGCGCCAGAGACAAGTTCCTCCTCGCGGCCACGCGGCCCAAACCTCCGCAAGCTCGCCAAGCTGATCCAGCCGATACCCCAGGCTACGACCGCCTGAGAGGTGACGGGCCGTCCGCAACAGTCCGGCCAACGCCATCCGCTCCGCCGCCAGCCGACTTCTTCAACACAATCCGCCATCAGCCTCCGTTCGGGCTGGCGCGGATTTCGGACATTACACGCGCCGGTGGACGCCGAAATAGTCGCGCGCCAGAGCTTCAGACGGGTCATCCAACGGCGCTGCTTCGCCCTGAGTCATGTCAAAAAACAGGTCGCGACGAGAGCCGCAGCTACAGTGAACTGAAGTGCGCTCTAAATTTCGGCCTTCTGGCGGCCGGCCAAAACGCTTGCCCAATCCGCTGCGAACGAACCCGCGCCTGGGACGGCTGACGTCGCGGATCTCCGGCAATGGGCAGCTTAAACTCAAAATCGATACTCACGCCCCTGAAGAACGCGGGTGCTCAACGGCCGAGAACGCGGCAAGCCCGGCGTTTGCGATTTCATCATCGATGTCCGTCGCGGCGCCCGAAACGCCGATCGCGCCGGCGCAGTCGCCGTCGACGATCACGGAAACCCCTCCCGCGAGGGCCAGCGCCTCGCCGGATTGCAAGCTTCCTTGCTTCGCTAAGAGTTCGAGCGCCCGGGTCGGCACGCCGAGCATTGAAGCTGTCTTTGCTTTACGGATCGCGAGATCGACCGTGTGCGCCCGCGCGCCGTCCAGGCGTTGGAAGTGGATTAGGGCGCCTGAATCATCGACGACTGCGATGGCCACGCGTGCGCCGAGCCGCTTCGCAGTCCGCCGGCATCCCGCGGCCATGGCCTCGGCTTCGGCGAGTTCCAGTGAGGATTTGGTCCGCATCGCAGTTCTCCCGAACGGCGCCGCGGCGCCATGACGCCGCCTCTGCGGCCCATGACGTCCAATTGTATCATACTTGGCCGTTCGCGAGAAAGTCGTTATATGCGACTTGACGCGCGGCCCGGTCCCGCGCTTACAAACAATGTGGAGGAGGTCGTCGGACGTCACCGTCTCGAACCGGCGTCAGTCCCGACACTGTAACCGTTCCTTGGCCTCGTGCAGGCGGCCGAGATAGACGAGTTCGGGCTCGCCGATCGGCAGGTTTGGACCAAGGTCGGGATCGGAGGCGGCGGCCGTCCAGGCGGCGCTGCACCTTTCGACGATCTCGGGATCGCCGCCCGCCGAGGCGTGGGCCGCCGCCACCCATCGGCGGAACAGGCGCTGAGCCTCGGCCGACGCCGGATCGGCGTCGGCGGCGCACAACGCCTTCAACTCGGCGATCAGCGCGGCCCAGAGGCCGAGGCTGCGGGTTTCGACCACCTTCCACTGGGCGTCGTCCAGATGCGCCGCGTAGAAGGCGTTCAGGCGCTCGTGCCAACGCGGCCCCTTCGGCGGGGCTCGCGCCGCGAGGGCGGCGATGTCCTCCGGACGCGGCGCCTTGCCTCCTCGCATCGCCGCTCGCGCGGCGTCCACCAAGGCGATCGCCCGATCGAGCCTGCGCCGCTCTTCGCACAGCTCGGCATGGTGGTCTTCCAGCGCCGCCCAGAGCGGCTCGGCCGGCCCCGTAAGGAGCTGGGCGATCTGAGCGAGCGTCAGACCGAGCGCCTTCAGAGCGACGATCTGTCGGACCTGGCCGAGCTCCGCAGGTCCATAGACCCGATAGCCGTTGAGCGCGCGGCGAGGCCGCACCATTCCGCGCCGTTCATAGACCTTCAACGCCTTGATGCTCACACCGAGCTCGCGCGCGGCTTCGGCGGGGCTCAGATTCGGGCCCTCTTCAGTTGGGCCATTGACCTGGCCCCTGGGGACAGGAGGCATTGGACGGGCTCTTCCAAATGGAGGGGCAGATGAAGACGTTCCGAGCCTTGTTCTTAGCCTGTGTTGTCGCGTCCGTGCAGCCGGCGTTCGCGGCCGACCTGTCTCCCGGCCGTTGGCCGGCAGCGGAGCGGGCCCGCCTCGAGCAGATGGAGCTCAGGCCTTACCCCGCGGGTGCGCGCCTCATCGGAGGGCGATCCGAGCTGGTATCGGCGACCCTGTCGCCCATCGCCGTGCACGCCGGAATGGAGGCGTTGCGCCAAGGAGGGACGGCGGCCGACGCCGCCATCGCCACGGCCCTGACCCAGGTCTCGACCAGCCTTGGCTCGGTCGTCTCGTATGGCGGGGTGGCCGAACTCGTCTACTACGAAGCGTCCACGGGGCGTGTGTACGTGATGGACGCCGGCTGGACCAGCTACGCCGGCGAGACGGATCCCGCGTCCATCCCGAACATGGACCTCAGCCTGATCAAGCCCGGCGCTGCCGGCGGAGCTGGCGCGCAGGGCCGCAAGACGCTGGTTCCCGGCTTCATGGCCGGCATGGAGGCCGCGCACCTGAGGTTCGGCCGACTGCCGTTCCGGACCCTGTTCGATCCGGCGATCTGGTACGCCGAGCATGGGGTGGTCGTCTCGCCGCTGCTCTCCAGCTTCTTCCAGGCCGAGCAACCGGTCCTCGCGCGCACTGAAGAGGGGCGAGGTTTTCTGGCCCAGGCCGGCGGCTCGATGCCGAAGGTGGGTGACCGCTTCATGCAGCCAGACGTTGCGCGTCTGCTCCGCGGCGTCGCGGAACAGGGCTCCGACTACATGTATCGCGGCCCCTGGGCGGAAGACTTCGTGCGCATCGTTCGGCGCGAGGGCGGCGCGGCAACACTCGAGGATCTCGCGCGCTATCGGCCGGTGTGGGAGAGGCCGCTATCAACCCGGTTCGCCGCCGCCCAGGTCTATGCGCCAGGCGACAGCAACGTGAGCGCCTGCGCCATTCTGGAGAGCCTCAACCTGCTCAACGCCGAGCACGTAGGGCGGCTCGGGTCCTACGGGGCCGACCCGCTGGCCTTTGCGGCGTTAGCCAAGACGCTCCGGCTGGCCGAGTTGGGCCATGCGCCCGGCTATGCGGAGGGCGCGCGCGGCGGCGAAGGGTGCCGGACGCGGACGCAGCCGACTTACGCCAAAGCGACGGCTCCGCGGATCGATGAATTATCCGAGCGACTGCCGGGCGGGGCGGACCCGGGCCACCACAGCGACTCCGTGGTCGTGGTCGACCGATGGGGCAACGTCGCCGCCCTCGTGCACTCGATCAACGCGGTGATGTGGGGCGACACGGGCATCGTCGTGGACGGCGTGCCGATCAGCGGGGCGGCGGCGATCTACCAGGCGCGTCTCGCCGCGGTCCCGCCGGGCGGCCACATCGCCTCGGACATGGCCCCGGTCATCGCGATCGAGCAGGGCAAGCCGGTGCTGGCGATCGCGGCGATCGGCGTCTCCCTCGTCCCCGAGACCGTCCGCATCGCTGGGTCGATCCTCTCGGGCGCCGACCCGAAGTCGGTGGCGGCAGCCCCGCCGCTGCTGGCGAACATCGACACTCGGTACGACAGGCCGCTGAAGGCGCGGCCGGAACTCGTTCCCCAGGGCGCCTACCCGCCAGCCTTCTCGGCGGAACTTGCGGACCAGGACCTTTCGGTGACCGAGGTCTCCCCGCGGAGGCTCGACGCCCTCCGCGGAACGGCTGCATTCGCCGTGATCGATCATGGGCGCCGCCAAACAGCCGAGGCGCCCGGCGTGGTCGTGTTCGGGGAGGGCCGGTAGGTCGCAGGGTCCGTAAGCCTGCATATCGACGCCGCAAGCTGGGCATTGACAACGCCGCCATTTATTTCATTTTTGAATAGTTCCAGTGCGAAGCATCCAATGTCCTCAAAACTCGACCGCATCGAAGCCCGACTGGCTGATTTGGCCCAGGCGCACGCAGACGCGCCGCTGCGAGATGTCGCCTTGCTGCGGGCGCTCAACCACGTGAGCGGCGATTTCCTTGCGCGCATGCGGGCGGCGCTGAAGCCCTACGGTCTGACGGATTGGAGCTTCCGCACCCTGATCATGTTGCCGCGCGTCGGCGATGCGGACGCGACACCGGTCTCGATGGCCGATCTCGCCCTGCTGACCGGCGAGTCGGCGCCGAACCTGACCCGCATCTGCGACGAGCTGGTCAGGCAGGGCCTGGCGGTGCGTCAGCCTTCGCCCGAGGACCGGCGCAAGGTGTGCCTGGCGCGCACGCCCAAGGCCGACGCCGCGCTTGAGGCGACCGCGCCGGACGTCTGGGGCCGTCTCGAATGGGTGATGCAGGTCCTGACCGACGAGGAGAAGGCCCTGATGACGGGCCTGCTGAAACGCCTAGCCGAGCGGCTCGAGACCGAGGCCGGACAGGGCTCGCGACGGCGTCCGCCGGCCGCGGTCGCATAGGGGGGAACGGTCCATCATGCGGAAGACGCCGCCGCGCCGCACCCTCCTCGCCTTCGCGCTCCTGACCCTCGCCCCTGCGGCTGCCGTGTCCGCACCGGCCGGCGGCGCCGATCTGGTGATCGAACACGTCACCGTCGTGCCGATGACGGATGGCGGCGCGGAGATCCGGGATCAGACTGTGGTCATCCGCGACGGCCGCATCGCCGAGATCGGTCCAAGTACTGCGAAGCGTCTGAACGCGCCGGGCCGTCATGTGGACGGATCGCACGAATGGCTGATCCCGGGCCTGACCGACGCCCATGCGCACCTCGAGAACGACCGGATATTGCGGCTGGTCCTGCACGCACCGGACCTGCCGGCGGGGGCGACCAAGGACGAGGACGTATTTCTGCCCTACGTCGCCAACGGCGTGACCCAGGTCGTCGACCTGTCGGCCACGTCCGAGACCTTCGCCCAGCGGGCCGCGATCGACAACGGCCGGGTGCTCGGGCCGCATATCGTGACGGCCGCCATGATCGATGGCGCCGCGCCGGTCTGGCCGATCGGCATGACCCGCGCCGCCGCCGACCCGGAGGCCGGCCGCCGAGCGGTGCGCGACGCGGCGAAAGAGGGCTATGACCTGATCAAGGTCTACAGCCGGCTCGACCTCCCGACGTTCACGGCGATCGTCGACGAAGCGCGCAAGCAACATCTGCCCGTCGTAGGCCACATCCCCGCGCGCGAGCAGGGCTTGACGGAGCGCTTCTTCCAGCCCGGCTACACGGTGGTGGCGCACGCGGAGGAGTTCGCCCAGCAGACGGCCGCGCCCGACGAGGCGGCCATCGCCCGCTACGTCGATATGGCTAAGCGCAACGGGACGGGCCTGATCGCCACCCTGACGCTCGACGAGCGGATCCTGGAGGAAATGCGCGATCCCTCATCGCTGGAGAGACGACCCGAGCTTGCCGCCTTGAATCCGCTGTGGCGTGAGCTCGTGCTGAAGCACAATCCCTACGTGGGCCAGAGCTCGCCCGCCGCGATCGCGCGCATCGAGAAGATCGTCGCCTTCAACCGAAAGCTGGTCGCGGTGTTCGAAGCCGCCGGCGTTCCGGTGTTGGCGGGAACCGACTCCCCCGTGCCGGGCGTCGTTCCGGGCTATTCATTGCCCGACGAGCTGGAGGCTCTGACCGTCTCCGGCCTGACGCCGAAGCAGGCGCTTGAGAGCGCCACGCGCCGGCCGAACCAATGGCTGGGCTCGGCGAAGAACCGAGGCGTCGTCGCGGTCGGCGCGCAGGCCGACCTCCTGCTGCTGGGCGCCGATCCCCTGGCGGACATCCGCAACGTCCGCCGCATCGAGGCCGTGATCGTGGGCGGCGGTCTGCATTCGCGCGCTGAGCTCGACGAAAAAATCGCCGCGCTGAGGGCCCGGCACGCATTTGCTGGAACGAACAGCCTGCCCGCGTCGGCCCCGGCGGCATCGACGCCGGATTGAGCTGCCCTGCCAAACCTGTTGTCACGGGCTAGCAGGGAATATCGAAGTTTTGCGTTGGATTAGTACAGCCTTACGGAAGATGCGTCACCGTCAACAGCAATGAAGAGGCAATCCTCTCATGTCGCCAAAAATTCACACCTATTCGGCCGCAGAGAGCGCATTCTACGTGAACAGCTTCCTCATCGAGGGGCACGACAGTGTCATTGTGATCGATACTCAATTCCTTGTCTCGTCGGCTCGCGACCTGCGCAAGCAGCTTGACGCGCTCGAGAAGCCGTTGGCCGCGGTGATCATCTCGCATCCCCATCCGGACCACTACAACGGTCTTCCCGTTCTCTTGGAAGGGCTGCCCCCGACACCGGTCTACGCTACTCGCGCTACAATAGACGCAATCCAAGAGACCCAACCTGCCAAGCGAGCGGCTTGGACCCCAATATACGGGGACGATTACCCGAAGGCGGACGCGCTTCCGAACAAAGTCGTAGGAGCCGATGATCGCCTTACGATCGCCGGTGTTGAGCTTCGCATGATTGACCTGGGGCCCGGCGAGTCATCAGACATCACGGTCATCCATCTGCCAGGAGCGGACGCATTGCTCGCATCGGACCTGATCTACAACAATTGCCATCCTTGGCTCGCTGAAGCGCGTACCGAGGCATGGTTGCGGCAGATCGACGAGATCGAGCAGCGTTTCGGCGATGTCAGCCAGGTGCACGCCGGGCACGGACCGGCGGGAGGGCCCGAACTGTTTGAGGACCAGCGCAAATACATTCAGGAGTTCCGGAATGTTGTCGCGCGATTTGCGCACACTCCGAGCCTGGACGCCTCGGCCATGGCGGAAATCCGCTCTGAAACGACCCGCAATCGAGCAAGCTGGCCCCTCGACTTGCTGATCGACATGAATGCGACGGCGATCTTTGCGGAACTCACGGGAGGCTGAGCTTCCCCCACAATGGGCGTCCGCAAGGCTGTGCATCCGATCCTGCCGGTCAATACCCGCCTGATTGAGCCGTCTAGTCGAACTCGGAGCCGGGCACGAACCATTTGGTGCGTTGAGGCGGTCTCCTGAGCACATTATCAAGCAGAGAAGGTGCGTTGGAAATATATGGCCAAACGTCTTGCAAAGCGCTTCGGTTGTCCCGTGGAGTTCGCGCTCGATGTGCTTGGGGGCAAATGGAAAATCGTAATCCTGTCAAATCTGAAACAAGGTCCGTTGCGGTATGGAGAGCTGCGAGCCCTGATCCCGACGCTCAGCGACAAGATGTTGACGCAGCGGCTGAAGGAGCTGGAAGAGCTCGGTCTGGTCGTTCGAGACAGCGGCTTGGTCGCTGGAGGCTACGCCCTGTCGCCAAAGGGCGAGTCGCTCGCGCCGGTCTTACAGGCGCTCTACGACTGGGGCCTCGAGGCGGGGCCGTCGATGGGAGCGCTGTTCTCCCGCCCCTTTTTGAGCGCGGGCGCCGCTTCGCAATCGGACGGGTAGATGCTGGCGGGCGCCAACCCTCGACAACCAAAGGGACTTACCCGCCCTTGGAGGGTGGACGAACGGCTGAGACCCAAGAATGACCATCGAATCGACACCTCCGGAGATCGCTACCGGCCAGGAGCTGGAAATACGCTTCGACAGCAATCTATGCATCCACGCGCGTTTTTGCGTTCTGAGCGCGCCGGACGTGTTCAAGGCGAACACGCCCGGGGAATGGATCTACCCCGACGCTATGAATGCGCCGGCGCTGGCGGCCGTGGCGCGCAATTGTCCCTCCGGCGCCATCACCTACCGCGCCGCAGATCCGGTTCTCGAGGAGCCCTGCCCGCCCGTCAATTTGCTCCGAATTCGGCAGGACGGACCTTATGCGTTCAACGCGCAAATCGTTTTGGCCGGCGAGACGGAGCCCTCGACACGGCGCACGCTCTGCCGTTGCGGCGCGTCGAACAACAAGCCCTACTGCGACGGCAGCCACGTGCGGGTCGGCTTCGAGGCGACCGGCGAACCTCCGGCCGGCGACCGAAGGCCGTTGTCTCCCCGCGATGGTCCTCTCGAAGTCACCCCGCTCAGGGACGGGCCGCTGGAGGTGCGCGGGCCGCTGGAGATGGTCAGCGGCACAGGGCGCACATTCGCCACTTCGGTTCATTGCCTGCTTTGTCGATGCGGCTGCTCGTCATCCAAGCCGTACTGCGATGGAACGCACGCATCCAACGGGTTCACGGACCGAAACGGCTGCGAGACCCTGGCGGCGTCATCTGTCGATCCGGCTCCGAGCCTCGCCGAATGGGCCGGCGGCCGCGAGGCGTTCGTCCGGCTGACGGAGGCCTTCTACGCAAAGGTCCCGAACGATCCGCTGCTGGCCCTGGTCTTCGCGCATATGCCGCGCGACCATGCCGTGCATGTCGCCGATTTCATCGCAGAGGTGTTCGGCGGACCCACCGAATACAGCGGCTCGGGCGGCAGCCACACCGGTATGATCCGCAAGCATCTCGGCCGCGCGATCACCGACGATCATCGGCGGCGCTGGGTCGAATTGATGATCGCGACAGCCGACGAGGCCGGGCTTCCCACCGACCCGGCCTTTCGCGACGCATTTGTCGCCTATCTCGAATGGGGTTCGCGTTTGGCCGTGATCAACTCCGCGCCCGGTGTCCCGCCGCCGGAAGGCGATTGGCCGATGCCGGCTTGGGGCTGGGGGCCGCCGCGCGGCCCAGGCTGATGCGAGCGCGCCGCCCATGAGGCCCAGTCAGCCGACGACAAACTCGGCGCCGAACGTCGCTTCATTTTAGATGGAGAAATATTTTGAGCATCAGGGACCCGAACCTGGTCAATCCGAAGGCCCGCAAGAAGGTGGGGATCGTCATCTCCAACCCGGCGATCGCTTCGACCACGGGCTGGCCAGTGGGCTTCTGGTGGAGCGAACTTTCGCACCCCTATTTCGAGTTCACCGAGAAGGGCTACGAGGTCGAGATCTTCTCGCCAGATGGCGGCAAGTGCGAAGCGGACGCGATGAGCGATCCGCGTGATCCGTCCGGCTATTCAGAGACGGACCTCATCAGCATGGGCTTTATACTCACGCCCCGGCTGGCGACACTGGTGGATCAGACGACTCCTGTCGAGAGGTTGGATGCCGACACCTTCGACGCGATCGTCGTCGCGGGCGGCCAGTCGCCGATGTTCACGTTCGAACGGGCCACAGCGCTCCAGAATAAATTCGTGGAGTTCTACGAGGCCGGAAAGGTTGCGGCCGCCCTTTGCCACGGAACGGCGATCCTCCGGTACGCGCGACTGTCCAGCGGCGAGCCACTGGTGAAGGGCAAAACCGTCACCGGCTTTGCGAACGTCGAGGAAGATTTCGCAGACAATGCGGTCTGGAGCATGGGCCTCCTTTCCCGCGACAAGCGCGTCATGCCCTGGCGCATCGAAGATGAGCTGAAGAAGCTCGGAGCGAACTATATTCAGGCTGGGCTCTGGCGCGGGTTCGCAGTGCGCGACGGCAACCTCATCACGGGCCAGCAAAACTTCTCTGGCGCGGAGACAGCCGCCAAGGTGATCGAAGCGCTGGGCGAATAGAACAGGTTGTCGGCGGGCCAGCGCATCGACCTCTCCGAACCGCGCGGCGAACCTTCAGCAGAGAACGATCTTCGGCAATTCGGGCCCCCGACCCGTGGCGCACCCTGGGGGGCGGCAAGCTCGTCACAGCCCAGCGGCATACTCCGCAGACCGCCGGCCTTAAAAAATTTCTGGCCTCGGTGTCGATTTGCGAGGGAGCGTCCGTCTTTGGTCTGTTGGCGGCGCAGCAGCGTTGTCCCAAACTCCATGAGGTCCCGATGCAATACGCTCTGTTGATTTACCAGAATGAAGTCGCCGCCGGCCTGGAACCCGGAAACCCAGCGCTGAACGCGATCGTGGCGCGCCACATGGCCTTTTCGAGTGAGCTTGGCACGAAGCGCATCGGCGGCTCGGGCCTGAAGACGACGGCCAGCGCGACGACGGTGAGGACGCAGAATGGCGCCCGCAGCGTGCACGACGGTCCGTTCGCAGAAACGCGAGAACAACTCGGCGGGTTTTATCTCATCGACGCAGCCGATCTGGATGAAGCGATCGAGATCGCGGGCAAGGTGCCTTTGGCCGGCGATGGCGCGATCGAAATCCGTCCTCTCCTGGGCGCAGGTTGAGCCGGGCGGCTCTTGAGAGCGCGGTGCGGACCGCAGGCGCGCGAGTGCTCGCCGCGTTAACGGCCCGTTACCGCGATCTCGACCTGGCGGAAGACGCGTTCGCCGAGGCGTGTCTGCGGGCGGCGCGAACTTGGCCCGAACGGGGCCATCCGCGTAATGCCGCCGCTTGGCTCTACCGTGTGGCCGACCGTGTCGCGATCGACATGTTGCGGGCGCGCAAGGCGCGCCAACGGATAAAGCCCGACGCCGGCGAGCCCGCGACAGCGGCGGAGGATCCCATGAGCGACGAGGACCTCTTGATCCCAGACGAACGGCTGCGGCTCATCTTTGTCTGTTGCCATCCGGCGCTCAGCCGAGAGGCCCGTGTGGCGCTGACCCTCAGGATGGTGTGCGGTCTCGCAACCGAGGAAATCGCCCAGGCCTTTCTCGTGCCCGTCGCGACGATGGCGCAGCGCATCGTGCGCGCGAAGAATAAGGTCGCGGAGGCACGGATTCCCTTCGAGATCCCCCGCCCCGACGCCTGGCCGGCGCGGCTAGATTCTGTGCTTTCCACCTTGGAGGTCGCCTACGCCAGCGCCCATGCGGACGCGGCGGGCGCAGGCCGCAGGGCGGGCTTCGCTGCCGAGATCCTCGAGCTGACGCGGGTCCTGGCCGATCTACTCCCGGCGGAGGAGGACGCCCTGGCTCTGGCGGCCCTCGTTCGCTATGCCGAGGCGCGCCGGCCCGCACGCCTCGACGACGCCGGGGCGATGGCGCCTCTCACTGAGCAGGACCCGACGCAGTGGAATCGGACGCTCATCGACGAGGCCGACGCCTACCTGCGGCGCGCCGCCGAGCTCGGACCTTCCGGACCCCGGACGCTGCAGGCGGCGATCCATAGCGCCTGGTGCGGACGTCGCACGATCCTCGATCCGGCGCCCTGGCGGACCGTCCTCAACCTCTATGACACCCTTCTACGGCTGCGCGACGATCCCTTTGTCAGGCTCAATCGCGCGGTGGCGCTCGCGGAGGTGGTAAGCCCTGAAGCCGCGCTTTGCGAAGTCGACGCCCTTGATGGCGCGCAGCTTGCGGCGTTCCCCCCATATCATGCCGTTCGCGCCGATCTCCTCGCGCGCAGCGGCCGCACGGCGGACGCGAGGGCCGCGTACGACGCGCTCCTGGCGTTGCCGACATCCCCCGCGGAGCGGCTTTGGCTCGAACGCAAGCGCGAGAGCCTGGCCGGCTGACGCAAATTATTTTCCAGCGCCTGTCGATCGAAGGTCAGGCGGCCGTCTCTTAGGTCAGAAGGCGCGGCCTTCGGTCGAACAACTAGAGCCGAGCGAGGACAATGAGAATGCAATCCACGAACGAGGAACGCAATCAGACGACCATCCGTAGGCTTATTGAGGAAGTTATCAACCAAGGTCGTCTCGACCTCTGCGACCAGTATCTCGCCGCAGATCGGATCGATCATGAAACCTACGGCTTGCCGGAGGGCATGAGCAACGGCCACGACGGGTTCAAGCGCGTGCTCGGCGTCTTCATCGAGGCCTTCCCCGACCTCCACCTCTCGATCAAGTTCATGATCTCGGATGGCGAGAGGCTCGCCGTCTATCTGAAGACCAGCGGCACCCACCTCGGGCCGTTCATGGGCGCGCCTGCGACCGGCAAGCGCTTCGAAGCGAGCGGCGTCGATATTTTCGCTTTCAATGCCGAGGGCCTCGTGTCGCAGCACTGGGGGGCATTTGATACCCTCGGCGTCATGCTGCAGCTCGGACTGTTCCCCGGGCCAACGGCCGTGGCGGCGTAGTTGCGCGCGCATCTCACCACTTCCGGAGGTTGGCGGACCGGGGTGGTGAGGGGCCACCGCAACAGCCACGCCTGAAGCAAAGGACAAGCCGACCCGGTCATGCGTGGCGGTCCTATTATCGAGCCCGAAAGCTGCCCGCGACGATGACCTGCTCACCGAACTGCACTGCTGGCGCGAACTGATGCATCGAGGCGCAACAGATTTCGTCTTATGCCGCCCTCTTGCGAGTGGGCGATCCCTTCTGGCCGAATCCAGAACATTGCAGCGCTGATCAATTGTTGATATTTTTCGACTATGTCTCTATTTCTGCCATATTCATGATATTTTGCAACCAGAGGCGCGAGTGAGGCTTCGACGTTGACGTCCGCTATCCCGCCTCAATCACATTCAGCGGGACGGAGACGTCTTCGTCAGAGGTCTAATTTCAAAAATAGGTCAAAAGAATACGGAAATCAGAAGCGGAGCCATAATGAGCTTAGATGACACTGGGAGCCTGACAGTCACTTTGAGTCTATCGGAAATGATAACCACGCCCATCAACATTGCGTGCCAACAGCTCGATATCACACAGAGGGCGGCCCGGTTCTACGAAGAGAAAGGGCTAATCAGTTCGGTTCGGATGTGGTCAGGTCGCACCTATACAAGGGAGCAATACAATCGGCTTGCCATAATTGGTCGATGCCGTCGCGCGGGTCTCCCCCTCGCGGACATTCCCGCCGCCCTCGCTGTCTACGAGGGATCGGAAACGAACTTCCACGTCAAACGGGCGATGATTGGCAAACTAGAAAAGCAACTCGACCGCTTGGTGGCTCAAATCGATGCCCTCAAATGCGAAATCGCGCATCTTGAGAGCTTGTGAGGCTACTAACTGCGCGTCGCGTCATCAGGCCGTTCGCCTCGCCCCCAATCTCGCTCTGCAGAAAATCCACGAAAACCTTCACCTTGGACAGCACGTAGTGCCCTTTCGGGAACATCACGTAGAGCGGCAGGCGATGGGAGACCAGGTGGGGCAGGACCAGTTCCAGGCGTCCCGCGGCAAGGTCGTCCTCGATCAGGAAGCGTGGAAGATAGGCCAAACCCATCCCCGCAAGCATCGCCTCGCGCGTCACACGAACGCTGTTCGACGTCAGGGGGCCACGGCTGACAGCGATCACCTGGTCATTTGAGAGCCGCCATTCGCCGGGCCGGGACAGGTGGTTCTCGATCAGGCACTGGTGCTCTTTCAACTCGGCCGGCGTGGCCGGACGGCCGTGGCTGTCCAGGTATTCGGTCGAAGCGGCGAGCGCCATCTCGAAATCGCACAGCTTCACGGCCTCGAGTTCGGTGTCGTAGGGCTCGTCGACCCAGAAGGCGACGTCGAAGCGGCCGCGCAGCAGGTCGGCCTTGCTGTCGGACAGGTTCAGATAGACCCGCACGTCAGGATAGCGTTTCAGGAACGACGGAATGACCTCGGTCACGCGGAATAGAGACGAGACCACCGGCGCGGTGATCTTGAGTTCGCCCCGCGGCCGGGACGTCATGCCGGCCAGGACCTGGTTAGCCTCGTTGACCTCGTCGACGATCCGCGCGCACCGGTCGTAGATCTGCCGCCCCGCTGGCGTCAGAGCGATCGTGCGGGTGGTGCGGTCGAGGAGCTTCAGCCCGACACTGCTTTCGAGCCGCGCGATCTGCCGGCTGACGGCGGCCTTGGAAAGGCCCATGGCTTCTGCAGCGGCCGAGAAACTGCCGCTGTCCACCACCGCCGCGAAGGACATCATCGCGACGGCGTTATCGACATCTAACTTTTCATCCATGGGCGCATGGATCGTGGATTTTTGCAGATTGTCAACGATCGCTGTCGGAAGCCCGCCACCGGCGCGTTATGCTTCGACCAGCGGCGTCAGCGCGATCGGCTCGGCCTGACCCTCATTGTGGTTCAGTTCCGCTCGCGCCTTACCCCCTTCCTGCGGGGTGAGTTGAGCGAACACCTCCAGCATGTGATCGTCCGGATCGAGGAAATAGATGCCGATGGAGACGCCGTGGTCCAGGATTTCCTGGATCCGAACCTTCTTCTCGATCAGCCGCGCATAGACGCGCCGAAGCTCGTCGATGTCGCCGCCGCAGTCGAGTTCGAGGCCGAAATGTTCGAACTCCTTGCCGCGGGAAGCGCCTGGCTCGCCGGGAAAGACAGCCAGGTCGTGGTCGCTTTCACCGAAGCTGAGGAATATTCCCCCGGCATAGGGACCGGACGCCGCCCGAGCCGTGATCGTCATGCCCAGCACATCGCAGTACCAGGCCGCGGACGCCTCGGGGTCCTTCACGAACAACACAAGGTGGGCGAGACGCTTGATCTTAGGCATGGACATCGGGGTTGGCTCCGCCACTGGCCGGCGACCCGGGCAGCCAGGTCAAGTCGGTGATTTCGCTGAACTCACGCCATTCCTTGCGCCAGCTGAGGCCGCCGTCGAGACTGCGATAGAGATCGCCGAACTTGGTGCCGGCCAGAACCAGGTTGGGATCGGCTTGATTGACGCCGATCGCCCAGAGACAGGAGTTGGGCTGCACCGGGAACGGCGCGTTTTCCCAGGTCTCGCCGCCGTCCCGCGAGCGCAGGAACAGGGCCGTGGAGCCGGGCGTGCCGTCGCCGATGCCGAGAAACAGCTCGCCCTGGGCTCCAGGCTTTTGCACAAGAACCCGGGAATAGTAGATACCCCAGCTGTCCTTCACGTCGCGCCGGCGCCAGGTCTGTCCGTCGTCGGTCGAAATGAAGATCGAGGTGACCGAAACCACCACGATCCGCTTCTGAGCGCCGGGGAGGACGACCACGCTGTGGATGTCCGAGTTGCCCCGAGCCGGCGGGAACCGACCGTCGATCCGCTCCCATTCGTCACCGCCGTCGCGCGTGCGGAACAGGCCGCCCTCCTCGACCCCGACCCAGACATCGCGCGGGTCTTCAGGATCCACGGCCATGGCCAGCATGCGCGGGCGGCTGACGCCTGCGCATTTCGGCGGCATCAAAAGGGTTGTCTGCTCCCAGGTCCGGCCGGCGTCGGCGGAGCGGTAGAAGGCGGCGCGAGACGGGGAACCGGTGCCGGCGTACATGATCTTTGGATCGCTCGGCCCGGCGACCAGCTTCCAGATGGCGACGTCGTTGAGGACGCTGTCGATCCGGTTCCAAGTGACGCCGCAGTCCTCACTTTTGAACAGGCCGCGTTCGGCGCCGGCGAATACGGCTTCAGGGTTCTGCGGGTCCGCCAACAGGCAGCGGACGCAGTCGTCGTATTCCAGGTCCTGATTGATCGTCAGCCGGTGCCAGGTTTCGCCGTCGTTATGGCTGCGGATGACGGCCTGCCCATCCGTCGACACCAGCAAGGTGCGTTGCGGTTCCATTCGCCCTCCCACTTCCCTCTTCTGGCCGGCGGCAAATCGCTGGCCGCCGGCGGCTTCGTCAGGACAGATTGATCCAGACGCTCTTGGTCTCGCTGTAGAGTTCCATGGCCTGGCGGCCATGCTCCCGGCCCCAGCCGGACTGCTTGAACCCGCCGAACGGCGTGGCCGGATCGATGAGGTTGAAGCAGTTCACCCAGACTGTTCCGGCCTTGATGGCCCGGGCCAACCTGTGGGCGGTCTTGATGTCGCTGGTCCACACGCCCGCAGACAGGCCGTATTCGGAATCGTTGGCCTGACGGACGAGATCTTCCGGATCGCGCCAGGAAAGTACGCTCAGGACCGGCCCGAAGATCTCTTCGCGGACGATACGCATCTGCGGCGCAGCGCCAGTGAAGATGGTCGGTTCGAAGAAATAGCCGCGGTCGAAGCCCTTGGGCCGGGCGCCGCCCGCCACCAGCTGGGCGCCTTCCTTAGCCCCGATATCGACATAGCTGCTGACGCGATCCCATTGCTCCTGGGAAACCAGAGGGCCGAAGGTGGTTTCCGGATCGAGGCCGTCGCCAATCTTGAGTTTGGCCGCGCGCCTGGAGACCGCCTCGACCAAGGCGTCGTGACAGGTTTCGTGGACGTAGAGGCGCGAGCCGGCGGTGCAAGTCTGCCCCTGATTGAAGAAAATGCCCTGGGCGATCGCGTCGGCGGCGGCCTCCAGGTCCGCATCTGGCGAGACGATCTGGGGCGACTTGCCGCCAAGCTCCAGCGAAACCTTCTTCAGATTGCCGGCCGAGGCGCGGACGATGGCCTTGCCGACCTCGGTCGAGCCGGTGAAGGCGATCTTGTCCACGCCGGGGTGATCGACCAGGGCGGCGCCCGCCTCGCCAAATCCGGGCGCGACGTTGAGCACGCCCGGCGGAAAGCCCGCCTCCAAAGCCAGTTCGCCCAGACGGAGCGCCGTCAAGGGCGTCTGTTCCGCAGGCTTGAGCACGACGGCGCAGCCGGCGGCCAGCGCCGGCGCCACCTTCCACGCCGCCATCGAAAGCGGATAGTTCCAGGGCACGATCAACCCTGCGACGCCAATCGGCTCGCGGGTCGTGTAGTTGAGGATTTCAAGACCGCCGCGCGGCGAGACCGGCAGGGTTTCTCCGCCGAACTTGGTCGGCCAGCCGGCGAAATACCGGAAGGTCTTGATCGAGCCCTCGACCTCGACGGCCCGGGTCAGGGTGGCGGGCTTGCCGTTATCCAGGCATTCCAGCACGGCGAGTTCGTGCGCGTCCCGCTCGATCAGGTCCGCCAAGCGATAAAGAAGCCGCGAGCGCTCCATCGCGGTCATCTTGCGCCAGCCCGAACTTTCGAACGCCTGGCGGGCCGCCTGCACCGCCAGATCGATGTCGGCCTTGGCGGCGCGGGCCACTTCGGCGAGAGGCTCGCCGGTCGCCGGGTTGTAGGTCAGGAAGGTTTCGCCCGACTGCGCATCCAGCCGTTCTGCGCCGATCAGCAGGCGCTGCGGCCCCTGACGCACGCCGGCCCGGATCCGGTCGGCGGTTTCGAGCACGGAAGCCGTCAATTTCACGCTCCTGCAATGGCGAACGGTCGGCCCGCCCGCGGTCTGGATCCACCCTATAGCGCCACCTCGTTTAAGAAACAATCGCTGATTTCTGTTTATATAGTTGCGTTTTCGAGACAATGAAGACATATCTGGACCACCAAAGGGCAGGCGCGCCGGAGCGACCGTGATCTCCACTCATCTTTTCGAGCTGACGGCGCTGGTCGTCGACGCTCACGGGACGGCCCGGCCGGTTGCGCCCGCCTTGCGGCGCGCGGCGCAGTTCGACCTGCAGGATGGCTATGCCGTGCAAGCCGATGTCTGGAAGCTGCGCGGGCGCCGGACCGCCGGCTACAAGATCGGGCTGACCAGCCCCCCCGCCCAGAAGGCGTTCGAGACCACCGAGCCGATCGTCGGCACACTGGCCGACCCGGATCTCGTTCGCAGCCCAGCCACGATTGCGGCCGGCGCCTTCCCCCTGTTCGCCGAAGCCGAAATCGCCTTCCTGATCGGCGCCGACTTTCCCCCTGCTGCCGCTCCCTTCAGCGAGGCCGATGTCCTGGCGCGCATCGAAAACGCTCATGCCAGTATCGAGCTGTGCCGCTCCCGCTATGGATGGGAGGACGTGAGCCTCGCCGAGCTCGTCGCCGACAACAGCAATGCCGCTCTCCTGGCGATCGGCGAGCCGCTGCGCGACTGGCGGTCCGCCGACCTCACCTGCGCGCCGGTCACGCTGCGCCGCAAGGGCCACGACGACATACGCGGCTCGACCGCCGCCGTCCTCGGCGACCCGCGCCGCGCAATCACCTGGCTCGCAAACTGGCTGGCGCAGCGCGGCGAGAGCCTGACGGCCGGGCAAGTCGTCGCCAGCGGCAGCTGCACCGGCGTAACCCCATTGGGCGAAATCGAAGAACTCGTGGCCGACTTTGGTCTGCTGGGCCAAGCTCGCGTGACCATCGGCCCGGACGAGACGAACAGAGCAGGAGCATCAGCATGGACCTCGGCCTGAAGGGCAAGGTGGCGATCGTCACCGGCGGCAGCGTCGGCATCGGCGCGGAGACGGCTCGCAAGCTGGCCGGCGAGGGCGCGCGCGTCGTCATCGCCGCGCGCACGCGCACGACCTTGGAGCAGGCGGCGGAAAAGATCCGCGCCGAGACCGGTGGCGAGGTCGTCGCGATCCCGGTGGACACCAGCGACAATCTCTCCGCCCGCCAGCTCGTCGATGAGACCGTCCGGCAGTTCGGCGGCGTGGACATCCTGGTCAATTGCGCCGCCCATCCAGGCGGCCTTGTCCGCAATTCCCTGGACGAGGCCGACGAGGACAACCTCCTGCTCGACCTCAACATCAAGCTCGTCGGCTATTTTCGCATGTGCAAGGCCTGCGCGCCGCACATGCGCAAGGCGGGATGGGGGCGCATCGTCAATGTCGGCGGCCTGACCGCCCGCTCCACCGAAGCGCTGAGCGGCCTGCGCAACACCGCCCTGGTGCATCTGACCAAGACCCTCTCGGACCAGCTGGGCCCGGACGGGATCACGGTCAACATCGTCCACCCGGGCGTGACGCGGACCGAACACGTCGAGACCTGGTTCGCGGAAATGGCCGCAAAGGAAGGCATTTCCTACGAGGCCTTCGTGCAACGGGAGGCCGCCGATCCGGCCGCCATCCGCCGGATGCTCGAGCCTGAGGAAGTGGCCGACGTGATCGTGTTCCTGGCCTCGCGCCGCGCCAGCGGACTGACCGGCGAATCCATCGCGGTGGACGGCGGCCTCTCGCGCGCCGTGTTCCTCTGACGGCTGAAGGTCATGATCGAACTTATGCATGAGGCCTGCCTGGTCGATGGCCGCTGGGTCACGGGCGAGGACTGGCTGGAGGTGGACGATCCGGCCAGCGGCCGCATCATCGGCCGGGTCCCCAACTTCGGCGCCGAAGCCGCGCGATGCGCCATCGAGGCCGCCCGAGCGGCCCAGCCGGCCTGGGCGGCGACACCGGCGGCCGAGCGCGCCAGGGTCCTGCGCCGCCTGGCGAACCTGATCGAGGAGCGCGTCGAGGAACTCGCGGCGTTGCTCACCCTCGAGCAGGGCAAGCCGCTGGCCGAAGCCAGGGCCGAGGTCCGCTCGGCCGCGGCGTTCTTCGAATGGTTCGCCGAAGAAGGCCGGCGCGCCTATGGCGACATCATCCCCTCCCCGTCGCGCGACCGGCGGCTGCTGGTGATCAAGCAGGCCATCGGCGTCGTCGCCGCCATAACCCCCTGGAATTTTCCGATCAGCATGCCGGCCCGCAAGGTTGCGCCCGCCCTGGCGGCGGGATGCGCCATTGTGCTCAAGCCGGCGGTCCAGACGCCGTTCTCGGCCCTGGCCCTCGGCGCCCTGGCACAGGAGGCGGGCCTCCCAGCCGGCCTTTTCAGCGTCGTCACCGGAGATCCGCAGGCGATCGGACTTGAGCTGACCACCCATCCCGCGGTCGCCAAGGTCAGCTTCACCGGATCGACCGCGACGGGCGCCAAGATCTTCACTCAGTCCGCAGGCGGCATTAAGCGGCTGGGTCTGGAGCTTGGCGGCAACGCGCCCTTCATCGTCTTCGCCGACGCCGACCTCGACGCCGCCGTGGCCGGCGCCCTGGAGTCCAAGTTCCGCAACGCCGGCCAGACCTGCGTCTGCGCCAACCGCTTCTATGTCGAGGCGCCCGTCTACGACGCCTTCGTCGAGCGCCTGGCCACGGCCGCCGCCGCGCTCAAGGCCGGGCCGGGACAGGAGGCCGACAGTCGCATCGGGCCGCTGATCGATGAGCGCGCCGTCGCCAAGGTCGAGCGCCTGGTCGCCGGCGCCGTCGAACAGGGCGCCAGCCTGGTGGTCGGCGGCGCCCGGGATGCGGCCGGCCCACGCTTCTTTCAGCCGACCGTGCTCTGCGACGTCTCGCGCGACATGGCGGTCGTGCAGGAGGAGATCTTTGGACCGGTCGCGCCCGTCCTTCGCTTCCACACCGAAGCCGAGGCCGTGGCCCTGGCCAATGATTCTCCCGTCGGCCTCGCCGCCTACATCTATTCGCGGGATGTCAGCCGCATCTGGCGCGTCGCCGAGGCCCTGGAAACCGGGATGGTGGGCGCGAACACCGGGCTGATTTCCACCGAAGCAGCGCCTTTTGGCGGGGTGAAGGCGTCCGGCCTCGGGCGAGAGGGGTCCCGCTACGGGCTCGAGGACTATCTCGAGATCAAGTACCTCTGCCTGGCCGTGTGATGTCGCGGATCAATGCGGAGGGGCTCGTCCAAATTGTTCCGTTTAATCAACTATTGAATTGAACGGCACTTATTGTTGTGCAAATGATAGCCCAAGCGCCGACGTCGAAGAGACGCCGCACCTAGATCCAGAGAGGAGCGCAATGCCCAATCGGCCTGCGAATTTCCACGGCCTGCATATCCGCAAGTGGTATGCCTTCGAGGAGGAGACCCTGGCGCTCGAGACCGGGCGGCTGGCCGATGGCGAGCCCCTCTTGAAGCTCGTCATAGCCGCGGCCATCGACAATCCTCACGCCGGCGCCTTCGTGGAGTCGTTCGAAGAGGTGATCGCCCAGTCCGCCTATCTGGGCGAGGCGTTCGCCCAGCGCCTGCAGGCCCGCTTGGACGGCAGGGCGGTGCAGAGCTACGGCAAGGCCGCGCTCGTGGGGGTCAACTGCGAATACGAGCATGGCAATGCGTTTCTGACCACGACCTTCGCAGAGCCGGTCCGCGCCGCGGTGGGTGGCGGCATGTCCTGGGTCCCCTCTTCGGGAAAGCGCGGCGGACCCGGAACGGCGATCGACATACCGCTGGCGCACAAGGACGCGCTCTATGTCCGATCGCACTACGACACCGTCTCGGTGACCTTCACCGACTCTCCGGGTCCGGACGAGGTGGTGATCGCCGTCGCGGTCGCGACCCGCGGACGACTTCATGCTCGCCTGGGCGGCTTGCGCCACGCGGAAATCGTCGGCCAGGACGGCCTGCACTGACGGGGATGATGGGCATGAACCAGCCGGCCGCCGACGGCCCGCCGCCACCGGCGGCCCCTCTTGCGAACGAACGAACGCGCTTCGTACAGGTGAACGGTCTGCAGCTTTGCATTCGCGAATGGGGCGAAGCCGGCCGGCCGGCTATGGTCCTGCTTCACGGCCTGCGCGGCTTTTCCGCCACCTGGCGGACGCTGGCCCAGGCCCTGTCCCCGACCTGGCGGCTGGTCGCCATCGACCAGCGGGGCCGCGGCGAGAGTGACTGGGACCCTGAGGCCAACTACTATACCGACGCCTATCTGGCCGACCTCGAAGCCGTGGTCGACGGGCTCGGGCTGGAGCGCTTCGTGCTGGTGGGCCACTCGATGGGAGGGACCACCGCCTATGTCTATGCGGCACGCCACCCCTCGCGCGTGGCGGCCCTGGTTATCGAGGACATCGCCCCGGGCTCATCGGCCAAGGGCGCCGGCGCCGAGCGGATCATGCGCGAAATGTCGTCGCTTCCTGCCTCCTTCGAGACCTGGACCGACGCCCGCGCCTACTGGCGTAGCGCGCGCCCCAGCCTCGGAGAAGAGGCGCTGGAGCAACGCCTGGCCGAAAGCCTGCGCGAGGACGGAAGCGGCAGGATCACCTGGCGCTATGACGCCGCCGGCATCAGCCGCGTCCGGCTCAATCCGGACCCGGCGCGCACGGTCGATCTCTGGCCGGTCGTCGAGGCGTTGCAGGTTCCGACGCTCATCCTTCGCGGCGGCCAGTCCGACTTCTGCCCCGAGGCGACCGTCGGCGAGATGATCCGGCGCAACCCGCAGATATCCTCCGTCACCATTCCCGGCGCCAGCCACTACGTCCACGACGACGCGCCGGATCCCTTCCTTCAGCATCTCCGAAGCTTCCTTGATCACCTCGGAGCCCAGAACAGCTCAGGAGCCGTTGCGCCATGACCCTCGACATCCAGACCGCGGGCCAGATCGACCGCGCCAGCTTCTTCCACCCCTTCACCTCGGTCGCTGACCTGATGCGAGACGGTCCGACCATCATGGTCGAGGGCCAGGGCGTGCGCGTCACCGACATTCATGGGCGCGAATACCTCGACGGCATGGCGGGCCTCTGGTGCGTCAACATGGGCTACGGCCATCCGGCGATCACCGAGGCGATCGCCGCCCAGAGCCGGAAGCTTTCCTACTTCCACGCCTTCAACAGCATGTCGACCGACGTGGCCATCGAGTGCGCCGAGGAGGTGCTCAAGCGCGCGCCTGTCCCCATGGCCAGGGTGTTCTTCGGGGTGTCAGGCAGCGACGCCAACGAAACCCAGCTGAAACTGATCTGGTACTACAACAACCTGCGGGGGCTGCCGAAAAAGAAGAAGATCATCGCCCGCAAGTATGGCTATCACGGCTCGGGGGTCGCTACGGCCAGCCTAACCGGGCTGCCGAGCATGCACGGCCTGTTCGACCTGCCCCAGGGCCCGTTCCTGCATGTCTCGAGCCCACATTACTATCGCAACGCCCCGGACGGCGTGTCAGAGCGGGAATTCTCGCGACAATTGGCCGCCGAGCTGGAGGCCTTGATCGCGCGCGAGGGGGCCGACACCATCGCCGCCTTCTTCGCCGAGCCCGTGATGGGCGCCGGCGGCCTGATCGCCCCTCCCGAGGGCTATTTCGAGGCCATCGTTCCGATCCTTCGCGCACACGATATCCTGCTGGTCATGGACGAGGTGGTCTCGGGCTTCGGCCGCCTCGGGACCTATTGGGGCAGCCAGGCGATCGGCGTCGAGCCCGACCTGATCACCGCGGCCAAGGGCATTACCAGCGGCTATTTCCCGATGTCGGCCTGCCTGGTCTCGCCGAAGATCTGGGATGTCATCGAAAAGGGCTCGGAGACTGCGGGGCTGTTCGGGCACGGCTATACCTATTCGGCCCACCCGGTCGGCGCCGCCGCCGCCCTGGCGACCATGAAGGCGATCGACGAGCAGAAGGTCGTCGCCAATGTCGCCGAACTCGCCCCCTATCTTCACGAGTCGCTGAAGCGAGCCCTGGGCGACCACGCCCATGTCGGCGAGATTCGCGGCCGCGGGTTCATGGTGGGGATTGAGCTGGTGGCTGACCGCGCGACCAAGGCGCCCTTCAAGCCCGAGCTGCGCACAGGCCGCCAGGTGCTGAAGGCGGCGGCCGAGCGTGGCCTGATCACCCGAGCCCTCGGAGACACCCTGGTCTTCGCCCCGCCGCTGGTGTTCACCCGAAAGGACATCGACGAGCTGGTCTCCAAATTCAGTGCGGCGATCGAGGCTGTCGAGCCGAGCTGGCTGACATGACCGAGACGATGAACGGGGCGGTCGCCCTGCTCCGCACCGCCGAAGCGCTCGGCGCCCAGGTCTGCTTCGCCAATCCCGGCACGACCGAGCTGGTCCTGGTTCGGGCGTTGGAGGAAGTGACCGCGATCCGGCCGGTGCTCGGCTTGTTCGAAGGGGTCTGCACCGGCGCGGCGGACGGCTATGCCCGGGTGAGCGGCCGCCCAGCCCTGACCTTGTTGCACCTGGGCCCCGGTTTCGCCAATGGCGTCGCCAACCTGCACAACGCCCGCCGCGCCCACTCGGCGATCATCAACATCATCGGCGACCATGCCACCTGGCACCTGCCCTTCGATGCGCCGCTGACCTCAGACATCGAGTCCCTCGCCTCGCCGGTGTCGGGCGCGGTGATCAGGCTGAACTCCGCCGCGCACGTCGCCAGCGACGTCGCCGCCGCTTTCCGCAAGGCGGCTTCCCCGCCTGGCGCGATCGTCACCCTGATCGCGCCGACCGACGTGATGGAAGGGTCCGCGCCCGAGGTCGTCGCCGCCCCGTCGCCAGACCTGCGGCCGGCGGCCCAGGTCCCTGAGGGCCAGGTCGCCGCCTGCGCCCAGCTCATGGCCAAACCGGGGCCCCTTGTGCTTCTGATCGGCGGCGCCGCCCTCGGTGAACGGGGCCTTCGCGCCGCCGCGCGCATCCAAGAGGCCAGCGGCGCCAGGCTGCTCATGGAGCCCTATCCCGCGATCGTGGATCTGGGCGGCGATCTCCCGCACCTGGAGCGCCTGGCCTATTTCCCCGACGATGTCATTCGCCAGCTCGGTGACGCGAAGGTGATCCTGGCGGGGGCTCGCGAGCCGATAAGCTATTTCGGCTACGAGGGCCAGCCGAGTCAGCTCGTTCACGCCGACCGACTGACTGAGCTCGCCTCGCCAGAGGACGACACCGTTCTCGCGCTCGAGCAGCTGGCCGACAAGCTGGGCGCCGCGAAGACGGGCCCGGCGCCGCGCGCCCCAGCGCCGGCCGCCCCGCCCCCAGGCTTTTCGCCGGCGGCGATCGTCGAAGCGCTGATCGCGCTGATGCCGGAAGGGACGATCGTCTCGCTCGAAGGCTCCACGCTCGGCGGGCCCTTCCTGCAGCAGGCGCACCGGGCGCGGCGACACCGGGTGATGACCAATACCGGCGGCGCAATTGGCCAAGGCCTGCCCTGCGCCGTGGGCGCCGCCATAGCCTGCCCCGAGGCGCGCGTGATCTCGCTGCAATCGGACGGGAGCGCGCACTATACGCTCCAGGCCCTCTGGACCATGGCCCGGGAAGGCCTGCCGATCACCGTGATCATCGCGGCCAATCATCGGTACGGCATCCTTCAGACGGAGTTGCGCCGCTCAGGCGCGGACCTGGACCAGCCCGTGCTCGACCGGCTCACACAGCTGGATCAGCCCAGGGCTGACTGGGTCGCCCTGGCGCAGGGCTACGGCGTGCAAGCCGTCCGGGCGGCAGACGCCGAGTCGTTCCGGGCGGCGCTTCAACAAGGCCTCGATTTAGCCGGTCCGTTCCTGATCCAGGCGGAGCTACCTTAAGCCCATGGACGCCACACTCCCACCTCGCACCGCGCAGCACGACCAGCCTCACAAGCGGGCCGCCCTCGCTTCAGCCATGGCCCTTGGCGTCCTGGGCGCCCTGATCATCTGGATGGTTCCCGGCTTCATGAGCCTGCTGCCGGGCCTTGCGCCGCTGACCGACCAGCAGCTCGGCTATGTCTCGGCCTGGGACCTGAACGTCATGGCCCTGGCGATCGGCGCCAGTGCGCTTTTGCTGCACAGGGTCGATTGGCGCTGGCTGGTGGCCCTGAGCCTGGTCTTCATCGCCGCCGGCAACCTCGCCACAGGTTTCGCCCACACCTATCTGAGCATTGTGCTCGCGCGGGTCGTCGCCGGCGTTGGCGAGGGGCTCGCCATCGGCGTGTCGTTCGCCGCGCTCGGCCGCGCGGCCAATCCGGACCGGGCCTTCAGCATCTACCTTGTGGTCGGCGCCCTCATCAGCTCGGCCCTGCTGTGGCGCCTGCCCGCCCTGCAGAGCCGCTTCGGCTCGTCGGCCCTCTTCCTGGGGGTCGCCGCGATAGCCCTCCTGCTTGGAGTGACGCTACGCTGGTTCCCGGACGGAAGGCTCGCCGGCCGGGCCGGCGAAGCCGGCGCCCGCATCGACCGCCGCCTGGCGATCGCCGGCCTCGCCGGCGTGTTCTTCTACTTCATGGCCCAAGGCGCCATGTGGGGCTACCTTGAGCAGATCGGCCAGGCCCATCACCTGCGGGCGGACGACATCAGCCGGGCCCTGGCCATCGCCAATTTCGCCGGCATCGGCGGCGCAGCCTCGGCGAGCTTCCTGCCCAAGCGGCTCGGGCGCGGCCTCCCCCTGCTGGTCAGCGGCGCCGTGTCCATTGTCAGTTTCCAGATGCTGCAGGGCGGCGTCAGCGGAGTGGTCCTGCTGGCGGCCTCCGTGCTTCTCACATTCGCCTGGAACCTGTCGCAGCCGCTTCTGTCGGGCCTCTGCGCCGATGCGGACCCGGAGGGGCGCGTCGTCGCCGCCATGGGCAGCATCCAGACCCTGGGCTTCGGCTTTGGGCCTGCCGCCGCGGCCATGCTGTTGCAGCACGGGGACTTCGGGCCGGTGATCTGGGGCAGCAGCCTGGTGCTGGCCTTCGGCGTCGCCATCATCCTTGGCGGTCTGCGCCGGCCGGTTGGCGCAATCGGCGCAAATCAGGCGCCAGTCCGGCTATGACCGATTTAGCCGCTCCACCGGGGGCGACTGTCCCTCCCGTCGCCATCGTCACCGGCGCCAGCGCCGGCCTTGGCCTCGCCATCGCCCGCCGGCTCGCCCAGGACGGACATCGCCTGGCGCTGGCGGCGCGGCGCATCGGCCCATTGCAGGCGGCAGCCGAGGAAATCGGCGCGGCCGGCCCCTGCGGCGAAGCCACCTGCCTCGCCCTGCCGGCCGACGTAACCGACCAAGGGCAGGTCGATGGGCTGGTCGGCGAAACCCTCGCCCGGTTCGCTCGCATCGACGTGCTGGTCAACTGCGCCGCCAATCCGTCCGGGGTGACAGGCCCGGTCGAGCAGATCGACGCCGAGGCCGTGCTGCAGGACCTCAACACCAAGGTCGTCGGCTATCTGCGCTGCGCCAAGGCGGTCGCGCCGGCCATGAAGCGGCAGGGCGCCGGTCGGATCGTCAATATCGGCGGCCTGACCGGCCGCTCGTCCGAAACCTTGAGCGGTCTGCGCAACGTCGCCGTGTCGCACCTGACAAAGACCCTCTCCGACCAGCTCGGACCGTTCGGGATCACGGTCAACGCGGTGCATCCTGGGATCGTGCGGACGCCGCATCTGGACGAACTGTTTCAGGAGCAGGCAGACGCGGCCGGGCGCTCGCCGGGAGAGATCGAGGCCGAGTTCGTCGCCAGGATCCCGCTGCGGCGCGTGCTCGATCCGGCCGATATCGCCTCGGCCGTAGCGTTCCTGATCTCACCGGCGGCCGCCGCGATCACCGGCGAATCCCTGACCGTGGACGGCGGCTTCTCGCGCGGCGTCTACCTCTGAATCGAGCAGGCAAAAGAGCAAGCACGTGAAGGCCACCATCACCCCAACCATCGACAAGTACCCAAGGTCGATGCGGATCGTGCATTGGCTGAGGGCCCTGCTGATCTTCGGCCAGATCTGGGCCGGGTGGACCATGGTCTCGCTGCCAGACAAGGTTCCGGCCAAGTTCGACCTTTTCTACCCCTTCCATAAGTCGTTCGGCATCCTGATCCTGATCCTCGCCTTCACGCAGCTCGCTCTGCGCGCGCGAACGGTGCTGCCAAAGCCGCCAGCGAGCCTGCCGAGGTCCGAGGCTGCGCTTTCCAAAGTCGTGCACACGACGATCTATGTGCTTCTGATCCTGGTCCCGCTCGCAGGCTACGCCATGTCCAGTTCGTTCACCCAAAGCGATGGCGTGTTCTTCTTCGGCCTCTACCTGCCCGAACTGCTGCCGAAGAACGACAAGGCTTTCGAGGTCTACCGGCTGATCCACCGGGTGCTCGCCTATTCGCTGTTGGCGCTGGTGGTTCTGCATATCCTGGGGGCCCTGAAACATCGCTTTGTCGATCGGGACAAGGCCAACGACGTCCTCCAGCGGATGGTGTGAGGGTCGGGCCAGGAGCTAGACTGCGCCTATGGCGACCACGGCTGTCACGCCCATCCTGATGCCTGCCCTTGAGTGGATGAACTATATCGGCATCGCCGTCTTCGCTGCGTCCGGCGCCCTGGTGGCGGCCGACCGCCGCCAAACCTTGCTGACCTTCGCCTTTTTCGCCGTCGCGACTGCGGTGGGCGGCGGCACCGTTCGCGACCTCCTGATCGCCGCCCCGGTATTCTGGATCCGAGAGAACGCCACCCTCTTGATCTGCTTTTCGATGGCGCTGGCGGTGTGGTTGACCCCCGCCCGCTTCTGGGGCGGACGGGCTCTTGTGTGGCTCGACGCCGTGGGCCTTGCCGCCTACGCCGCCTACGGAGCGGCCAAGGCGCTCGCATTCGGCGTCGTGCCCGTTCCGGCCTTCGCGCTCGGGGTGCTCACCGCGTGCCTTGGCGGGATCGTTCGAGACGTGCTGGCCGGCGAACCGTCCATCCTGATGAAGCCGGAGCTCTACGTGACGGCGGCGGCGCTTTCGTCGGGCGTCATGGTCTTTCTAAGCTTGGCTGGCGCCCCCTCTTGGATCGCGGCAACCAGTGCGGCGGCGCTCGGCTTCGCCCTTCGCGCCGGCGCCCTCGTCTGGCGCTGGGGATTGCCGACTTATCGTACGTAGCGACGCCAAGCCGCCGCACCCCGGTTCAGATCCCCATTTCCTCAAAAACGCTCGCCGCCACCCGAAATGCATCCATGGCCGCAGGTACGCCGCAATAGATTGCAGTTTGCAAAAACACTTCCTGAATGTCGGATTTCGTCAGCCCGTTATTTAGGCTCCCCCGCACGTGGATCTTGAGTTCGTGCGGCCGATTGAGGGCGACAAGAAGACCCAGGTTGATGATTGATCGTTGCATCCGGTCGAGACCTGGTCGATTCCAGATTCCATCCCAGCACCACTCCGTCGTCAGAACTTGCATGGGCCAGTCGAATTCAGTGGCTCCATCCAGAGACGCCCGAACATAGCGTTCGCCCAACACCTCGCGCCTGGTAGACAACCCTCGCTGAAAGCTGTCCGAAGCGGCTGGGGCTTCTGGTTCGGTACTGCATTTGGCGCTCATTGGATCGTCCCGTTTTCCAAGGGCGCAATTGAAGCGCCCTGCCCATCCCCAGTCGCCCTCACCTCATCATTGGGGCATGCACCACAGGTGCGTGCCGCTCGGTTCGGCTGCGTGTTTCCTTTTGAGCCCTTTGGCTAGCGTCTGGGAAACGCACCTGCAGTGCATGACCTCGGCGGCGAGAAAGGAAAGGGACCTGCGGGGCGACTCGCAGGTCCTGCGAAGTGGCGTTGGGACTCGCCTTCGCGTCAGTTGCCGAACGACCGCTGGAAGCTGATGCCGATCGTCCTCGGCCGCAACGTCTCCACGCGGCGGAAGGTCGACCAGATCTGGCCCAGCGTGTCGATGCGGGTCAGCACCGGCCGGGTGTCGAGCAGGTTGTCGACATATAGGGTGGCCTCCCATGGCGACTTGTTTCGCAGCGTCAGTCTGGCGCCGACCAGGCTGTAGCTCGGCTTCACCGGCTCGGAGTAGTCGTCGAGGCGGTCACCCACATAGTTCCACTGCACCCGGAAGGTGTCGTCGGTTCCAGCGACGCTGAAGTTGGTGTCGACAGCGACATTGGCTGTCCATTTCGGCACATCGAGCAGCGGGGCGCCGGGCTTGATGCCGGTCCCGGGCGCTGACGAGGTGATCGTCGCATCGGTGTAGCCAAAGCCGCCGGAAAGGTTCAGCCATGAGTTCAGGCGCGCCACGGATTCGACTTCGGCCCCACGGGATCGGGCGTTGCCGGCGTTGGCCGTAAAGCTGAAGCCGCAATTGGGCAGACTGATCCGCTGTTGAACCTGACTCCACTCGATGTCGTAGACAGAGGCGTTGAGTGTCAGGCGGTTGTCGAACAGGCGATTCTTCGAGCCGAGCTCATAACTCCACAGACTATCAGGCCGATAGGTGCTCGGGGGGTTGGTGAGACCGATGGCCGCCAGGTCCTGGGCGCATCGCGACACCGGGATCGGCGAACTGGCGCCCCCGATCCGGAAGCCTTCGGCGGCCGAGAAATAGAGCTCCGAGGCCGGGACCGGCTTGTAGGAGAGCAGCACCTTGGGGGTGAAGCCCGTGCCGGAGGACGAGCCTGTCAGCGGAACGCCGGTCAGCGCGGAGCCGCCGCCGTAGAAAAGGCCGTCATTGTTGCGCACGAAGCTGGAGGAATAGCCGAAATACCGCCCGCCGACGGTGAGGGTGACGTTGTCGAGGATCTTGTAGTCCGCCTGGCCGAAGACCGATTCTTCCGAAATATGGTTGCGGATCTGGTTGTAGGCCAGCAGATCGCCCCAGGGCCACCCGCCGGACCCGAACACGGCGACGCCCAGCTGCTGGTAGGCGGGGAAGGTCGCCGAATAGCCGGGCACGTCGAACCGGTGCTGAGCGTCGCTGGTCGTGTGCTTGTAGAAGGCGCCGACCGTCCAAGTCAGAGGCCCATTGCCGCTGGAGCTGGCGCGCAGCTCTTCGGAGAAATTGTCCAGCCGGTTGTTCTCATGGATTGGGGCCGGGTAAGGCTGGACCGTCGCGGGAAAGGCGGAATTCGCGAACAGGTCGCCGACCGAGGCGAGCGAACCGTTCGCGAGCACCCGCTGGGCCGGCAAGAAGTTCGCGTCGTTGAGATTATAGTAGCCGAAGAAGTAGGTCATGGCATCCGACCAGTCCTCGGTATTCGAAATCTGCCGATGGGCATAGCCTGTGGCCGACAGGACGGTGAACTTGTGGAAGTCGTATTTCGCCGTCAGATCGTAGATTTCAAATTCGTCGGCATAGGGTTCGCTGATGTTGAACGGGCGGCGCTGATCCAGCGTTCCCGGCACGGAGTCATAGGAATTTTTGCCGCCCTGATCGATCTTCTGGTAGAAGACGCCGGGCTGGACATAGAAATCCGGGTTGATCTGGAAGCGCAGCGCCCCTCTGAGGCCCAGGACTTTTTCGGTATTGACGCCTTTATAGGTACGGATCGGACCTGTTCCGAGCCGATTGGGCAAGGTGACGCCCGATAGGGGAGTCGCCCCGGGGTCGCCGGGCGTGGCCGCAGGTCCGGTGATCGCCCCGCCCGCGTCGAAATTGCCGACCAGCCGGTTGATGTAGCCATCATAGTCGCGATAGCTGCCGACCAGGCGCAAGGCCACGCGATCGCCGATGGGAATGTTGACCATTCCCTTCACCTCGCCGTTGAGCCCGCCATGGTCGGTGTAGGAGGTGTCCGCCTTTACGTCGGCCGTGAAGCGCCCCAGCACAGGCTGCTTGGTCAGGATGCGGACAGCGCCGCCCATCGCGCCCGAACCGTAGAGCGTCCCTTGCGGTCCTCGTAGGATCTCAACGCGCTCGATGTCGAACAGGTCAGGATCGAGGTTGGATTGCTGATAGGACGTCTCGGAGTCGGAAGAAGCTCCAGAGATCGCCAGGTCGTCGAGGTAGTAGCCGACCGTCGAGGAAATCCCCGCGTTCGATGAAATGCCGCGCAGTTCCAGCTGCTGTCGTCCGGGACCGGCGGAGCGGAACGCCAACGAGGGCACGCCGCTGGCCAGGTCCTCGAAATTCATCACGCCGCGCCGTTCGAGCTGCTGGCCGGTCACGGCGGTGATGCTCATCGGCACGTTCTGCAACGTCTCCGACCGTTTCTGCGCCGTGACGATGACCTCCTCCACCATGAGAGGCTTGCTCGCCGCCGCCCCCGCGCCCGGCTGGGCCGCAGGCGGCGCCCCTTGGGCCTGGGCCGCGATAGGCAGCAGGGACGCCGCGAGGAACAACCACGCAGGCAAATCATGTCGGTGGTGGCGAACGCCGCTCCCTTCTCCGGTTCTCTGCATTCCAACTTCCCCATTTCGGCGCCGACCTTTGTCGGGGCGACCGGTTCGATATGGCCGCAATGGAGAGCGAGCTCCCCGCCGTGGCGCCCTTTCGCAAGGACGGGGGCACCGTAGTCAGATTTTTCGTCGGTTGCAATAATTCATCTATTACCTTGTTTGCGGCTCATTGTTGCGTATACGCAACTCCCGCCATTCACTCTGCCGGCGCGCGGCCTGATCGCGGTCGCGCGGAACCCTGCTTCGGAGTTGCCAAGCTGGTCGCTTGAAAGGGAACTGACACGTTAAGTCAGCCGGACCGAAATCGCCCCCTCCCCTGTCCCGGCTTCAGGCCGCCTGGGTCGCGATCGCCCACTCCCGGTGAGCCCGGGCTCGCAGGGCCCGCAGTCCGCGTCGGGAGATCAAGTGGGGCTTGAGATTAAAGGTATTGTAGACGGCGGCCTGGCTGGCGAGGAAGCGTTGGGCTGAGCCCTGGCTTTTGAACTTCTGCTTCTTTCGCTCTCGTCGTCGAATGACCAGGTGGGAATTTTCCGCCCGATTGTTCTCCCCCATGCCGCCCGGCAGATGCCGCGCGTTGAGATTCAAGGCTTTGGTCGCCGCGCGATACGCGGCCAGCTTGTCTGTGGTGATGCTCTCGGGATGGATCCCCTGGTTCTTCAACAGGCGTCGCAGCAGTTTCAGGGCGGCGTGCTTGTTGCGCCGCTTCTGCACCAGTACGTCAAGCACCTCGCCCTCGTCGTCCACAGCGCGCCACAGATACATGCGCCGCCCGGCGATCTTCACCACCATTTCGTCCAAATGCCAGCGGCCCGTCGGCGGCGATCGTCGGCGTCGCAGGTTCGCAGCGATCAGCGGACCGAACTTGTTCACCCAACAGCGCACCGCCTCCCGACTAACCTCGATCCCGCGCTGGGCCAGCAACTCCTCGACATCGCGGATGCTGAGCGTGAAGCGGAAATAGAGCCACACCGCCTGGCGGATCACGTCCGGCGGAAACCGGTGGCGCTTGAAGGAAATAGGTTTCATCGACTCCGCCTGCCCTCCCGACCGGTCAGGCTGCCCAAACCGCGGTCGAGTTTCCTCGTTCGTTCCAATTGCGGAGACAAGTTAGCGTTAGACTACCAGCACCGATCGAGGCTTGAGGGCTCCGCGAAGTCGAACCGAGCATCGCCCTTCAAGGCTCTGTCATTCGCCCCTATGGCGTCCGATAGAGCAACAGCCCCGATCCCGGCAGCAGCTGGTCGAAGAGATCGAAGTCGACGATGTTCGCGGTCAGGATCGCACACCCCATCTCACGGGCCTGCAAGAAAAGCAGAGCGTCGTTGAGGAGTTCCAGGCCCGAAGGGCGGCCGCCAAGCCGTGCCGCCATGCCGGCGAGCATGCCGGCCTCGCCGCAGGTGCGGGACGAGGGTGGTGTCAATCGGTGGGTCGGAATGTCGTCGATCGCATCGCCTACGGCGGACAGCGTCCTTCGCGTGCCCGAGTGGTTGGGATCGAGGCGACCGAAGAGATGGGTCAGTTCGGTTAGGACGACGGTCGAGTGATTCACGATGCGAAGCTGCAAAAGATTGTCCACCTCGACTGGCGTCTTTCCCTGCAGGACATCCAGATAGACGCAGGTGTCGAGCAAGAGCTCAGCGCCTGGCCCCGGTGCGCCAACCCATGGCAAATCAGTTTCCGGCCGGCGAGCCAGTGGGCTGGATTTTCGCTGCGGCTTGATCCGGCGTAGCGAGCCTGCGCGATCAAAGCCCAAGGTCTAGATCGCTGCTGATCGAACCCTTGCGCGCTACGAGCTTGGCGCCGAAATCGTCCTCGAGCGCCACCTTGGCGAGGGCGTATTCCACCAGATCCGTGGTCGAGGCGATGCCGGTCCGCGCCTTCGCCTGGTCGAGGAGATGTTGCGGGACGCGGGCCCCGACGTGGCTGTTTTCGCCGCGCAGCAGCCCCGCCTCCTTCGCAGCCGCCACCACGGACTCACGACGACGAACAACGAATTCAGTTATCGGGGAAGCGGACATGGAGACACCTTTCAGCGTTCAACATAATCCCATCTTTGTTTTACGGCAAGGCCCCTCAGCCATCCCTCCCTGGCCGACCGCAATGACCGGATTCGGGAAGCCGACGCTTCTGTGGGGGCCCAACTCGGGACGACAGCAACTGGCGACGGCCGGCCGGCTCAAGCCAGCAACGCACGGTGTTCAGCCCCGCCGTGCTAGACCCCACTGCCCCCGTCCAAGGGCGCCCTGGTCGCTACACGCTTAACCCGCCGCGTCAGAGGCCAGCTCCGGCACGACGACGCCGATCATGCTCACCGCGAGGTCGATCATCCGCTCGAGCGGAACCGCCCTTTCCCCACGCGTGCCGTAGAGCACCGTCGTGCCTTCCGACAACAAGGCTACAAACTGCACGAGATCGCGGACCGCCACCGGGTCAGCACTCGGACAGGCGCGCTGGAGGGCGGTGGCGATATTGTCCATGATCTCGTCGTAGAGATCGTCCACCGCCTCACGCACGACCTCGTCGTGCAGGGACATCGCCCACAGCTCGCGATACACCCGAACCGTATCGTCGGCGACAGCGTCCAGCATCAGCCAGCGCAGCATCGCCCCAAGGTCCGTTCCCGGCGCCAGCGGCGAGTCCTCCAGGGCGGCCCGCAGGCGATCGGAATAGCGGCTGACCAGCCGCTCGATCAGGGCGCGCAGCAATTCGAGCTTGCTGGGGAAGTGGTAGGACAGGTTGCCTGGCGCGATGGCCGCTGCTTCCGCCACGCGGCGCGTGGTGAAGCCGGCATAGCCGTGCTGCATCAAGACGGCCTCGGCGCTGTCGAGAATGCGATCGATGGTGGCGCCTCTTTCGCCGGCCGAAACCGGCGCTGCGCCTTGCCCTCCACCTTTCCGGGCGCGGCGGATTGGCCCTGCCTTTCCAATGGAATCGTCAGCCATGGCCGTAGTCTACAACACCACGCTTGACAGTCTAGGGCGATCGCCCTAATTGATTAGGGCAAATGACCTAATCGGAGGGGCGATTGTCCAGCAAGGACCGGGTAACCCGCAACAACGTTTCGCGCCGCCTGTTCATGGGCCAGGCTGCGATGACCACCGCCGGGGCCGGCCTGCTCGCCGCGCCGGCCGTAGCGGCCGAGACCACCGGGGCGCACAAGGCGCGTCGCGCGCGCCAGACCGACTACGACGTCATCGTCGTCGGCGGCGGGTTCTCGGGCGTCACGGCCTCGCGCGACCTGCAGAAGAACGGCCTGAAAACCCTGCTCCTTGAGGCCAAGAGCCGCCTGGGCGGGCGCACCTTCGACACCCAGTTCCGCGGCCATCACATCGAGCTCGGCGGGACCTGGGTGCACTGGACCCAGCCGGCGGTGTGGTCGGAGATCACCCGTTACGGCATGGCGGTCGAGGAGACGCCGGGCGCAGTCCCCGAACAGGCGGTGGTCGTCGACGGCGCCGGCCGTACGGCCTTCGAAGTCACAAGCCGGATCGAGGAGATCGCGACGGGCGTCGGCGCCTATTTCGCTGAGGCCGCAACCGTCTGGGACCGGCCCTACGATTCCAAACATTGCTGGGCGCAGATCGCGAGTCGCGACGCCATGACCGCGGCCGACCGCCTGAAGGCGGTGTCGCTGACGCCGCTGCAGCGCGGGTTCGTCGTACCGGTCGTCGAATCCATGGCCCACTGCCCGATCGACCAGGCGTCCTATGTGGAGATGATGCGCTGGTACGCCCTCGGCCTGAACAGCTGGGGCGTGACCTTGGATGCGGTCGCCCGCTACAAGCTGATCGACGGCACGGGCGCCCTGGCCCGGCGCATCGCCGCCGACGGCAAGGTCGAGATCCGCCTCGGAAGCTCCGTTCGCCGCATCGAGCAGGTGCGCGACGGGGTGATCGTCACGCCGCGAAGCGGCAAGCCTGTGACCGCCCGCGCGGTGGTGCTGGCCTTGCCGCCGCGCGTGCTCAAGACCATCGAGTTCGCCCCGGCGCTGTCCGACGGCAAGCTGGCCGCGTCGCGGAGCGGCTACACTCCGTCGGGCATCAAGGTCTATGCCGAGGTCAAGGGTCGGCTCGGCAAGGTCCAGTGGGCGGCTTCCGGAACCCAGGGGCCGGGCACCTTCTTCACCTACAAGGAACTCGACAACTCGACCCTCATCGTCGGGTTCTCGCCCCGCGCCGACGCCTTCGACGGCAATGACGAGGCGGCGGTGCAGGCGGTCCTGCGCCAGTTCGATCCCAACCTCGAAGTGCTCGGCTGCACCAGCTACGCCTGGGGCAAGGACCCGTTCGCGCTCGGCACCTTCTCCGGCTTCGCGCCGGGCGGGATGACCAAATATTTCGATGAATTGGCCCGCCCCGAGGGCCGGATCTACATGGCCGGCGGCGATGTCGGCGACAACGGCTGGCGCAACTTCATCGACGGGGCCATCGCCCGCGGCGCCATCATCGCCCGCCAGGTCAGCGAGGTGCTGATCTGATGCCGGCCCTCACGACAAAGCAATTTGCGTTGGTGGCGAGCCTTGCCGGCGCCCTTCTGGCGGCGACTTCCGGCGCGCAGGCGAACCCGAGCTGCGACGCCCGCCCCGGGGCGGACATCTATTCCGCAAAGTGCGCGACCTGCCATTCCATCGTCAAGGACCAGCCGGGCACGGTCGGCCCCAGCCTCTGGGGCGTCATCGGCCGACGGCCCGCCAGCGAGCGCGGCTTCGCCTATTCGGCGGCCATGTCCGCCCGCAAGGACCGCTGGAGCCCGGCCGTGATCGACTGGTTCCTGACCGACCCGCCGGGCCGTGTGCCCGGGACCTACATGGCTTTCTCCGGGCTGAAGGACGCCGCCGCCCGCGCCGCGGTGATCTGCTTCCTGGGGACCACCAGCGCGCACCTGAAGTGACCTGACGGCGTCCGCCCCGCGCCGAGCGAACGGGCGTGAGCCGCAGAAAACCAATCCAACAAATCGGGCCGAACGGCTCGGGGAGGCTGACCGTGACCAAATCCTGCCTGCTGCGCGGCGCAACGCCGTTGGCGACGCTATTGATGCTGGGCGTCGCGCACGCCGCTTTCGCCCAGACCGCGGCGCCAGCGAGCGGATCGCCCGCGGGCGCCGACACTGTGAGCGAAGTCGTGGTCACCGCCCAGAAGCGGACCGAGCGGCTGCAGGACGTGCCGGTCGCGGTCTCGGCCCTGTCCGGCGCTCAGCTGAGCAACCAGCACGTCGCCAAGGTCGACGACATCACCTCGTTCGTCCCCTCGCTGCAGGCCACTTCGCCCGATGGCGAGGGCACGCCGATCTTCGCCCTGCGCGGGGTCTCGATGTCGGACTACAGCCTCAGCCAGGATGGCCCGGTCGCCACCTATTTCGACGAGACCTACGCCAGCGCCTTTGCCCTCCTCGGCATTCGCATGTTCGACCTGCAGCGGGTGGAGGTGCTGAAAGGGCCGCAAGGCACGCTCTACGGCAAGAACACAACGGGCGGCGCGATCAACATCATCTCCAACAAGCCGACCTTCACCCCCAGCGGCGACTTCAGCGTCGGCTATGGAAACTACAATCACTGGCAGGCATCGGGCGACGTCAACGGCCCGCTCCTGGGCGACAAGCTCGCCGGCCGCTTCGCCTTCACCGCCGAAAAGGCGAACGGGTGGATGAGCGACGCCCTGCCGGGCAAGCCGAAGCTCGATGCCCTCGACGGCTACGCCGGTCGCCTGAGCCTGCTGGCCCGGCCGACCAGCAATTCGGAGTTCACCTTGAGGATCGCGGGCAGCTGGCAGAACCCGATCAACTACGGGATCAAGGGCGAGCCGCTGGACTCAACCGGCATCGGCGGGCCGGTCTACAACCTGTTCGGCCTTCAGGGCTATGTTCCGCCCGCGAACCTGGGCCCCGATACGGTCCAGAACGCCGAGACCGCCCGACGGCTCGCCGAGACCTGGTCGGCCTCGCTGCACGGCGACATCCAGCTGCCGCATCACCTGGCCCTGACGACGATCACCGCGTGGGACTGGGGCAAGCTGTTCATACCGGAAGCCTCTGACGGCGCGCCCAACCAGGCCCTGCAGATCAGCTATTTCGCCCGCGCCCGGCAGTTCGCCCAGGACCTGCGGCTGACCTCGAACTTCACCGGGCCGTTCGACTTCATGCTCGGCGCCTATTTCAACCGCGAGGAAATCTACAACGCGACGATGAACACGCTCTACGCCGACATCGACGTCAACGGCGACGGGGTGATCAACGCCCAGGACTGCCTGGCCGGCTTCCCGGTCGCCTGCAGGGTCGGCAACAGCTTCACCCAGATCAAGACCAGCACCGCCGTCTATACGGACATGAAGTACAGGCTCACCGACCACATCACGTTGCGCGGCGGCCTGCGCTACACACGCGACGACGGCCGTCTGGGCGGCTTCGAGTCCCAGTTCCAGGACGTTCAGGGGAACTTCCTGGGCTATCTGGTCCAGCCCAGCGACGTTGCGGCGGAAGGCGCGAACCGCTTCAAGCGGAGCAATGTCTCGGGCAAGGCCGGCGTCGACTACAAGACCTCGAGCGGCCAGCTGTTTTATCTGAGTTTCAGCCGGGGCTATCGCGGCGACGCCTTCAACGCCCAGGGCTTCTTCTCCCCGGCGGAAGTCACTGTCGCCAAGCCGGAGACGCTCAGCGACATCGAAGGCGGCGCCAAGCTGCAGCTATTCGATCGGCGCATGACGCTGAACCTGTCGGCCTACCACTACGACTACCAGAATATGCAGTTCATCAACGTCACGCCGACTTTGCTGCAGCAATTGGTGAACCTGCCCAAGGCGACGGTCGATGGGGGCGAGCTCGAGTTGACCGCCCGCCCTACCCATGCGCTCAGCCTGCACCTCGGGCTGGGGGTGCTCAGCTCCGAAATCCAAGAGGGGCAGTTGCTGGGCCAGGACCTCAAGGGCCATCAACTGGCCAACGCGCCCAAGATCAACACGACGATCGGGGCCGACTGGACTATCGCCGACCTCAGCGCCGGCACGCTGGCCCTGCATGGCGATTCTGTGATCACCTCGAAGCAGTATTTTGACGTCTTCAACGGCGAGGCCCAGGCGCAGAAGGCCTATGGCCTGGTCAACGGCAATCTCGGTTTCAGGTCATCCGACCACCGTTGGGGCGTCAGCCTCTGGGCCAAGAACCTGCTGGACCAGCACTACTACAACTCGATCATCAAGGTTCAGTCGTTCAACCTGAACTACATGCACGTTGGCACGCCGCGCATGTTCGGCGCCAACCTCGACTACTCGTTCTGACACCCAACAACACCAACAGGGAGGTCACAGATGTCCGACCAGCCTATTTCCAAGTTCATGCTCACGACCAAGGGCGCCATCAATCTCGTTTTCGGGGCGGGTATGGTCGCGGCGCCGGCCCAATTGCTTCACCTGTACGGCATGAGCCTCGATCCGTCGGGCGTGTTCCTGGCCCACCTGTTCGGCGCGGGCCTGCTGGAGATCGGCGCGGTTCAGGTCCTGGCCCGCAATACGCCGCGGGGCGCGCTGAAATCGGCGCTGGTGGGCGCGGTCGCCGTGTTCGACCTGATCGGCCTCGGCCTGGCCGTCCCGGGCATGCTCGCCGGGGTGATGAACACGATGGGCTGGGCCGACGTGGGCCTCTACGCCTTCGCCGGCTTCGGCTTTGCGCTGGCCTGGCTGAAGGAATGCCGGACACCGTCCGCAGCCTCGGCCGCGCCGGCGCACTGAGTTCTCGCGGTAGGGCGTTGGTGGAACAATAACGTGGTTTCGATCGGACCCTAGCCGTGGAACGGACAGCGATGGACTGGCGCACTCACGAGATCGAAAATCAGGTCAACGAACTGGTCGACTACGACCTCTTCTCCACCGACGCGGCATTGGTCGAGGCCGTTGCCCGCGTGGGCGGGGACTGGTTCGCCAACACCCTGGGCGACTACGGCGCCGAGCTCGGCCGGACGGAGACCTGGCGGATGGCGGCGGACGCCAATCGCTTGACGCCTGAACTCGAGCGATATGACGCTCGCGGCCGGCGGATCGACCAGGTGTCCTTTCATCCGAGCTGGCACGCGATCTTGGAGCTCTATCGCAACCGAGGGCTCGTCTCCCTCCCGTTCCGCGATGAGCTGCGCGGGCGTTGGGGCGCCTGGGTGGCGGGTTTCTACCTGCATGGCCAGATCGAGGCGGGAACCCTCTGTCCGGCCACCATGACCCAGGCGGCGATTCCGTTGCTGCAGAAGGAGCCGGCCTTGTGGGCGACCGTCGGCGACAAGCTCTACAGCGACCGCTACGACCCGCGCGACCTGCCGATCCGCGACAAGGCCTCGATCTGGATCGGCATGGGCATGACCGAGAAGCAGGGCGGTTCTGACGTGCGGTCCAACACCACCGCGGCGACGCCGGTCGGCGTCGGCGGGCGCGGCGGCGAATACCTGTTGCGCGGCCACAAATGGTTCTTTTCCGTTCCCACCTCTGACGCCCATCTGGTCGTGGCCAAGACGCCGGACGGCTCGCCCTCCTGCTTCTTCGTCCCGCGCTACCGCCCCGACGGCTCGCGCAACGCCATTCGCGTCCAGCGCCTGAAGGAAAAGGTCGGCAACCGCAGCAACGCCTCCAGCGAAGTGGAGTTCGAGGACGCCTGGGGCGTGCTGATGGGTGAGCCCGGCCGCGGCATCCCCACCATTATCGAGATGGCCGGCTATACGCGCTTGAACTGCGTGGTCGGCAGCGCCGCGATGCTACGGCAGGCGTTGGTGCAGGCGCTGGCCTATACCCGCAAGCGCCGGGCCTTCGGACGCGCGCTTGCAGACCAGCCACTGATGCGCGCGGTGCTCGCGGACCTGGCCCTGGAGAGCGAAGCGGCCCTGGTGCTGGCCATGCGCCTGGCCGAAGCGTTCGAGGCCGGGGATGATCCGGCCCAGCGCGCCTGGAAGCGCATCATGACGCCGGCGGCCAAGTTTTGGGTCTGCAAGCGCGCTGTCGAGGCGTGCGGCGAGGCGATGGAGGCCCTGGGCGGCAACGGCTATGTGGAGCCCGGCGTGATGGGCCGGTTCTATCGTGAGGCGCCGGTCAACTCGATCTGGGAGGGATCGGGCAACGTCATGTGCCTGGACGTCATCCGTGCGATGGCGCGTGAGCCGGAATCCGCCACGGCCCTGCTGGACGACCTCGCCCCCTCGGGCGGCGGCGAGGCGCCCATCCGCGCGGAGCTGGCAGCGCTCAGGGACCTTTTGACCGGCGATCCGGAGGTGCTGGAGGGGCGCGGAAGGCGCATCGCCCAGCGCCTAGTCCTGGTCGCTCAAGCGGCCCTGCTACGCGAGCGTGCGCCGAGCTTCGTCGCCGACGGCTTCATCGCCACCCGCTTCGCGCCCGACTGGGGCCGGGTGATCGGCGGCATCGATCCAGCCGGGCTCGACGTGGAGCCGCTGCTCGCCCGCGCCTTTCCAACGTGACGGAATCATCATTGTCAGGATCGCGGCCACTGCCCCGGTAGCTTGCCAACGGCGGAGACCCGAAAAGGCGCCCCCTAACTACGCCCCCGGTCATGACCGCTCTGGAGCAAGTCGCCTGAATCCGACCGAGCAGTTGCTATGACAGGTATTGGCGAGCCCCGCCGGGACTGTCGGCGAAGATGCGCCACAAGCGGTGACCTTGATGAATGCTGCTGGGTCGCGCAGGAAGAGCAGGAAGGTTTGTTGGCCAGTCCCCGGCAAGCATCATTCGGCACGTGTGGGCGTGCCCTGATGAAAGACCAACTGCCACCGATCGCCGATCAGCATCCAAATAGAGCTTCTCAACGAGCGGGCATCTGGGACGCCTTCTCGTGTCCTGACATGGCTATAAGTCAACAGGACCACACCCTTGGCGAGGGGTCTAAGTTCATATCCGTCATTCGCCATCTCCGCCCACGCGCCGACGTTCTCTGCGGCTAAGGCCGAAATTACGGATTCCTTATGATAAATTTGACCAGACGCCGAATTCGAGAAAATCGTCCGACAAGATCCCGGGAAGTACTTGCGGTGAATGGCGCATCGCAGGATCAATAATTTTCTGCTCCAACGATATAAGCAACTCGAGTGTCCCTGGCGCTGTCATAACCTTCTCCACCATCTCCGACCGCATTGTCTTGGGGAGTTCTGCGACCTTAGGCGTCACAGTCAAGTCGGCCGAAAAGGCGGCTCAGCGCCATCCTCCGCCGAGCGTTACGACGGCTTCCAGGGAACTGGCCCAGCCGTAGGGTTGCCATGTCCAACGACGACATCTGGCGAGCAGGCGTAGGTCGGCCTAACCTAGCTTGGCGCGGACAAACGACCCGGCCGCCACTGGGCGTTCTGGCAGGCCTAGCCGGCGAGAAATGCGTCCGCCGCGCGCATGAAATCGTCGAGCCTATCGTGGTGGACCCAATGACCTGCCCCTTCGAAATTCACCAGGCGGGCGTTCTGGAAATGCTGGATGCGGCCGTCCAGGACCGGATCCGAGGCCCAGGACTCCGACCCGCGCACCAGCAGCACGGGCGCTGTGATGCACCTCCACAGGCGATGCTGATCTTCGTGCGACAGCCCGCCAACGTCCCCGCCCCAACGCACATGATTGTCGAACTTCCAGGAATAGGTCCCGTCCTCGTTCTGGTGCGCCCCATAGACCGTCAGATGGCGCGCCTGCTCGTCGCTGAGGTGGGGGTTTTCCTCCGCCATGCGGGCGACGGCGTCTTCGAGCGTGGCGTATTTGCGCGGCGTTCGGCCGGACGTCTCCCGCCGGTCCTTCACCCAGGTGCGCAGGCGCTGGTCGACGGTGACCTCGGCCATCTTTTCGATCATCTGCGGCGACGGGCCCAGCCCCTCGATGGCGATCACCTTGCTGATCTTGTCGGGGAAGGCGCCGCAATAGTTCAGCGCCACGCCGGCTCCGAGGGAATGAGCGATGATGGTCACCGGCGCCAATTGCTTCTGATGAACCAACTGGGCGAGGTCATAGAAGTAGGCCGGCTGGTCGTATCCGCCGCCGACGGCCCAGGCGCTGTCACCGTGGCCCCTGAGGTCCGGGGCAATGACATGATAGCGACCCCGCAGCCGGTCCGCGACCCAGTCCCAGTTGCGGCAATGGTCGCGTCCGCCATGCAGCAGCAGCAGGGGCGGCGCGCCCTCGTTGCCCCAGTCGACATAGTGCAGTCGCAGGCGCTGGGAAAAATAGAAGTGGGACGTTGGACCTTCCATCGCAGCCTCCAGAAAGCTGGTGGGTCCTACATCATCCGTCGCCCGCGCTCCATTCTGGTCGAGCGCCGCTCAAGCTGGGCCAGCGGCGATCGGCCTTTAGGCGGAACTCCGGGGGAGCAGCTACGGCCCCCTCTCGGTCGATGGCGACACCCGCAACCTGGCCGCCCCACTCGACTCAGCTATGATCCGCGCTCCCCAACCTTGAGGCTCTGACGATGGCCGACGAACCTGCCGAACTGATCGAACTCACCGCCTCGATTGTCGCGGCCTACGTCGGCAATCATCGGGTTCATCCGGCCGAGCTTTCCAGCATCGTGAAAAGCACCTTCGCCGCCCTGGCCCGCGCTGACAAACCGGCTGAGCCCGAAACCGTCGCCCTGACGCCTGCGGTGTCGATCCGCAAAAGCATCGCCGGTGAGCGGATCATCTGCCTCGATTGCGGAAAGTCGTTCGCCTCTATCAAACGCCACCTAAACTCGGCGCACGGGCTGACGCCGCAGACCTACAAGGCGCGTTGGGGCCTCGCGAAGGACTACCCGATGGTCGCGCCGACCTATAGCGAGGCACGCTCTAAGTTGGCGAAGGATATGGGGCTTGGCCAAGGCGGCCGCGGCGCCCCCCCTGCGCCTGTCCTTGCTCCCAAAGCGCCTGAACCTCCAACAAAAGCCGCCGCTCCCGCTGAAAAGATCGAAGCTGTTGCTGCCGCCAAAGCCCCGGCGACAAAGCGGCAACCTGGCGAGCCGGTCAAACCAGCTCGCAAGACGCTCAAAATGAAATTCGAAGACGTTGTGACCAAGGAAGGCGTGAGTGGGGGCAATCCGATCAAGCCGAAGGACGAGACCTTCACCTGATTCAGACCGCGCGCGCCTTTCGCCTTCGGCCTGCGTATAAAGCCGTACGGGGCTGTAACGGTGAAGCGCCCTAAACAGCCTGCTGGAAATCGGTGGCTCGCGGCCTGGCCGAGCCGGCTGCATAGGATCGGCCAGGACTAGGCTGCCAAAGCCCATCCGGCGCCCGGCGACAGGCGCCGATGACCCGGACCAGCTTGGCCAAATCGATGGGCTTGGTGAGATGGCCGTCGGCGCCGGCCTGGCCCGACCGCTCGAAGTCTTCCGGAGCGCCATGCGAGGTCGCGCAATGGATCGCGTACGGCCGACGGAACCCGTCGCGCTCAAATTCGCGGATCCGGCGCGTGGCGGCCAGTCCATCCATGCTGGGCATACCGACGACCATCAGGAAGAGGTCGAACTCGCTCGCCATGACGGCGCGCGTGGTTTCGAGTCCATCGCAGACCACCTTCGCCTCATGGCCAAGGGACCGGAGGATCAGTGCGAACGTACTGGAAAGCCACCTCGAGGCCTGCCGCGCCGCCGGCATGAGCGACCACATCTCCAAGCCTATCGAGCCTGCGGATTTGCTGGAAAAGACCCTCCGCTGGTCTTCCGATCGCGGCAGCGGCTCGGAAGGCTAAAGTCTCGGTCGACGGCGTCTTGGGCCTGTGCGGCGCGAAGGGCTTTGGCCGATGCCGGTTCGGGCGGCTTCGGCGCCTAGGGCTTGGCCATCGGGCAGTCGGCGCTGACGCGATGGGCGTCGATGCTCGCCGCCCCATCGATGGGAAGACTCGCAAAGATGGTGTGCAGCTTGGCCTTCAGATGGAAGCTTTCCGGCGTGTAGGTCCCAGAGATGCCAACGCTCATGCGAAGGCCGTTCTTGTCGACGCACTGGCCGGCCAGATTGACCGAGCCGCCGCCGACCGCACGGTGATCGTAGGTGCAGCTGTAGTGGCGGTTGGTGGGGCCGGTCAGATAGGCTTCGACCTGGGCCGGGGTGATGCATTTGCGGTCAGTGCTGTCCTGGCTGATCAGCAGTTCGGAGTGGTTCCGGCTTTCCCAATAGCCCGGCAGAATCGTGTTCTCCGCCAGGGCTGGCGCGGCCAGGCCGAGGACGGGCGCCAACATCAGGGCGAGCAATCGAAAACGGATCACGAGCAACTCCGGATCAGCGCAACAACCGACCTTGAGCTCCGAGCACGTTCACAATGGGGCGCGGAAGTGTCTGATCCTGGGCTTAAGCCTGGCGGGGATCCGGTCCCCGCGCTTCGCGGCCCAGCCGCGGGCGGTCCGCCCGTGGGGGCGCCCTACTCCTCGCCGTTGAAATCCGCCCCCTTCTGGATGGTCAGCGCAATCTGTTCTGCAGGCGTCGGTTGGCGGGCCGCCATGACAACAACCGCGCCGGCCGCGGCCGCAGCCATGGCCAAGGCGCAGGCGAAGCCGACCTGCGCCATCCGCAATCTTTGAAGCCGAGTCGTGGGTTGCAAAGCGCGCGTTCGCCCAACAAGCTTGATCGACCCTGAGATCCTGCGTCGGAGACCGGCCGGTGTGCAATCTTTATGCGATCATGCGAGCCAGGGCCGAGGCGGCGCGCCTGGCCCGGGCCATGACGGACCGCAACAATAACCAGCCGCCGATGCCCGGCGTCTATCCCGACTATCTGGCGCCCGTAATTCTCAAGACCGCAGACGGATCGCGCGAGATGCGCAATCTGCGTTGGGGCATGCCGAGCTCAAAGCAGGCGCTGTACAAGGCCGCCAGCGACCGTGCGGACAAGCTGCGAGCCAAGGGCAAGGAGGTCGATTTCACCGAGCTCTTGAAGATGGAGCCCGACAAGGGAACCACGAACGTCCGCAACACCAGCAACGCCCAGGGAAAGACCAATGCGCATTGGCGGCCCTGGCTTGGCCCCGCCAATCGCTGCCTGGTTCCCTTCACCTCCTTCGCCGAGCCCGACCAGGACCATGAGCGAACCCGCAAGAACATCTGGTTCGCCCTGGATGACAGTCGACCGTTGGCGTTCTTCGCCGGCATCTGGACGCCGCATGCGTGCGTGCGGATGATCAGCAAAGGTTGGGAGGAGATCGAGGCCTTCGGCTTTTTGACCACGGACTCGGCCGAACCGGTGAAGACCTATCACGCCAAGGCCATGCCGGTGATCCTCACCGAGGAGGCCGAGCGGGACCTTTGGATGAGCGGCGCGCCCTGGGATGAGGTGAAACACCTGCAGCGCCCGCTGCCGGACGGGGCCTTGAAGATCGTGGCGGTCGGATCCCGGCAGGACGACGCCGTTCCGGCCTGATCAAGCCTGAGGGGCTGGCGGCGGCCAGGTCCAGTCGCCGTCATAGGCGTGCGGAAACACTGCGACCTCGCGGGATCCGCACCCATCCTCTCCGGTGCAGGCGAGCCTTGGCGCGAGTGCGGCGATCTTGAGATCCAGGCGCTCGGCGAAAATCGCCTGCAGTCTTGGCGGCGTCCATTCGACGACCCGCGGGCAGGCCTTGCAGCAGATCGCCAGCGACCAGCCGTTCTGCAGGAAGGTGCGCACGGTGTCCGCGCCGACCTGTCGGGCATGGAAGCCCGCGATCATCTTCGCCGGGGGGCGTTTGAGCGTCGAGGGCGGATCTGTCTTGGCCATGAGCGACTGCCTGACGAGGGTCTTTCTTTATCGGCCGCGCCGGGCTTTGCCGACGCGAACGGTCGCCCGGCATTCTGGGTTGGGGCACTTGCGCCGGAGACCAGCCTGAACCTGGTCCAGGGTCGCGCCGAGGCCGAAGGTGGTGATGGTTTCGGCCGGCGAGAGCACCCGCTTCCAGGCGCAGGGCCGGCATTCCGCGCCGATGCGGCCTGGACCAATGATGATCTCGGCGACGGTTATGGTCGCCGTCCCTGTGGGCATTGGGTCCTTCCCTGGCGGCCACTCCGCCGCCAGAACCTCAAAGATTCCGCGGCGCGGGACCTTGGCCTGGAAATCGACCACGCCCTGGCATCCCAGGCGGCGACACTGGGGATGCTTGTTCCAGAGGCTGGTGCGTGGTCCGAGCGTCCAGCCCACCAGGTCCAGATCGACCAGCATGGTCAGGCCGCAGGTCCGACAGCGCGAGATGACCTCCCATCCCGCCTGCTGCATGTCCCAGACGGTCTCCACCGTGCGCCGCCATTCGGCGAGGGGAATGCGGTCAAGGTTCTTGGCGCCCATGGCAGGGATGTTCTGCATAAGTTCCACGGCCGGGCAAGCCCATCGTGGGGATGATCGGGCAATTGATTGAGGCCAACGCCCGTACGCGGTCCGCTTGATCCGAGCCCGAGGTGATCGACCCGCATGGAGCAATGGCGGAGATAAGCGCCTACGGCGACAGATCAGATCCGGTCGGAGAAGCGATCGTGCGCCTCGATGCGGCGCACCGGCAGATGGATCTCGCCGCGGTAGATCTCGGCCTGGAGAAAGTTCAGCTCAGCCTCACGGTCGGCGTCGGCGACATCAATGTACCAAGCCTTCGGCGAAGCCGTCCCCTCCCCGTTCCAACGGTAGCCGCGCGCCTTGAGGATCTCCTTCAGGTCAAAAGGCGAGTTCACCGCCCAGATCCGCCAGGTTGGGCGGCGCGCATGCTCGAGCAGCTTGGCGAAAGCCAACTGGCCGCTCCGCGGCAAGGGGCGCGACAGCAGTTCTATGGCGGCGAGGCAATCCTGTTCAGCGCGATGCTTGTCGTAGAAGAAGCCGGCGCCTGTGGCGAGGTAGGGTAGCTTTACGCCTTCGAAGCCCTCGCTCGCCCAGTCGACCTCGGTCATGGAACAGGCCCAGGGCTTGGTGTTGAAGGTCTCGCAGAAGCGCTCCAGGAAGCGGCGGTCGAAGGCGGCGTTGTGCGCCACCACGATCGCCGCGGGCGCCGCACAGCGGGTGACTTCGGCCGGATCTATGGCCTGGCCGGCCACCATTTCGTTGGTGATGCCCGTGATCGCCGTGACCTCGGGCGGGATCGGCTTTGAGGGCTCCCGCAGCGCGCGAAAGACCTCGCCGACCGCGAAGATCCGGCCGTCCAGCCCATAGGTGAACGGGACCATGGCCAGTTCGATGATCTCATCGCTCTGGGGATCGAGGCCGGTGGTTTCGACATCCACGAACAGGCCCTGCCGGGTCCTCGAGCCATCCGGCTCGATCAGGGTCCGCCGTGGCTGCAGCTTTCGGAGCACCCGGTAGCGGCCGCTCTTCTCCAGCCTGGCCGCCAGGCGCTCAAGCTCGGCGGAGTCAATGTCATCATCCAGTTCCAAAGGCGCACTCCAGCCTCGTCACCATCTCGCCGCGGATAAACCACGCGGCGGGACTTTCTCACAGACTACGGATGAGGTTCGGCGCGTCACGGTCGCGCGGTCTTCAAATTTGGGGCCTAGGGTCATGGGATGAGAGTTGTCAGCGCCCTATTCGCCGCCTGCTCCCTGATCGCCACGGCCGGCCGCGCCGCTGCATGGGGAGAGCTTGGCCACAGGGTCACCGGATTGATCGCCTATCGCCATCTCACACCGGCAGCGCGCGCCAGGGTCGATGCGATCATGGCCGCCGACACCGATCCGCTGACTCCGCGGGATTTCGCCGGCCGGACCAACTGGGCAGACAAATATCGCAGCGCCCACCGCGAGACCGCGGCCTGGCACTTCGCCGACATCGAGATCGACCACCCCGACCTGAAAGCGGCCTGCTACGGCTTTGCACCGCTGGCCCCAGGACAACTGGCGAGCCAAGGCCCGGCGCAGGCTTGCGTCGTCGCCAAGATCGAGCAGTTCACCGCGGAATTGCGCAGTCCATCGACTTCTCCGAACGAGCGGTTGCTCGCCTTGAAATTCCTCATCCATTTCGTCGGCGACCTTCACCAGCCGCTGCATGCGGCCGACCATATGGACAAGGGCGGCAACTGCATCGGCCTGGACCCGGCCCCAGACGGCCACGCCGCCAATCTGCACGCCTATTGGGACACCGGGGCGGTCGGGTCGCTGGGCGGCTCGGCGGAGGCGATCGCCGCCGAACTTGATGATCGGACGAGCCCGGAGCGGGTCGGGACATGGTCGGCTGGCGATCCGCGCGCCTGGGCGATGGAAACGTTCAAGATCGCGCAGCGCGATGCTTACGCGCTGCCGACCAGGCCAACCTGCAGCGACCATGGCGCTAAGGCCCTCACTGAGACCTATCAGGCCATGGCCAAGCGGGATGTCGCCCTGCAGCTGGAAAAGGCTGGCGTGCGCATGGCGGCCCTGCTGAACCGGGCGCTGCACTGAGGCCTCGCGAACAAAAAAGGCCGCGCTTTGCAGCGCGGCCAGTTCATAGGGAGGAAACGCCCAGGAAGGGCAGGCGCGTCAGGGACGCGCCACGTCCATAGACTTATGTTGCGCCGCACAATCGTTCAAGGGCTCGATAGCGATTTCCTTTAAGGTATTGGCCTAGCGGCTCTGCCGCATCGCACACTCGCTGGGGTTCGGCCGCACCATCGCTCTGGTCGCCGAACCCCTTCAACCGCGTAATTCGGTCGCGGCGAGATTCATAATTAATCAAGCCTGAACCGGCCCTAATGAACCAGGGGTCGCCGAAGCGGTCTCGATTGACCTGGGCGACGGCAGCTCCAGGGACGCCGGAAGTGCGAGGAAGACCAGATGCGCGTTCTGATGATCGAAGACGATAGCGCGACCGCCCAGAGCATCGAGCTGATGCTCAAGGCGGAGGGCTTCAACGTCTATGCGACAGACCTCGGTGAAGAAGGCGTCGACCTCGGCAAGATCTATGACTACGACCTGATCCTCCTGGACCTGAACCTGCCCGACATGAGCGGTATGGAGGTGCTGCGCACCCTGCGCGTGGCCAAGATCCACACCCCGATCATGATCCTGTCCGGTTCGACCGAGATCGACACCAAGGTGCGCATCTTTTCAGGCGGCGCCGACGACTATCTGACCAAGCCGTTCCACAAGGATGAACTGGTGGCCCGGATCCACGCCGTCGTGCGTCGCTCAAAGGGCCATGCCCAGTCCGTGATCAAAACGGGCTCCATCATCGTCAATCTCGACGCCAAGACCGTCGAGGTGAGCGGCAGCCGCGTGCATCTGACCGGCAAGGAATACCAAGTGATGGAGCTCCTGGCCCTGCGCAAGGGCACGACCATGACCAAGGAGATGATCCTCAATCACCTCTATGGCGGCATGGACGAGCCGGAAATGAAGATTATCGACGTCTTCATCTGCAAGCTGCGCAAGAAGCTCGCCGACGCCAGCGGGGGCGCGCATCACATCGAAACCGTCTGGGGTCGCGGCTACACGCTGCGCGATCCCGATGAGGCGGCGACCAGCTCAGCGGCGTAGGGGCGCCCCGCCGCCGAATTCGGGCCCGGGTGGCGACCGCTCGCTCGCGGTAGAGTCTAATCCTTTCGAGAGGCGGCGCGCCCGCGTTCGCGGACATTTGAATTGGCCGCCTCGAAGCTGTGCTATCGTGGCGACCATGCACACCTTCGAATTCCGCGTTGACCAGCCGGACCGAGAGCCCCTGTTGAAGTCACGCGCCCTGGAAGACGAGGCCCAAGCACTAGCCTATGCGCGCCAACTCCTGAGAGATTGGCCAGACTGCGCCAGGATCGATGTGATGCAGAATGGCGAACTGGTGAACAGGCTCCGGCCGGCGAGGCCCTGAAGAGGGGTCGCCTCCAGTCGCGGAGGGTCCTCAGCATGGGGTCCGGTTCGTCCCGAATGGGTGTGGTGAGCCGATCATCAGGCTCGTGGACGGACCGGTGCGATAAGCGGACGCCTGGCTGGTCTTCGGAAAAGCTGCGCCGACACCGCTGAGATCGCCGCCCAGCCGAAATCTTCAACGAAATCCGCCAAGACCGGAGGTTCGATCCGCACCGGGACCTTGCCGTTCCAAGGGACGGCGCCGACGACTTTCTGCTCTCGTCGAGCCGTCCCTTCACGCCGCCTAGCCCGCCGGGTGCAGCCCCGGCGCTTCCTGGCCCGTGCGGGTGACATATTCGGTATAGCCGCCGCCGTACTGATGGACGCCCTCGGGGGTCAGTTCCAGCACGCGGTTGGACAGGGCCGCCAGGAAGTGGCGGTCGTGCGAGACGAAGAGCATGGTCCCCTCAAAGTCCGCCAGGGTCCCGACAAGCATCTCCTTGGTCGCCATGTCGAGGTGGTTGGTCGGTTCGTCGAGCACCAAAAGGTTCGGCGGATCGAACAGCATCTTGGCCATGACCAGGCGCGCCTTCTCGCCGCCTGACAAGACGCGGCAGGGCTTTTCCACATCGTCGCCGGAGAAGCCGAAGCACCCCGCCAGGGTGCGCAGCGCGCCCTGGCCCGCCTGCGGGAACCAGCCGTCCAGAGACTCGAAGATCGTCTCTTCGCCGTCCAGCAGATCCATGGAGTGCTGGGCGAAATAGCCCATCTTGACGCTGGCGCCGATGCTGACGGCGCCCTGGTCGGGCGCAGCCGCGCCGGCTGCGAGTTTCAACAGGGTCGATTTGCCCGCGCCGTTGGCGCCCAGGACGCACCATCGCTCCTTGCGGCGCACCAGGAAGTCGAGGCCTTGGTAGATCGGCTGGGCGCCATAGCCCTTATGGACATTGCGCATGCTGATCACATCATCGCCTGACCGCGGCGGGCTCTTGAACTCGAACTGGACCGACTGGCGACGGCGCGGCGCCTCGACGCGTTCGATCTTGTCGAGCTTCTTCACCCGGCTCTGGACCTGGGCGGCGTGCGAGGCGCGCGCCTTGAACCGCTCGATGAATTTGATTTCCTTGGCCAGCATGGCCTGCTGGCGCTCGTATTGCGCCTGGCGTTGCTGTTCGCTGAGCGCGCGCTGCTGTTCATAGAAGTCGAGATCGCCCGAATAGGTGATCAGCGAGCCGCCATCGATCTCCACCACCTTGCCGATGATGCGGTTCATGAAGGCGCGGTCGTGCGAGGTCATCAGCAGAGCGCCGTCATAGGTCTTGAGGAAGGCCTCAAGCCAGATCAGGCTTTCCAGGTCGAGGTGGTTGCTGGGTTCGTCCAGCAGCATGCCGTCGGGCCGCATCAACAGGATGCGGGCCAGGGCCACGCGCATCTTCCAGCCGCCGGACAGCAGACCGACATCGCCATCCATGCGTTCCTGGCTGAAGCTCAGGCCGGCCAGCACCTCGCGCGCTCGCGCTTCCAGCGCATAGCCGTCCAGTTCCTCGAAACGCCCCTGCACCTCGCCGTAACGCTCGAGGATAGCGTCCAATTCGTCGGCGCGGTCCGGATCGACCATGGCGGCTTCGAGCTCGGCCATTTCGACAGCCAGCGCGCTGACGGGACCAACGCCGTCCATCACCGCGGCGACCGCGCTCTGGCCCGACATTTCGCCGACGTCCTGGCTGAAATAGCCGATCGTCATGCCGGGATCGATCGCGACCAGTCCGTCATCGGACTGCTCCTGACCGGTGATCATGCGGAACAAGGTGGTCTTGCCAGCGCCGTTCGGGCCGACAAGCCCGACCTTTTCGCCCTTTTGAACGCCCATCGAGGCGTCGATGAACAGGATCTGGTGGCCGTTCTGCTTGGAGATGTTGTCGAGGCGGATCATGGGGCGGTCTGCTAGCTCGGAGGCGCGGAGAAAGCTAGCGTCAGCCCATGGGCGACTAGCCGGAGAGGTCAAAGACCCTGTTGTGGCCCTGCCATGGCCATGGGAGGGTGCCGTAATTGCTGGGAGGACTAACCAATGCGCTCAACGATCGCCGCCGTAATCTCTGTCGCCCTCTTGATGGGCGCGCCTGGCCTCAGCCTCGCCGCCGGCCCTTACAAACTGGACGATAAGGGCAAGTGTCACGACGCCAGCGGAAAGTTTGCGAAGGCGGAGAACTGCAAGGTCGCCCATATCTACAAGCTGGACGCCAAAGGAAAATGTCGCGACGAGGCCGGCAAATTCGCCAAAGCCGCCCTGTGCAAGGCCGGCTGAGCGGTCCCGGTCGGAGACCTCCAGGTTACGAAACGCCGACCGGTTTGAGCATCATGACGGCGTGAACGTTCGCGCTGGCATGCCGAGCGGGATGTCTGCATCGGAGGAACTGGCGCTGCCTTAGACGGTCCGCCGGCATGGCGGCTAGTGGCGAGCGGCCGGCTGGGCCCGGCCAAAGGCGAGTTGGCGCGCGCGAATTTGCGGCCCCTTGGCTAACCGCCGCCCCAAATGATCCGTCCCTCGCGAATTGTGGTGCGCACCCGGCTAAAGGCCGTCGCATCCTTGGCCGGATCCCCGTCCAACACGACGAGGTCCGCGTCCATTCCTGGGGCGAGCCGACCTTTCCGGTCGGCGAACCCGAACCGCTCGGCGGGCGCGGTCGTCAGCGACTTCAGGATCATCCGCCAGTCCAGCGCGCGAGAGAGCAGTTGGAACTCCTCGGTCGTATCGTACGCGTCGATATAGCCGACATCGGTGCCGAAGAGGATCTGACCGCCGGCGGCGGCGTAGTCCCTGACCTCCGACACGATCCGGTCGAAGGTCGCCGCGAAGGCTTCCGGCGGTACGCCGCCCTCCTTTTTCATCTCGACGTCGAACAGCATGAGCGTTGGGATCAGGGCCATGTTGTGGGCGCGCATTCGAGCGATCATCTCGGGCGGCCAGGGCCCTTGGTCTATGCCGCCCTCCATGGCCGTCGTGTGGGCCAGCACGTCGACGCCAGAGTCGATCGCGACGTTGATCCCGGCGAAGTTCGAGGGGTGGGCGAAGGCGGGCTTGCCGCGCCTGTGCGCCACGGCGACCACGGCCTTGGCGATGTCGGTCCGCATGGGCAGGACGCCGATCTTGCCGCCCACGATGGCGCCGGCGAAGATTTTCACGCCGTCGGTCCCCCGGTCGAGCTGGCTCCTGGCGCGCGCCGCCGCTGCTTCGGGGCTGGAGACCTCCTCGTCCTGCCAGCCATGGGCCTTGAGGTATGCGCGGACGTAGATCGGCGTACCCCCTTCCGGGAAGAACGGGTCGCCGACAGTCAATATCTTCGGTCCCGCGATTTCTCCGGACTCGATACGGCGGCGGAGGGCCAGGGTATTGGCCGTGGCCGAGGCGATGTCGAACACCGTGGTGAAACCCCAGCGGTTCAGCATCTGGTCAAGGCCGCCTTGAAGCCTCGCTGCCGGGGCCTTGTCGGCGCCCAGAAGTTCGGTGGGCATGATGTGAACATGGCTGTTCCAGAAACCCGCCGCGACGACCTCGCCCGTGGCGTCGATCACCCGCGCCGAGCCTGGGACCCGCACCTCATCGGCCGGGCCGACGGCTGCGATCTTGCCGCCTCGAATGAGGATGGTTCCGTCGGAGATTGGCGCCGCATCCGGCGAGGGATAGATCCGGGCGTGCTCGAGCGCGGTTTCGACAGCCTGAGCACAAGCCGGCGAAGCATTTAGGCTGATCGCAAAGATTAGGCACGACAGGACGCGCCCCAAATGCAGTTGGCGATGCTGAACCAGGCGGGGCCGCCAGGAAATTGCCGACCAGAGATCTGGAACCGGGCCCAGGACGTTGTTCATGGAACCTTCCCGTACTTCCCAAGTGATGGGTTCGATCGATGAGGGGCGTCATTTGCGATGCTGGGCGGCGCCGTGGGCGCCACGCCCGCCCGGCGCGCCGTACGGGTCGATCTTGAACAATGCGAGGCCTCGCTCGCAGGCCGCCGTGAAGCTATGGCGAAAATAGGCTTCATCGCCAAAGCGTCCGGCTCGCTGCATGGTGACATAACCTTGCGCCAGGGCGGCGAGCGTCAGCGCCGCATCGAGCGGCTCGACTGGGGCGAACCGGCCTGTGTCTATGGCCTGCTTGATCCGCGCCACGATCATGCTGATCGCCGGTGATCGGCCATTCAAGAAGTCTTCGGGGTATTTGCGCGCGCCACGCGCCGGGAGGAGAAAGGCGGCGTCGAACCGGTGCGGATCCGCAAGGGCGAAGTCCAGATAGGCCGAAAACAGCCGCCGCAGCCATTCGAGCGGATCCTCGGCCTCGATCGCGCCGACCCGGGCTTCCCAGGCGGCGAAGCCGTCCAGCATGAGGGCGTCCAGAAGCGCGTCCTTGTCCGCGAAATGGCGGTACATCGCCATAGGCGACAGGCCCGCATGCCGCGCCACCGCCCTCACAGAGAGACCGCCAAGGCCCTCTCGCTCGAAAATCTCCCTGGCGGCTGCGAAAAGTCGGTCTCGAGTCATTTGCATACACCGTACACATCGAGGTGTACGCTGTAAACACTTGCAGCAAGGGCCACAACCTTAAGGCCGCTACCGGGGAGCGGGCACAGCTGTAGATCGCGCCCCGCTGACGACAGCAACTGGCGATCAGGCATGATTCACTCTGTCGTCGACGCGCCGAATTGTCTGACTATGCTGGCCGCTATTCGGAAAGCGCGAGGCGTCGGTGGAGAAGGCGATATTGAACGACCACAAGTCATTGACCAAGCCCATCGTCAAGCGGCGCAAACCTGTGAAAGCGAGCGGCTCGGGCGAGCGGCTGCATGGCGCGATCGCCAGAACTCTGGGCGTGGCGATCGTGTCGGGCGTGTACAAGCCGGGGGAAGTGCTCGACAACGAGATTCACTCCAGCGAGCAGTTGCACGTTTCGCGCACCGCCTATCGCGAGGCGGTGCGCATGCTGGCCGCCAAGGGCCTGGTGGAGAGTCGGCCCAAGACCGGCACCAGGGTCAGCGATCAGAAGCGCTGGAGTCTGCTGGATCCGGACGTGCTCGCCTGGTTCTTCGAAAGCGGGGAGCCTAGCCCCAGCTTTCTGCGCGACATCTTCGAACTGCGCATGGTGGTGGAGCCCGCGGCCGCAGCTCTGGCCGCCGAGCGGCGCACGCCGGACGATCTCAGCCGAATGCGCCGAGCGCTGCAGGAGATGGAGCGGCACGGCCTGGCGGTCGAGGACGGTCAGGTCGCCGACCGCCATTTCCACGACGCGGTCATCGAGGCCACTTACAACGCTCCGCTGATCACCCTGGCGAGCGGTATCGGCGCGGCCGTTCGCTGGACAACCATCTTCAAGCAGCGCCGGCGCAAGCTGCCGCGCGATCCCCTCCCCGACCACTGGCGGGTGTTCGACGCCATCGCCGCCGGCGGCCCGGACGCCGCGCGCGATGCGATGCGCGACCTCATCGCCCTGGCTCAGGAGGATACCCGGTTCGGGCTCGAACGCTGATCGGAATGTCGGCAAGCTTGTTTCGTTTATTTGTATGAGTATTATCAGTCAGGAATAGGCGAAACTTGGTGATCGACGGCGGCGGAGAGCGGGAAAGACGACCATGAGCCTGCATTTGCTGCAGCTTCGCGCCGAGAGCGGCGACCGCCGCCTCGCCGTCGCGCACGATGATGGAGCCGCCAGGCTGATCGTCGGCTACGCCACCCTCTACGACTTGGCCCAGGCTGCTCTGGCGACCAACCAGCCCCTGGCTGCTCTCGCCGCCGGACACGCCAACGGGGCTGAGATCGACCTGGGGCGCGAGCTGACAGAAGGCCGGATACTGGCCCCGATCGACCATCCTGATCCGGCGCACCTGGTGCTGAGCGGCACCGGCCTGACCCATCTGGGCTCGGCCGAAGGCCGTGACAAGATGCACAAGGCCGCCGCGGGAGAGCAAGAAACGGACTCAATGCGCATGTTCCGCATGGGCCTGGAAGGCGGCAAGCCGGCCGCCGGCGAGATCGGTGTCCAGCCGGAGTGGTTCTACAAGGGCGACGGCTCGTCGATCGTCGCCCCCGAGGCGCCGCTGCGCTCCCCCGACTTCGCCCTGGACGGCAGCGAAGAGCCGGAGATCGCGGGGATCTACCTGATCGATGCGGCTGGAAAACCCGTGCGCTTGGGCTATTGCCTGGCCAACGAATTCTCCGACCACGTCACCGAGCGGGGCAACTATCTGTGGCTGGCGCACTCGAAGCTGCGTCCAGCGGCCCTGGGGCCTGAGCTGCTGACCGGCGCCCTGCCGGCGTCGGTCAAAGGGACGAGCAGCATCCGGCGCGGCGGCGAGGTGGTGTGGAGCCGCCCGTTCCGCTCGGGCGAAGCGCATATGAGCCACAGCCTGGCCAATCTCGAGCGCCACCACTTCAAATATGCTGGCTTCCGCCGCCCTGGCGATGTGCACGTCCACTTCTTCGGCACGGCCACCCTCTCGTTCGCCGACGGCGTCCGCACGGAACACGGCGACCTATTCGAGATCGAGGCCGCGCCGTTCCGCCTGCCGCTGAGAAACGCCCTGGCCAGGGCCGATGCGGTTGAGGTGAGCGTCAGGGCGCTCTGACCCCGCAGCCGCCCGTCAGGCTTCTGCGTCCAGGGCCACCTCGGCCAGGGCGTGGGTCGGCTTGGAGCCCCAGAGGGCGTAGAACAGCACGTAAAGTTCGCAAAGAGCCGTCACGACGAAAGCCGTCTGTATGCCATAGTTATCGGCGATGGCGCCCTGGATGAACACCAGCGCGCCGCCGGCGATCGACATGATCAGCAGGCCCGAGCCTTCCTCGGTCAGCGGGCCGAGGCCCCGGATGGCGAGGGCGAATATCGTGGGGAACATGATCGAATGGAACAGCCCCACCACGATCAGCGCATACATCGCCGCCGGTCCGTGGAGGATAGTGGCGGCGAGCGCTGAGAGGAGGGCGCCAAGCGCGAAGAAAGCCAGCACCCGGTCCGGCGCGAAATTGCGCATGATCCAGGCTCCGGCGAAGCGACCGACCATCATGCCGCCCCAGACGAAGGTCAGGTAGAAGGCCGCCTTCTCATGGGTGATGTTGGCGACGCTGGGCTGCGAGGCGAAGTTGATGAACAGGTTGCCCACCCCGATCTCGGCCAGCACATAAAGGAAGATCGCGCCGCAACCGAGAATAAGGTTGCGGTGGCTCCAGAGCGACAGGTTCCGGCGCTGCTCGGCGTTGGTGCGTTGGGTGGCCGCGCCCAGCGCGGGCAGGTGAGCCCGAGCGATGACCACGGCGAGCGCCGCGAGCACCAGTGCGACGATGAAATAAGGCAGCTCGGTCGCCTGCGCATCGGCCATACGTTGAGCATGGGAAAGTTGGACGCCCTCGGCGGAAGTACCCGCCGTGGTGCGGCTGAGGATCAGGTAGCGCCCGAAGACGACCGCCAGAACGTCGCCGGTCGTATTGAAGGCCTGCACCAGCGTGAGGCGCGCTTCGGAGGATTCGGGCGGGCCGATCACCGCGACATAGGGATTGGCTGCAACCTGCAAGAGTGCGATGCCGCAGGAGACGGTGAACAGCGAGACGAGCGTGACCCCATAGGAAGGCAGGCTGGCGGCAAGGATCATCCCGGCCGAACCCATCGTCATCACCGCCAGCCCGATCACCAGCGCACGCTGATAACCGATCCGTTCGATCAGCTTCGCGGCAGGAAGCGAGGCCACGAGATAGCCGACGAACCAGGTCGATTCGATCAACGTCGTCTGCGTGTAGTTCAGCTCGAACACGCTCCTGAGGTGCGGCAGCAGCGTGTTGTTGATGACCGTGATGAAGCCCCACATGAAAAACAGGCTGGCCAGCAACGCCAGCGCCGGCCGGTAGGATCGCGCAGAGCCGGGCTCGACCGGGGGCCTGGGTGATGTGCTGACGACGCTGACGGCCATGCCGTGATCCTCCCGAAGGTCCGATTTACCCTTGCGCTCTGCGTCGAAGGATCGTTATTTGTCTGAGTATAAGACCGTTCGTGGCCCGTCAATCACACTAAAACGATTACGCCGTGGAGCCGCAGTGAAAGCCCCCCACCTCTTCGCCGCCGCCATTTTCGCCGCAACCGGCGCCCATGCCGCCGAAGCCAGCCGTGAAAGCTTCGGCGCCCTGCCGGACGGTGCGGCGGTCCAGGCCGTCACCCTGAAGAACGCCCACGGCGTCTCAGTGCGCGTCATCGCCTATGGCGCGACGATCCAGTCGCTGAAACTGCCGGACCGCCGCGGCAAGATCGCCGACGTGGTGCTGGCCTATCCGGACATGACCGGCTACCTGGCCAAGCCGCAGTATTTCGGGGCCACGGTCGGCCGCTACGCCAATCGCATCGCCGGCGCAGCCTTCACGCTCGACGGCCAGCACTATGCGCTGACCCGCAACGAGGGTCAGAACAGCCTGCATGGCGGGGCCAAGGGCTTCGACAAGCAGCTCTGGACCATCACCGCGGTCCAGAGCGGTCCGGCCGCCAGCGTCACCCTGACCCGCACCAGCCCCGACGGCGAGGAAGGCTATCCGGGGACGCTGAAGGCCAGCATCACCTACGCCCTCGACGAGCAGAACCAGCTGACCACCACCTACGCCGCCACCACGGACAAGCCGACCGTGGTCAATATGGTCAATCACAGCCTGTTCAACCTGGCAGGAGCCGCCAGTGGACATGACGCGCTGGACGAGGTTCTGACCTTGGCCGCCGACGCCTACACCCCCGTGGACGCCGCCCTGATTCCCACAGGAGAACTTCGCCCGGTCGCCGGCACCCCGTTCGATTTCCGCAAGGCCCGGCGCATCGGCGAACGCATACGTGATGCAGCTGATCCGCAAATCGCCATCGGCCGCGGCTACGACCACAACTTCGTGCTGCGCGGGGGCGTCACGCCAAAGCCGCACTTCGCCGCCCGGCTCACCGATCCGGCTTCAGGCCGCACGATGGAGCTGTGGACCACCGAGCCCGGCGTCCAGGTCTATTCGGGCAACTTCCTCGACGCGACCGCAGCGGGATCAGGCCAGACCCTCTATCGCCAGGGCGACGGGATCGCGCTGGAGTTGCAGCATTTCCCCGACTCCCCGAACCATCCGGCGTTTCCGACCACACGGCTCGATCCCGGCCAGACCTATCGCCAGGTCTCCATCTATCGTTTCGGCGTCCGAGCTAAATGACCCGCAAGCCTCCACCGGCGCCCATCAAGTTGCGCTCGCGCGCCTGGTTCGACAATCCCGCCAATGTCGACATGACCGCGCTCTATCTGGAACGCTACCTCAATTTCGGCTTGACGCTGGAAGAGCTGCAGTCAGGCAAGCCGATCATCGGCATCGCCCAGACCGGATCGGACCTTTCACCCTGCAATCGTCATCACCTGGTGCTGGCTGAGCGCATCCGTGAGGGCATTCGCACCGCCGGCGGAATCGCGATCGAATTTCCCGTGCACCCCATCCAGGAGACCGGCAAACGCCCGACCGCGGGCCTGGACCGCAACCTGGCCTATCTCGGCCTCGTGGAGGTGCTCTACGGCTATCCCATAGACGGGGTGGTGCTGACCACCGGCTGCGACAAAACCACGCCGGCCTGCCTGATGGCCGCGGCCACGGTGAACATCCCCGCCATTTCGCTCTCAGTCGGCCCCATGCTGAACGGATGGTTCAAGGGCCAGCGCACTGGCTCGGGCACTATCGTCTGGAAGGCTCGGGAGTTGCTGGCCGCCGGCGAGCTCGATTATCAGGGCTTCATTCAACTCGTGTCGTCCTCAGCGCCCTCGACCGGCTTTTGCAACACCATGGGCACGGCCACGACCATGAACTCCCTGGCCGAGGCGCTGGGCATGTCGCTGCCGGGCTCGGCGGCGATTCCGGCCCCCTATCGCGACCGGCAGGAGGCCGCCTATCGTACCGGCCTTCGGATCGTCGACATGGTGCGCGAGGACCTGAAGCCGTCGGACATCCTGACTCGCGATGCTTTCCTGAACGCCATCGTGGTCACTTCCGCCATCGGCGGCTCGACCAACGCCCCGATCCACCTGACGGCCCTGGCGCGACATGCCGGGGTCGAACTCGACCTGGACGACTGGCAGACGCAGGGATTGGAGGTTCCGCTGCTGGTCAACCTGCAACCGGCCGGCGAATATCTGGGCGAGGACTTCTACCGCGCCGGCGGCGTGCCGGCGGTGGTGCGCGAACTGATGGGCCAGGGCCTGATCCGCGAACACGCGATCACCGCCAACGGACGCACCCTGGGCGACAATTGCCGCGAGGCGGCGATCCAGGACGACAAGGTGATCCGCCCTTTCGCCGAACCCATCAAGCCCCGCGCCGGCTTCATGGTCCTGCGCGGCAACCTGTTCGACAGCGCCATCATGAAGCTGAGCGTGATCTCCTCCGAATTTCGCCAGCGCTATCTTAGCAATCCGGATGATCCCGACGCGATGGAAGGCCGCGCGGTCGTGTTCGACGGGCCCGAGGACTATCACCACCGCATCGACGATCCTACGCTGGGGATCGACGAGACCTGCATCCTAGTCATGCGCGGCGCCGGCCCAGTCGGCTATCCGGGCTCCGCCGAAGTGGTCAACATGCGGCCGCCGGCCTATCTGCTGGCCAAGGGGCTTCATGCCCTGCCCTGCCTTGGGGACGGGCGCCAGTCGGGGACGTCCGGATCGCCCTCGATCCTCAACGCTGCGCCCGAGGCGGCCGCGATGGGGGTCCTGGCGCTGCTCCATACGGGGGATCGCATCCGCATCGATCTGAGACGGCGGCGGGTCGACCTGGATGTTTCAGAGGCCGTCCTGGAGCAGCGCCGCGCCGAACTTGCCAACGCCGGCGGTTATGCTTTCCCGGAAAGCCAGACCCCCTGGCAGGAGCTCCAGCGCGCCAACGTCGGCCAGCTGGATACCGGCGCCGTGCTCGAGCCAGCGGTGAAATACCAACGGATCGCCCAGACCATGGGCATTCCGCGCGACAACCATTGAGCTTTGCCTGGTGCTGCGGCCGATCCCGCCGGGCGGCAGGAGCCTCGGGCATTGCACAAACCGCTTGGAAGTCGGGAACACTATCGCTTGCCGATCCCTGGGATATCCCCTTCGCGGCGGGTTCAACGCTTCAACGCCATTCGCCCATTTATCGTCAAGGTCATCTCAACCCCTGCCGCCTCGCCCGGCTGGCCGCCACCGATGAACAGATGGTAGACGCCTGGCTCGATCGCGCGTTCGCCGTGCGCATCGACCAGGCTGAGATCGCGCGGATCGAGATCAAAACTAGCCTCATGCGATTGGCCCGCCGCTAGATGCAGGCGCTGAAAGCCGATGAGCGCGCGCTTCAAGCCGCCGGCGTCGGCCGGAGGCGTCATATAGACCTGCGCCACCTCGTCGCCGGCGCGGGCGCTGATATTAGCCACCGTCACCTTGACCCGTACCGGTTGACCCGCCTGGATCGTCTGATCCGGCGACGGTCCGCTGTAACTGAAGCGCGAATAGGATAGGCCGTAGCCGAACGGAAAAAGCGGCGTCCCGTTGAAATAGCGATAGGTGCGACCGGCCATTCGGTAGTCGATGAACGCCGGAAGATCGCGCGCTGACTGGTAGAATGTCACCGGAAGGCGCCCGGAAGGATTGTTGCGACCGCTGAGCGTCTCAGCGATCGCAGTACCGCCCGCCTCACCCGGGTACCAGGCGGTCAGAACCGCGTCGGCATGGGCCTTGGCCCAGTTCAGCGCCACCGCGCCGCCGGACATCAACACAACGATGACCGGCTTGCCGCTGGCCTTCGCCGTTTCCAGGAGCTTTTGTTGTGGCGCGGGCAAATCGAGAGAGGTGCGGTCGCCGCCGGCGAAGCCCGGCGCGTCGAACCCCAACTCTTCGCCCTCAACATCAGGGGACAGGCCGACGAAGGCGACGATGGCGTCGGCGCCGTCTATCGCCGCCGCGGCCTCATCCAGCTGTGCACCCTGGGGCGCCATCCATTGTAGGCGAAGGCCGCTGTCAGCACCGACATGGGCGAACTCCAGGCGAAGCCTTTGTGGGCGTTTTTCGTCAAAGTGCAGAACCGCGCCCGCTTCAACCGGCTGTTCGTTGATGAACAGGCGGACCTGATCGTGGACGCAGTTCCAGCACTGATCCAGGCGGACGTTCATTCGGTAGTCGCCAGCCGCAGGCGGGATAAAATAGCCTTTCCAGCGCACACTATAAGCGGCCTTCTCAAGGCCAGCCGCCGGCGCGGCCCGGTCCAGGTCAAAGTCGAGGGTGCGGTCGACGCGAACAACCCGCGGATTTCCAGAAAAGGTGGGGTTGTCGAAATACTCGCCGACCAGGCCAGCCGCGCCGCCGGGTCCAGCGCCTGTTTGCAAAGCTGTCTCGGGAATGTTGGCGTAGGAATTCTCGGCCAATGGCGCGCCTTGAGCATAAGCCACGGTTGGGAATAGGCCGCGCAGGCCTGCTAGGGGCGTCACCGGATTGACGGCCACGCCGTGGTAATTGCCTTCCAGGACCTCGACGGCGTCCGCATCGGGGCCGATGACGGCCAGGCGGGCAGACGTCTTCAATGGCAGGACGCCGTTGTTTTTCAAAAGCACGATCGATTCCCTGGCCGCCTCCAGCGCCAGCTGAGCGGCGCGCCGGGTGTGGATCTGGTCGGCGCCGATCGCGGCGTACAGATCGACACTCCCATCCATGCCCAGGCGGCGCCTGGCGGCGAACAAGCGGCCCAGCGACAGGTCCAGGTCGGAATCATTGATCAATCCGGACTTCAAGGCTTCGTCGAGCGAGCCGTATTCCCATCCGCAATCCAGATCCGTTCCAGCGCGCAAGGCCTTCGCTGACGCCTCCGCCGTGGTGGCGGCGAAGAAATGGGCGTGGGCCATGTCATCGACCGCGCCGCAATCGGAGGCGACAAATCCGGTGAACCCCCACGCGGTGCGCAGGTGGCGTTGTAACAACATGTCGTTGCCGCAAGCCGGAGCGCCTTCGATGCTATTGTAGGCGCACATCACCGACTGGACCTTGCCCTCGACCACGGCCCGGCGGAAGGCCGGCAAATAGGTGGTCTCCAGGTCATAGGGCGAGACGTCGACGTCGAAGCCGTGGCGTCCGGACTCGGGCCCACTGTGGACAGCCAGGTGCTTGGCGGTCGCAATCGCCTTCGGATGGTCGGGATCGGAGCCCTGTATTCCACCGATGAAGGCGACAGCCAACTTACCCGTCAGGTACGGGTCTTCGCCGTAGGTTTCCTGTCCCCTCCCCCAGCGCGGGTCGCGAAAGATGTTGATGTTCGGCGCAAAGAGGTTGAGCCCCCCATAGAGCCCGTGGTCACCCTTGCCCACCGTGTTGAACTTCGCTCGGGCCTCGGTGGACACCACGTCACCGACTTGGCGCACCAGGTCGCGGTCCCAGGTCGCTGCAAGTCCTATCGCTTGGGGAAAAACTGTAGCCTGGCCATTGCGGGCGAGACCGTGCAGCCCCTCGCTCCACCAATCGTAGGCTGAAAGATTGAGGCGGGGGATCGCTGGCGCGGAATTTCGCATCTGCGAGATCTTTTCAGCCGCCGTCATAGACGAGACGGTCGGCGGCTCAGCGAAGGCAGGTGCGCATGCTGTTGCGATCAGAGCGGAGATCAGAATTCGCAAGATTGGCCTCGGGGGAAGGTTAGAGAGAGTGGACCGCCACGGTGCGGCCAAGGAAGCTCGAGGCCCGATCCATCCGGCCTGACCTGGGCCGGCGGCAGGGGCTATCCTGCCGCCGTTGGACTGACGGCACCATCCGGTAGCTTCCGAGGGGGCGCGGGCCCTACGCAATTGCATGGTGATGATCCCTCGGCGCGGTGCTAAGTGATCGCGATCTCGAATGGCCCAGCCGGAAGCCCGGCTCCCTCGTAGAGGGTGCAGACGGGACCGTCGCCCCAACAATACCGCACGCGCTTTGGCTCTAGGCCCTCGGGCGCTGCGAGCAGGACCGCGTCGCCGTCGATGTGCGCCTCGACAAAGCGACAGGAGGCTTGATCCTGACCGCACAGCTCGAAGCCATGGGGGGCGCCGCTGTAGGAGACCAGTCCGTGTTCGTCGCCCTTGAACGTCACTCGGACCTCTGCGCCTTCGCGCCGGGCAGAGATGGGCTGCGGGCCCGAAGGGGAGATTGCTTCTCCGTAGATCAGGCTGCGTGCGGCCCGCGACAGTCGCTTTCCGACCTCCTGCTTGTTCGGCGGATGCAGTTCGTCGTTCATGCCGACGTCGATGGCGACGGCGAGCGCCGCCCGAGGATCGGCGGCGACCGCACGGCGCTGGGCCTCGCGAACATCCGCCCAGTTCGAAGCGGCCGGCTGGGTCGGGGCCGGGCCGAAGTTCGGCAGCTGGACGATCAGGAACGGGAGGTCGGAGCCGAACCGGCGGCGCCAGTCGCCCATCAGATTAGTCAGCAACCCCTGATAGGTCCCGGGCGCATCGGCGTTCGCCTCGCCCTGATACCAAAGCACACCTTTCAAACCGAAGGACCCTAGCGGGGCGATCATGGCGTTGTAGGTTGCGCTCGGTCCTACGATCGGGCTCCAGGACGGACTGGGCGGGGCGCCGTAGGTCTCGGGGACGAATTTCCAGATCCACTGGCCGCCGAGCGACATGGACCCGCCGTCCTTGAAGCGCAGCACCATCTTTTCAGTCGGCCCCTGCAATCCGGGCCCGCCCCAACCGGCCGAGAGTACATTCACTACGATCACGTTTTTGCCGGCGTGCAGGACGCGCGGCGCAATGGCGTACGTGCGATCGGCGCCCCAGCCGAACGACGCGCCGACCGCCTTTCCGTTAACCCAGGTGAAATCCTCCTCCTGGATGGCGCCGAGTGAGAGGTCTGCCGGCAGGGCGGCCTGAGCGGCCGTGAGCGTCACCTCGCGGCGAAACCACAGCATGCCGTTGTGGTTGGCGAGTTCCGGCTCGCCCCAGGCCTTCCAGTCTCGCAAGGGTTCGGGCGCGGGGCGCCAGTCGCGCAGGTCCGTCTCCGGCCGCCAGGGCATGGAAGCGACGCCGGCGCGCGCCGTCCACCAAGCCTGCCAGTTCTTCGCCTGAGCCTCCACGCCTGAGGCAGGATCTCGCGCATAGATCGAGAGCGTGCCCAACGTGTCGTGGAAGCCGCCGGCCCGTTCCAACCCGTCTTCGCCCATCCATGTCTCGATGCGCGATCCGCCCCATGAGGCGTGGATCAGGCCGATCGGCGCCTTGACCGTCTGCTCGAGGTCGCGGGCGAAATACCAACAGGCCGCCGAGAAGTCCGCGACCGTTTGCGGTGTGGCCGCGCGCCAAACCGGCCGCGTCTCGAATTCGGGGCGCGGCGCAGCCGCGGTCGCCTTGGCGACGGTGAGAAGGCGAATATTCGAATCGTCGGCGCGCGAGACCTCCCAGCCGGAATTCAACGTTCGGCTCACGGGGAGCTCCATGTTGGATTGACCAGAGCAGAGAAAGACGTCGCCCATCACGACGTCCGAGAGCGTCTCCCTGGCCACGGCCGTCACAGCCGTCAGCACGTGGGGCCCGCCTGCGGGTAGCGCGGGAAGCGTCGCATGCCAGGCGCCCGAAGCATCGGCAGTGGCCGTCGTCGCCTTGTCGTCGATGCCAACGGAAACCGTCTGGCCGGGACCGGCCTGCCCAAACACGGCGATGGGCCGGTCGCGCTGCAGCACGACATGGTCCTGGAACACCGAGGCCAGCAACGGAGCAGCGTCCTTCGCCCGCGCCGCCGAGGACCCAAACGCGGTCAGGCCCAACGATATCGCCACGACGAAGAGTGGCTTTGCCAATAGCATCTACGGTCCTCCCTCGCGCCGCCATTCACCCGGGTGGGACAGCGGAGCCTCGCCTCGCGCGGCTGGTCGCCCCCGCGCCACCGCCCGCGGCTTGGCGTTTTGTGACCGGTACCATAGTTTTCACATACAGCGAGAGGATGCGCAGAAAAATTTTCGCGGGCGGCCCGCGAACCCCAGCAAAGACGCGATCCCAAGCGTGACAATTATAAATGGGAGCGGTACCAGTTTCGTGCAGAGAGGAATAGGCGATGCTCCTGGTCCAGGCCCGAACGACTGCCGTCACCGTTTTCGTGGCCGTTCCGACGAATGACGACCTGCTCGCCCGTGATGGGCATAGGTGTGGTCAATGATCGGTTCGCAGCGGGATGGCGAATCGCGTCGCGAAAGCAAGACGCTTCGGAAGCGTGCATGGGCGATCGCGGCCATCGCCATCGCCTTGTCGGCGCTGTCGGCCATGCCAGCCTCGGCGCAAGGATCTGCGCAAAGGGCCGTCGAGGCCGTCGCGGGCGCCGGGCGCGTTCGCCTGAACTTCAACGCCGACTGGCGATTCAGGCTCGGCGACGTCAGGGGCGCGCAGCAGCCAAGCTTCGAGGACGCCGGCTGGGACCGGATCGGTCTGCCGCACAGCTTCAGCATCCCCTACTTCCAGTCGCCAGACTTCTATGCCGGCCCGGGCTGGTACCGGAAAATCTTCGACCTGCCGCGCCTTCCCCATGGCCGGCGGCTGTCGCTTGAGTTCGAAGGCGCTTTCCAGAAGGCCGAGGTGTTTGTGAACGGCGTCGCGGTGGGCTCGCACAGGGGCGGCTACACTGGCTTTCCGGTGGACATCACGGCGGCCGTGAAGCCTGGCCGCAACGTCGTCGCTGTGCGGGTGGACAATCAATGGGACCCAACGCTCGCGCCCCGGGCAGGCGAACATGTGTTCAGTGGCGGGCTCTATCGCGACGTCTGGCTCGTGGCCAACGACGCGGTGCATGTTCCGTGGACCGGCACGCGTATCACCACCCCGCAACTGACGGCGGCGTCTGGCCTGGTCGCGGCCGAAACCGAGGTCCGCAACGACGCTCCCGAACCAGCGCACGTCAGGGTGCGGACCAGGATTGTCGATTGCGTTGGCCATGCGGTAGCGACGCTCCCGGATCGCGTGGTCATAGCGCCCGCGAACGCGACCGTCATAGCCGAACAGCTTTCCGGGCCCATCAAGCGCCCCAAGCTGTGGAGTCCGGAAACGCCGAATCTCTATCACGCAGAGACCCGTCTGATGGTGTCGGGGAGGATCAGGGATGTGTTCCAGACCGAGTTCGGCTTCCGGTGGTTTTCCTGGACCGCCGACCGCGGCTTCTTCCTGAATGGCGAGCATCGTTACTTTCGCGGGGCCAATGTGCACCAGGACCAGGCCGGCTGGGGCGACGCCGTCACCAACGGCGCCATCGACCGGGATGTCCAGTTGATGAAGGACGCTGGCTTCGACTTCATTCGCGGCTCGCACTATCCCCACGATCCCCACTTCGCCGAAGCCACCGATCACATCGGCCTGCTCTTCTTGTCGGAGGCGCCGTTCTGGGGCACGGGCGGCTTCAAGAGCGACTGGGGCGGGTCCGCCTATCCGACCGATCCAAAAGACCGCGCCGCCTTCGACCAGAGCGTCAAACAGCAGTTGGCCGAAATGATCCGGATCAACCGCAATCATCCTTCCATCGTGCTCTGGGGCATGGACAACGAAGTCTTCTTCTCCGCCCCCGAGACCATGCCGGACGTGCGGCGGCTGCTGGCCGAGGAGGTCGCCCTGGCGCACAAGCTTGATCCCACCCGGCCCGCCGCCGTCGACGGCGCCCAGCGCGGCGAGATCGACCATATCGGCGATGTCGCCGGGTACAACGGCGACGGTGCGGTGCTATTTCCGAACCCGGGCGTTGCGAACTTTGTGGCCGAATACGACTCGACCATGACGAACCGGCCAGGCGAGTATGAGCCGGGCTGGGGTGACCTCGTGCACACGCCGGGCGCGGATCCGGCACGACCTTACTCCTGGCGGTTCCCCTGGCGATCGGGTGAGGTGATCTGGTCCGGCTTCGACCATGGCTCGATCGCCGGCAGGCGGTTCGCCTCGATGGGGATCGTCGACTATTCGCGGCTGCCGAAGCGGGCCTGGTACTGGTATCGCAACGCCTATCGTGGGGTCGCCCCGCCGGGGTGGCCGCAGCCGGGAAAGGCCGCCGCCCTGAATCTCGCGGCCAGCGCCCCGGTCCTGACGCACGCGGATGGAACCGACGATGTGCAACTCGTCGTCACGGTCGTGGACGCTCAGGGCCAGCCACTGTCAAACAGCCCCCCCGTCCATCTTGCCATCGAGGCCGGCCCCGGCGAGCTGCCGACCGGTCGCGCTATAGATTTCACGCCGGACGGTGATATCCCGATCCGCGACGGGAAGGCGGCGATCGCCATGCGCAGCTGGCAGGCGGGCGTCAGCCGGATCCGGGCCACTTCGCCCGGCCTCGAGGACGCCGTGCTCTCTCTTCGCACGACCGACGGCCCCCCCTTCGTCCCCGGCGCAACCCCGCTCGCGGGCGATCGCCCCTATACGCCGACGGACCACGTCTCAGCGGAGCGACCGGAAGAGACGTTCGGCCTCCACAACCCGACCGCCGCCAGTTCGAGCGCCCCCGGCCATCCCTCGAGCCTCGCAAACGACAATGATGACAAGACCGCATGGCTCGCCGCCGCAGGTGATCCCTCACCGTCGCTTACGGTCGATCCGGAGCGGATCGTGCAATATCGCCGTATCCGCCTCATCTTCCCGCAGGCGGCCGGCTACGGCGTGAAGGCTGAGGTCAAAGGCCTGGACGGACGCTGGCGCACCTTGGCCGAGCAGCCCCTGGGCGGCGAGGCGCGACGCGAGCTCGAAATCACGACGGCGCGGCTCATCGGCGGACCTGTGCGGCTGACCATCAGGGCGCCCGAGAACGCGCCCGCCGGCATGGCCGAGGTCCGTCTCGTCGGCGTGCTCCAGGATCATTGATCCGCTCTGGCTCGCGCGGGCTTCCGCCGCTGCTCCCCGAACGGAGCTGGCGGCCGGATCCCCCTTCCCTCGCATAGGCCGGCTGGTTGAGCCCTCCCTGCCGGCCCATCGGCGTGAACACGATGACGCCGCCCCCCGCAGCCTTCATGGCCAGCGGCAGGTGATCGGAAGCGGTCACGGCCTTCAGCTTAGTATCGACACTGTCCGGATCGGCGCCGTCGGCCCATAGCCGGGCGGAATGCTGGCCCTGGCCGAGGAAGGAGAGCGGGATATCGACCGTGCGCCCATCCTCGTTTGCCATCGCGCCGACATACCAGACATCCCCCTTGCGCCGGTCCAGGGCGACATAGGTTTCCGGCGTGGCGCCGATGAACCGCGTCTCTTCCCACGCCGTCGGCACGATTTTGAGGAAGTCGAAGCCGGGCGCGCCCGCATAGGCGTCCGGGTTGTCGGCCATCATCTGCAGCGGGCTGTCGTAGACGACATACTTGGCCAGGGCTTGGCCGCGTGTCGTCTGCGTCATCGGCATGACCTCGTGAACGGCGAAGGTCTCGGGCGTGCTATTGCGAAAGCCCCCCGGCGTATAGTCCATGGGGCCCAGCAACATCCGCGTATAGGCCAGCCGCACATTGTGCCCCGGCGTCACGAGCCACGAAAACTTGTTGTATTCGGCGCCGAGAACGCCGTCTTGCGTGATGAAATTCGCGTAGGTGCGCGCGAGCCCCCCAGGCGGATAGGCGGCGTGCAGATCTAACAGCAGATGCCGCTTGGCCGTTTCTCGCGCCATGTCATGGTGGAAATTCACTATCTCCTGGTCGTCTCGCATCGTGAAGTCGACCGTGACGCCCTTGATCCCCCAGCGCTGCTGGGTGTCGAGCACCTCGACCATGCGCGGTTGGACGTGGCGCCAGTGAGCCCACAGGACCAGGCCGACATGCCGGTCAGCCGCATATTTCACCAGCGCCGGCATGTCGATCGCCGGGTCAGCCCGAGTGATGTCGGTCTTGGGACCGGCGTCGCTGCAGGGCGTGGAGCCATGGGCCCAGCCAGCGTCGATCAGGACGTACGGGAAGCCGAAAGCCGCGGCAAAGTCGAAGAAGCGCTCGTAGCCTTCCAAGCTGGGCTTTTCGCCCGCCGTCGGCCCCGACCACCAGTCCCAGGCCACTTTTCCGGGTTTGACCCAGGAGAATTCGCCCTGCGGCGGCGTGGACAGGTCGCCGATCAATGGCGAGGGAATGAGGTCCCCTGCCCGGTCGCCCATCATGATCTCGCGCCAGGGGCTGGTTAGCCCGTCGCGGGCGCCGACCGCCACAACTGCAGTCGCGGGCAGAGGCCTCCCTCGCAGGTCGAATCCAGACGCGACCGGTTCGAGGCCGCCCGCATAGCCAGGCAGGTTCGACTGCGCGATTGCGAAATGAGTGCGGCCGCTGGCCGAGGCGCACGCCGCGGGCAGGTCGTAGAGCTTGTCAGCCTTGAGCTCGGAGATTTTCAGCTCGCTCCACATGACCTCATGGAGCCATTGAACTCGCTGATCTCGCATGGCGCCTGGTTGGGAAACAGCAAGCCGATCGCCTCCCGCCTGACAGCATAGGCGGGCCGCCTGGCAGGACATAGCGGAAGGCGACGCCGTCATCATAGACCCTGGCCCCGATGGAGAGTGTGCGGCGGAGGCCTGAGGTCTCGCGATAGGTCACGGCGACGGCGTTGTAGGCGTCCAGCGCCCGGTCGGCCTTGGTGGCGATCAGCGGCAAGGCCGGCCGGCGTCTCTCCGTGCGGATCTCGCCCCGGGACAGCGCGCCGAAGGGGCGGCCTGGGACAGCACCAAGCCGAGCGGCGATGGGGCGATGATTTCCTCGCCCTTTCAATAGACCGAGTAGGACGCGCCATCCTCCGATAATTTGAATTCGATACACTTGTCCGGCGAGCTGACGGCTAGGGCCGAGACGGCCGCGCGCGAGAATAAACAGGCCCTGGATCGTCCTTATACAGATTTATCGGGTCGGCCGGACGACGGCCGGGTTGGCTTGCGGGGTCGTCTTCCGAACGAGCCCCAATGAAAATTTGCTGGTCAGCGCCCAGCAGCGGCCCACACCTCCGGATGGGCATCGACATAGGCGGATATTGCGTTGGAGATGACGGCGTCGTCCGCCGTTGACGGATGGTATTGGCAGGCGCTCAGCGACAGGCCGCTGACGGGGACCAGGGCGATGCTGCGCTCGCCGCCACGCCTCAGGCGCTCAACCACGCGGCTCACCTCGCTCCGGATCTCTCCGTCCGCCAAATCGGTCGCCCAGAGGACGAAATAGGCCCTGGGATATCGCACCCGCAGGCTTTCCACGAAACCGGCATAACTCGTCTCGTAATCGGCGCGGAGTTGATTGCGGTCAGCCCACTTCTCCCCCGCATGGAGCGGGGTGCTGAAATCGTTGGTCCCGAGCGCGATCACCACGAGCTGTGGACGCCAGGCCGGATCGGCCCATCGCGCCTTGCTGTCGAACAGCGTGAAAGGATAGGCCTGCGGCAGGGTATCGGCGGCGAACCCATTATAGTTGCGCACGATCCCGCGCCCGGAGATGGCGTTCACCTGATAGTCGGCGCCGTAGCGGCTCGCGATGCGTGGCGCGATCCCCTGCGAGGTGTCAGTGGTGCTCCAAACCTGGTCGGGGCCGCAGTCCCGCCTGGAGGCGGTGTTCCCGTAGCCCACTGTGTGGGAATCGCCGATGAATTCGACCTGTCGGGTCGCCTGGCGCAAAGGCGATGGCTTTGTCCCGGCCTCGGCCCAGAAGCCGCCGAACTCGGTCGGCCCCGCCTGGCTCTCGCTCACCACCTGCGCACGCACCCTGTGGCGGCCCGGCGCAAAGCCCTGGACGCGGTAGGTTCCCGGGTGCGGCCTGGTCAGCAGAACCGACGCCTCGCCGTCCACCGTGATCCGGAGATTCACCTCGCCGGCCCCCACGCGCAGGTCCACTGCGGCGCCGTCGAAACCGGTCTCGAAATAGGTGCCGGGCCACTGGCGGACCCAGGTCGAAGGGCCCCGCCGGAGCGCCCGCCCCATCACATGGACCGGCAAAGGCGCCGTTTGCGGGGCCTCATCAGCCAGGGCGCCGACCTCGATCGCGGCTCGGGCCTCGCCAGCGGAAGCGAGCAGCCCGAGGCTCAACGCCATCCCGAAAATGCGCTCGGCGCGCTCCGCGGTCACGAACCTGAACATGCTTTGCCGCCACCCCCGCCGTCGTTTTGGTAGCGCTATCATTTTTCATCTGACTGAGCTATGCAAGGCGCAAAGTCTCTGGGAGGAGATCACTCTTGAACCTGTCACGCCGTAGCCTCATCGCCGCAACAACCGCCGGACTGGCTGCACCGATGCTGCCTGCATCGGGCGGCGCAGAGCCGGTCGGGCCCTTCCGGGCCGACTGGCATTCGCTCGCGGACAGCTACCGCATTCCGCAATGGTTCGGCGACGCCAAGTTCGGCATCTGGGCTCACTGGAGCGCCCAGTGCGTGCCGGAACGCGGCGACTGGTATGCCCGGCAGATGTATATGCAGGGCAACGAGATCTACGAGGAGCACGTCAAGCGCTACGGCCATCCCAGCCAGTTCGGCTTTATGCAGTTCGACAATATGTGGAAGGTCGACGAGTGGGATCCGGATCGACTGATGAGGCTCTACAAAGCGGCGGGCGCGAAATACTTTGTGTCCCTCGCCTGCCACCACGACAATTTCGACACCTTCAACTCAACTCACCATCGCTGGAATGCGGTGAACTTCGGTCCCAAGCGCGACATCGTTGGCGAGTGGGCCAAGGCGGCGCGCCGCCACGGGCTGCGTTTCGGCGTCTCCAACCACGCCTCGCACGCCTGGCATTGGCTGCAGGTCGCCTATGGCTACGACGCCGTCGGGCCGATGAAAGGCGTTCGCTATGACGCCTACCGGCTGCGCAGGCAGGACGGCGCCGGGCAATGGTGGGCGGGTCTGGACCCGCAGGAGCTCTATACCGGCCCCAGCATGGTGATCCCGGACGGCGTCGACACCATCGAGGCGATGAACGCCTGGCACGGCGCCCATGACGGCCAGTGGATCGAGACTCCGCCGCCTCAGAACCCCGCTTTCGTCAAGAACTGGCTGGCCCGGTGCAATCAGCTGACCGACCGCTACCAGCCCGACTATGTCTATTTCGACGACACCGGACTGCCGCTCGGCCAGGCCGGTCTGGACGCGGTGGCCCACTACTACAACGCGGACTGGAAGCGCCGCGCCGGAGCCATGGAGGCGGTGGTCACCGGCAAGCAACTCGATCCGCTGCAGCTCAAGGGAATCGTCCAGGACGTGGAACGCGGCTTCGCCGACGACCTCAAGCCGCAGCCCTGGCAGACCTGCACCTGCATCGGCAGCTGGCACTATGACCGGCGTATTTTCGAGCGGCACGGCTATGTGCCGGCCAAGGCCGTCATCCAGCGGCTGTGCGATACGGTCTCAAAGAACGGCAACCTGCTGCTCAGCATCCCTGTGCGGGGCAATGGCGCGATCGACGAGGATGAGCGTAAGATCCTGGAGGACCTGGCCGCCTGGATGGCCGTCAACGGCGAGGCGATCTTCGCCACACGCCCCTGGCGCGTCTATGGCGACGGTCCGACCAAGGTGTCCGGCGGCAGCTTCGGCGAACAGGGATTCAAGGGCTTCACCGCCGCCGATGTCCGGTACACGACCAAGGGCCAGACGCTCTACGCCCACGTCCTGGACCAGCCCCGGGAGAGCGTGGTCCTGGCCGCCCTGGCCGATGGAGCACGTGGCCAGGTTCAGCGGATCGAACTACTCGGCCAGGCCGGGCCGCTCGATTACCAGCGCGGGCCCCAGGGCCTGACCGTGCGCTTGCCTCAGAGCCGGCCGACCTTCACGCCGACCCTGAAGATCCTCGGCGAGGGCCTGGTGTGACCAGGCCCATCGCAAGGCAAGGCCGCTAGCGCAGATCCAGCACAACCACCGACTTGGCCGGCAGGTCGACCATCAGGACGTCGCCGGCCAGCCTTGCGGCCTTGAACGGCTGCGGGCGCACCCGGTCAGGCCGACCAAAGGTGTTGGCGGCGTCCATCTGCGGCGCGGTCAGGACGCGCCCGTCGAGCTGGCGGCCGAAAGCGCCTTCCAGCCGCACCTCGGCATGGACAGCGCTTTCCGGGTTTGGATTGACCAGGGCCAGATGGATGGAGCCGTCTGGACTGCGCCCAGCGGAAGCGTCGACCCCCGGCACGCTGATCCCGCCGTGGACGTAGGGCGGCGACTGAATTTCGACCGGCAGTTCGGCCGCATCCTGGAACGGCCGATAGAGGTCGAAGACATGATAGCTGGGCGTCAGCACCATCTGGTCGCCCTTGGTCAGGATCATGGCCTGCAGGACGTTCACCGTCTGGGCGATTTCCGCCATCCGCACGCGGTCGGCGTGGCGATGGAAGATGTTCAGGGTCAGAGCCGCGGTGACGGCGTCGCGCAGGGTGTTCTGCTGTTGCAGGAAGGCGGGGTTGGTCCCGGGTTCCGGGTCGTACCAATTGCCCCATTCGTCGACCACCAGAGCGACGCGCTTTTCGGGGTCGTATCGGTCCATGACCGCGCTGTGACGCGTGATGAAGTCATCCATCCTCAGCGCATGGGCGATGGTCGAGATCCAGGCCGTCTCGTCGAAGCCCGTGGCCGATCCCTTATGCTCCCAGCTGTCGCTGGGGATCGTGTAGTAGTGAAGGGTGTAACCGTCGATCTGCTTGCCCGCGCTGGCCATGACGGTTTCGGTCCAATGAAGGTCGTCCGGTTGGCCGCCGCTGGCGATGATCTTCGCCTTGTCGTCATCGGGCATGCGCAGAAACATCGCCCTCTGGCGAACCTGGTCGGCATAATATTCCGGACGCATGTTCCCGCCGCAGCCCCAGGGCTCGTTGCCGATGGCGAACCAGGCCAGGGGCCAGGGACCCCTGCGGCCGTTGGCTCGGCGCTGCTCGGCCAAGGTCGAACGGCTCGGTGAGGTGATGTACTCGACTTCGTCGGCCATTTCGCCTGGCGCGCCTGTGCCCAGGTTGCCGTTCACGTAGACCTGGGCGCCGATCATCTGGGCGAGGTCCATGAATTCGTGCAGGCCGACCGCATTCGGCTCCTCGACCAAGCCCCAGCCGTTCAGCGTCACCGGCCGCTTGTCGCGCGGGCCAATCCCGTCACGCCAATGATAGCTGTCCGCGAAACAGCCGCCAGGCCAGCGCAGCACAGGGACATTGAGGGCTTTCAGCGCCGCCACCACATCGTTGCGAAAGCCGCGGGTGTTGGGGATCTTCGAATCCGGCCCAACCCAGAGGCCGCCATAGACCCCATCACCCAGGTGTTCGGAGAACTGTCCGTAGATGTCGCGGGCGATCTTTGGGCCCGGACGGTCCGCGTGCAGCACCAGACTGGCTTGGGCCGGCGCCGCCTCCACAGCGTGGGCCGGCGCCGATGCCGCCCCGACCATCGTCGCCACCGCGCAGGCGGCCAGCCAGGCGCGGAATCGAACCGACCGCATCGATGGCCGCAAAATGGAATTCATGTCGTCTATCCTTTGACTTAGCGATCTTCTGCGGGCGGGGGCGGGTCGGCCTCGATCGCCAGCGTGGCTGGGGGAAGACCGGCGCCAGTCACCTCGACCTGGACGGCGCCCGGCTTGTCGCCCGCACGAACGACGGCGACGGCGCGGCCGTGATAGGTGGATCGCTTGCCGCTCTGAAAGCTCTCGAGGGCGACGGGGTCGCCATTCCCGACCCCGGCGAGCACACCTGCGCCAAGCACCTTGAAACTCAGCCCGACATCGTTCTTGCGCGCCCAGACCGGACGCCCCTGGGCGTCGACGAGTTCCGCCGTCACATAGGCGAGATCCTCGCCATCGGCCTTGATCCTCGGCCGATCGACCGCCAGGCGGACGGCGGACAGGGCGCCGGCGGTCTGCAGCACCCACTGCGACGCCGGCTTACCGTTCACATAGCCGACCGCCTTCAGTTCGCCGGGCTCGAACCGGGCCCAGAAGGTCGCCTTGTATTCGGTCGCCTTGGAGGTGGGCTTGCGTCCGAGGCTTCGGCCGTTGACAAAGAGTTCGACCTCCTCGTTCTCCGAAAACACCGCCACCTTGTGCGGCATGTAGTCGGCCGGCAGCCCGAAGCCCTCCCATGCCGGAACCAGGTCGTCCTGCACCCAGTTGCGCAGGGCTGCAGGCCCACCCGACGCCTTGTCGGGCATCGAGCCCAGGGCGTCCGGCCATTCGACGAAGGCGGAGGTCGGCGTCAGATGCGTCTTCCACAACACCTGCCTGTAGTAGGCGGACGGCCTCAGATGGCCTGTCGCGTCGATCTCGCCCGACATGGCCAGCTGCCACGGATAGGGGCCGATGCCGAAATGATCGTTGAAACCGGTCCAGCCAATACTCGCCTCGCCCAGATAGTCGAAGCCGGTCCAGACGAAGTCGCCGACGACCCAGGGCATGGTCTCGACCGCGCTCCAGTAGTCGAAGGCCTGGCCTGAAAACGATTCCGAGCCGTACATCACCCGCGCGGGGGCCGTGGCATGATCCCAGGCGTAGCGCTCGGGAAAATAGTTGTAGCCGACCACGTCGAGCGCCCGGATGAAGTCGTCGGTTCCGGGCGCGAACTGGTTGACGGCCGAAGTCACCGGACGGGTCGGATCGAGCTGGTGGATCAGATCCGAGAGCGCCATGGCCGTATCGCGCCCGGATGGCTGGGACAGCTCCGGAATCTCGTTGCCGATGCTCCACATGATCACGCTGGGATGGTTGCGCCCCGCAGCAACCATGCTCCCGACGTCGCCCTTCCAGTTGTCCTTGAAGAAGCGGCCGTAGTCCTTGTCCTTCTTGCCGACCGTCCAGGCGTCGAAGGCTTCATCGATCACCAGCATGCCGAGGCGGTCGGCCGCTTCGAGCGTGGCCGCGCTCGGCGGGTTGTGCGCGCTGCGGATCGCGTTGTAACCGGCGGCCTTCATCAGTTCGAGCTTGCGCTCGTCGGCGCGCGGGAGCGAAATCCCGCCCAGCATGTAGCTGTCGCTGTGGATGGCCCCGCCTCTCAGGCGCACCTGTTCGCCATTGATCAGCAGACCGCGCTCGGCGTCGAAGCTGAGGCTGCGCACGCCAAACCGCGTGCGCCGCCGGTCGATGAGCGCGCCGTCGACGACGAGGTCTTGAACCAGTGTGTAGAGCGCTGGCGACGCTGGCGACCAAAGCGCTGGGCGGTCCAGGGTCACAGCCTGGTCGATCGCCGTGTTTGCGCCCGCCGTCAGCGTGGCGGAGGCTTGGCCACGTCCGACCTCCCGCCCCTGGCTGTCGATGACGATGCTGTCGAGCCGAACCTGTGCAGGCTCCTTGCGCGCGTTTGCGATGATGGTGCGGGCGCGGACTTCAGCTCTGGCGCTTGAGACCGAAGGTGTCGAGATCGTGGGGCCATCCGGGTCGATATGGACCCTGTCCAGGATCTCGAGCCTGGCCGGCCGGATAATGCCTGAGCCCGAGTACCACCGCGACGAGGGCTGCTCGTTGTGAACCCGGACGGCGATGGTGTTGGCGCCGGGCTTCACCTTGTCGCTGATGTCGAGGGTGAAGGCGGTATAGCCGTTCGCATGGCGGCCGACGCTGGCGCCGTTCACCCAGATCTGCGCGTCCATATAGACCGCCTCGAAGCGGAGCAGCACGGTGCGGTCACGAACGTCGCGCGGCAGGTCGACAAGGTGGCGATACCAGCCGACACCGCCATCGGTGTAGGCGACTGAGGCGCCGCCCGGCGCATCCTTGTCGAACGGATGGGCCTGTCCCGGCGGGTCCTCGATCGACCAATCGTGAGGAACGCTCACCCGCCGCCATTCATGGTCGTCGAACCCCGGGCGTTCCGCCAGCTTTGGGTCCCCCAGGAAAAATCGCCAGTCCGTGGTCAGGGCGATGGTCTTGGACGCGGCAGGAGAGGCCAAGGCGAGCGCGAGGCTCGCCAGGGCGATCGATACGGCGCGCATCCAAGCGCCAGGGCGGAAAAATGCGGATCGCCTTCTCTCGAGTTTACGCTCTCGAACTCCAGCGCGGTCGATCCTCATAAGTGTCTCGATCAATTTTATCCGATTTGTCGTACATTTCAATATCCACGGCTGGTCGCCGTAGCAAGGCATTTCGACCAATAATCCGACTAGCCCTCTTGCAACGCTTCGCGTGTTTGCTGTATTAATCATACAAAATGAACATTGCACCAAGCTGCCACAATGCGCGGGCGCCGGAGGAAACTGGATGTTCAAACCGATCGCTGGCGCGCGTCTCGCGATGTTCGCCGCAGCGTTGGTCCTGGCGGGTTCGGCCAAGGCCGACCCGGCGATCCAGGCCTACAGCTGGCGGACCGTTCCGTTCGGCGGCGGCGGGTTCGTGGATGGCTTCGTCTATCACCCCAAGGCCAAGAACGTGCTCTATGCGCGAACCGACGTCGGCGGCGCGTACCGATACGACTTCTCTGCGCGGCGTTGGATCCCGCTGCTCGACGGCCTGAGCCACAGCGACGGCGACCTCGAGGGCGCGCTCAGCATGGCCGTCGACCCTAACGCGCCAAACAAACTCTATCTGGCTTGCGGGCTCTATCTCGGCGACTGGGCCCGCAACGCGGCGGTGCTGCGCTCTGACGATCAGGGCGCAACCTGGAGCAAGACCGAACTGCCGTTCAAACTCGGAGGCAACGCCGACGGACGGGGCGCAGGCGAGCGTCTGCAAGTCGATCCGAACGCGGGCCAGACCTTGTTCCTGGGGTCGAACCAGAATGGATTGTGGAAGAGCGCCGATGGCGGCCAAAGCTTCGCCAAGGTGTCAGGCTATCCTAGCGCCGACGTCACCCTGGTGCTGATCGACCCGGCCTCGGGCGCCGCGAACGCGCCCTCCCGCACGCTCTATGTCGGCGCCGGCGACAGCTCGGGCCACCTCTACGTCAGCCACGACGGCGGCGCGAGCTTTGGGCTTGTTCCCGGCGCGCCCGCCCAGACGCCCCAGCACGCAGTGATCGGGCCGGACGGTTTCCTCTATGTCGCCTTCTCCGCCGGGGACGGCAAGGGAAAGGGCGACATCAACCCCAGCGGCATCGCCGTCGGCGGCGTCTGGAAGATGGACCTGAAGAGCGGCGCCTGGACCGAAATCAGCCCCATTCGCCCTGTGCTGGGCTCTCGCCAGTTCGGCTATTCCGGGATCGACGTTGATCCCGCGCATCCGGGCACGGTGGTCGTCTCCACCATCGACCGCTGGTGGCCCGAGCCCGACGACATTTTTCTGTCGCGCGACGGCGGCGCGCACTGGATGGGGCTAAGCTCGCAGTCGCATCACGACCTGACCCGGTTTCCGTGGCTGAGCAAGGATGGCGCGGTCAACGATCCGGGTCGTCACAAGATGGGGTCGTGGACCTCGGACGTCAAAATCAACCCGTTCAATCCGGACGAGATGATCTACGGCACCGGCGGCGGCCTGTGGATGACACGCAACCTTTCCGCCGCCGGTTCGGGCAAGCCGGTCGAATTTGACTTCGCCGACGACAATCTCGAGGAGACAGCGACCATTGCGATGGTCTCGCCGCCCGCCGGCTCGACCTTGCTCGCGGCCTTCGGCGACGTGGCCGGGGCGGCCTGGGACGACGTGACCAAGTCGCCGCCGATCGCCACGGTGTTCAAGCCCAACGAATCCAATCGGTCCGTCGATGTGGCGTGGCTCAATCCCGCCGTCGTAGCGCGCACGACCGACGGCAAGCCCTACGGCTACTACTCCGAGGACGGCGCCTTGACCTGGAAGCCCTTCCCCTCTGCTCCGCCCTACGCCCCCCAGGACGCCAAGGGCGAATGGCGCACCATGGGACCCGTGGCCGTCTCCGCTGGCGGGACCGCCTTCGTCGTGACCGTGCCGCATGACAAGGCCTACTTCTCAGCCGACAAGGGCAAGACCTGGACGCCGTCCGCCGGCTGGCCGGACGATCTCGATGGCCGCCTCGTCCCGGTCGCGGACAAGGCCGCCGATAAGGTGTTCTATGCTCACGACCGCGCCGGCGGCCGGGTGATGGCCAGCAGCGACGGCGGAGCGAGCTTCAAGCCGATCGTCACGGGACTTCCGGCTGTGGCCTACTGGGACACCGCCGAGCTCGCCACGACGCCAGGCCGCCTGCGCGACCTGTGGCTGGCGGCGCCGTTCGGTCTGTTGCATTCCGCAGGCGCCAGCAAGCCGATGGCTAACCTGCAAGGGGTGGATTCGGCCGTGTCGGTGGCCTTCGGAAAGGCGGCGCCCGGGCAGGCCTACCCGGCCGTGTTCATCGTCGGCAAGGTCAAGGGTCAGGACGGGCTCTGGCGCTCCGACGACGAGGGCAAGACCTGGGTGCGCATCAACGACGACGCCCACCAATTCGCCAGCGCCGGCCCCCTGGCGGGTGACCCGCTGGAATACGGCACAGTCTACGTCGGGGTGGGCGGTCGCGGCGTGATGATGGGCGTGAAGACCCAGTAGGCCCGGATCTGTGAGGGCCGTGTCCCAGTTCAGGAGGCCGCAGCGCTGCGGCGCCTGGTGGTTCGCGACTGATGCGCAGGTTCGCCCGCGCTTTGCGGCAACAGCGACAAGACATCCAGCATCATTCGCTGCATGCCTAAGTAGGCGCCCTCTGCGTCACCAGCGAGGATCGCTTCTGCGGTTTGCTCATGCTGCCCCAAGGTGATAGCCGGATCCTTGATCCTATACGTATGGCGCATCGACACGCGCAGCGCGGTGTTGACCAGTTCGCGCAGCTCACGAAAGAACGGATTGCCGGACGCCTCCAGCACCGCGACATGGAAGGCGACATCGGCGGCGATCCGGTCGCCGTGCCCGGTGATCGAGGTCCGCATGCCATCAATGGCTTTGGTGATCGCAGCCCGCCCGGCCGCATCGGCGCGCCGGGCCGCCATGGCAGCAGCGTGCGGCTCGAAGGCCAGCCGGGCTTCGGCGAAAGCGATCAGGAGATCGACCGAAAACTCCCGATTGAGCAGCCACCTGAGCACGTCGGGGTCCAGGAGATTCCAACGGCTCTCAGGCTCGATCACCGTGCCTTGCCGCGGCCGGGCGCTGAGCAGGCCTTTGGCTGAGAGGATCTTGACCACCTCGCGGATGATGTTGCGGCTGACGCCGAGCCGCTTGGCCAACTCGCCTTCAGTCGGGAAACCGTCGCGGAACTCGCCGGCGATGATGGAGCGACCGACGGACTCCGCCAGGTCGTAGGTCAGGCTGCCCCCGCGCCTTCCCTGCTCGAATACGTCGTCGGCCATCTTGTACGCGGTCCTGATCGATAGGCGGACATAGTGACAGGCCGACGCAGGTTCGCAAAGCGCCGCCGGCGGCCTGGCTGGACATGGCCGCGACTTAGCCGGCCGGCGCCGTTTGCGGCGCCTTGCAGTGACGATCGATGAAATCCTGATGCGAAGTCACCGCCTGCGCCGAACGCGCGATCTCTTCGCGGCGCAATTCCATGCCCTTGCGGATCTGCTCCAGTGGATAGAGGTCAGCCGATCGGTTGTAGCGCGCCGGAATGGCGCCGTTACCCAACAGGATGGCGAGCCAGCTCGGCTCCATATAGGACTCCGCATCGCCCAGCGGGACTTGTCCGCTGGCGTTCCAGACATCAAGCTTGTGCCGAAGGCTGTCGGGTATCTCTACGTCGCGGCACGCCGCCCAGAATGGCTCGGAACGGCGCGACAGATAATAGTGCGCAATGATGAAGTCCCGGATGCGTTCGATTTCGCGTGTGGAGAGCCGGTTATATTCGTCGCGCAGAACGGGGTCGATCACGCGCCCAGGGAAATACTGGATCAGCTTCAAGACTCCCATGACGATTAACTGCAGCCCAGTGGATTCCAGGGGCTCGAGAAAGCTGGAGGCAAAGCCAATCCCTACACAATTGCGGTTCCAGAACTGCTTGCGATGCCCGGAGGTAAAGCGGAACAGCCGCGGCTCAGCAAGCGGATCGCCGCCGATACTCCCGAGCAAGGAGTCGCGCGCCGCCTCGTCGCTCCAGAAATCCGAACTATAGACCATGCCATTGCCGCTACGATGTTGCAGCGGGATAGCCCAACGCCACCCCCCGGCGTGCGCAGTGGACCGAGTGAACGGCATGAGCGCGCCGGTGCGTTTCGATGGCGCCGCGACGGCGCTGTTGCAAAGCAACCAGCGTGACCAGTCAACAAAAGGCGTGTGCAAAGCCTTTCCCAACAATGCAGACGCGAAACCCGTGCAATCCAGGAACAGGTCCCCGGAAATCGATACGCCATTGGCAAGGTGGATGGCGGTGATATCGCCGGATTCACCATCAAGATCGAAGTGCGTCATCTTGCCTTCGATACGCTGCACGCCCAGTTCGGTCGCCACGTCCCGCAGAAAGCGGGCGTACAATGCAGCATCAAAATGATAGGCATGGTGATAGCGCGAATTCTGCGGATCGCTCGGGGTGAAATTGTTGTTTTTCGCAACGGCGTAGGCGAACGAATAGTCATCGATCGGGTGGTCGTCGCCCGATCGCCGCAGTCTCAGCCAATAGTGGTGGGTCGACACGCCTTCGACCGCGTGGCCATAGTCGCTGAACGCGTGGAAATGCCGGTTTCCGGTGACTCCCCAGTCGCAGAATTCAATACCCAGCTTGAAGGTGCCCTGGGTTCTGCGAATAAAGTCGCATTCGTCGATGCCGAGCAGAGCGTTGCATTGCGCCAGGACCGGGACTGTCGCCTCACCGACGCCGATGATGCCGATTTCCTCGGATTCGACGAGGGTAATGCGCGTTTGATGCCGATTCGACTTCCTGGCCAGCAGCGCGGCTGCAATCCACCCCGCCGCGCCGCCACCCAGAATGACAATATCCTGTTGATGGCCGCTGTTCATAAACTACCTTGCTATGAACGTTACAGTGTATTCGCAAAAGAAAAGGGCGCTTCTCGATGAAGCGCCCTTCCCTGTCACGACCGTCAGAAGCGCGCCCGCACGGTTAGATCGTAGCGTCGATCGCTGACGTTAAAGTCGTACGGCTTGAACACGCCCGGCACAGGCTCCTGAAGGGTTTTAGAAACCGTGTTGAGAAGGTTGTCCGCGTTGAACGAAACAGAAACCTTGTCGTTCACCTTGTAGTCGAAACCCAGATCCAGGTAACCGGCCGCCGCCATATAGGCTGGAACCATGTTGTACACGGGATAGGAATGGGTCGAGTCAAAATTGGTAGGGCTGGTGTTGAGCGTGTAAGGATTGCCGCCGCTCGTCGCATAGGACAGCGGATTCACGTTGGTCGACAGCAACGCCTTGTCACGCCAGTTGTACGCCAGACGGAAATTGACGTTACCGCGGCTGTACAGCAGCTGCAGATTGTAGGCCCACTTCGACAATCCGGCATAAGGCAGCTTCGGGTAGGTCTGCGGCACCGTGCCGTCGGGATTGAGGCCCCCGTTGGCCGTCGGCGGACTCAACACGCTGTTGGCCTGCTGAGCAGGGTTGGCGCTGTCGATGTAGGTTACGTTGCCTTCGACGCCCAGCCCTGCAAACCATCCCGGCAGCTCGTCAAAGAACTTGCGGCCACCGATCTCAAAGCCCTTGATATCGCCCTTCTTCGGCGAGGTTCTGTTCTGCAGATAGAGCCATGGAAGATCAAGGGTCGTCGGCGTGCCGACCGTGCTCTGCCCATTGGCGAACGCCAAGGCCGGAACGGGCAGATTTTTTTGGATGAACGAATAGAACAGCGGCTCATCCTTGATCTGCTTGGCGAAGAGATCGACGTAGAAGAAGCTGGATGACGACGGATAGAATTCGAACGCCAGATCTTCGCTGGTGATCATGGTCGGTTTCAGATTCGCGCCGCCTCCATTGCTGGAAAAGCCGGTGAGAATCGAAGGCGCCTGAGAATTGGTGGGGTTGGAAAGCGACCTCGTGCTGATCGAACCGCCCGCGCGAATGTCATTAAGATTCGGCGGAGCAGACGAAAGCGAGGCTGCACCACGAATGCTGAACTTGTCGGAGGGGCTGAACTTGATGTTGAATGCGGGTAGAACGCGTGTGTAATCATAGTTGCGGGTCTGCAGGGCATAAGCTTGAGTGAACCCATACAGCGTCGGGAACACCGGGTTCGAACCTGGCGCGGCTTTCGACGCGTTGAACCATGCCGTGCTGTCCGCCTGGGTCAGCGCAAGGTTCGAACTGTTCGGCGTCGAGAGCAGACCAGCCGCATGCAACGAATCGTGGAATACACGAACGCCGATATTGCCCGAGAACGCCGGAATGAATCCGATATGATCATGCGCGAACGCGGCCTCGACATAGGCGGCCACATTGTTGATGCGGCTATCGGTCTTGTTCAGACCCTGGTCGATATACTGGTTCCAATACTGAGCAGCGGTTCCGTTGGAGATTGTGCCGTTATACGTCTTGAGCAAATGGTACCAGTCATAGCTCTGCATAAGCGATGGGCTGGCCACCAGAAGTTGCGTCGGAACAGCCACTTGGCCACCGAAGAAGTTCGGAAAGGTGGCGATTTGGAAATCCGTTTGACGGACATTCGGGTTGTTGAAGTATTGAATATTTCCCGGCCCAAACGTTCCGGTATGCGACCCGCCCCACGGACTCGACAGCCACGACTGACCCAGCGGCGCCCAATAGGTCCCCGTGAAGTTGTCGTCTTCAGTGCGCTCGGCGGCGCGAGCGCCAACCGTAATCTTGCGCAGCAATCCATCGTCGCTGACCCTGTATTCAAGGTCGAGATGGAAAGCCGCCATGGTCCCCTCATTTTTGGGAGTATGATAGCCCATCTGAGCGAAGTAGGCCGAACTCGGATCGAGCACGGCGGCCGTGGGCAAGCTAGACAACACTGGCAGCGACCCCGTTAGGTCAACGTTCATCGAACTGACCTGCTGGCTGGTCTGATTAACGCCAACATACATCATCTTCCCGGTCGAGCCGGAACTGACATATTGCGCACCGCCACGCACCGCCACCCGGTCCCCCGGGGTCCAAACGAAGCTCTGCGAAATATCCAGGGTGGAATTCCGGGTGTGCGATGTCGACGCCCCGCCGCTGGGGTTCAGCGTGGCGGCGGGGCCGCATTGCGCCAATACGGCGGCGCCCGGCGACCAGTCCCACTGAATCGATGACGCTGGCGCGCCATAGGAAGCGCCGCAATCGAGCTGGTACTGGGGGGGTAACCAGCCGACACCGATGGTCGTGTTCGAGAACGGCACCGAATCGCCGGTGGATCCGACCGTGAGCGTTCCCTTCCGGAAGGCGCCGTCACCATCATATTGAACCGGGCTGCCAACCGCAGGCATAAGTTCAGCCGCCGCCGATGGACTCGCCCCCACGGAACCGCTGTTCCCCTGGCTATCTTCGACATATTGCGAGTAGAACACAGTGTTGGTCAGCGTCAGGTCCGAATTCGGCTTCCATTGAATGGCCTGATAAGCGCCGTACCTGTCGCGCTTGTTCCGGGTATTGCTCCAGGTGAACCCGCTGGGAACAAAAGCCAGATGATCGGCCCGCGTGGAGGTCGGCGCATATTCGCCAAACATGGCGCCGACCTGCAGGTCGCTGCTCTGCTGGTTCAGGCTGCTGTAGGCGAGATCCCACAACACGCCGATTTCGCCGATGCCGGTATCGAAGCGCTTGGAGTAGAGGGCGGAAAGGCGGGGCGACCCCTTGCGAGCCAGGGTTGGGTAGCTGGCGCCCGCGGTGACGTTGAACTGGGTATCCTTGAAATCGAACGGCAGATGCGTACGAAGGTCGATCGAGGAGGCGCCCCCTTCGATGATGTCGGCGCGCATCGCCTTGTAAACATCGACCCCGGCCATCAATTCGGGCGTGATTTCGTTCCAGCTGATGGCGCTTGCGCCGTTGGCGCTGAACGCCTGCTGCCCGTTTAGCGTGCTCGCATTGAAAGGAAGACCGCGCACGGTGATGCCCGTACCTTCGATCTGGAACTGGGTGTTGCCGCCGTTGGCCGCAACGAAGCGCGAGATTGACACACCCGATACGCGCTGAAGAACTTCGGTGATCGAATTGTCGGGCAGCTTGCCCGCCTCGTCGGCGACCACCGAATCGACGATCGTGTCGGAAGTCTTCTTGATCTCGATCGCCGTTTGCAGCGCCTTGCGGCGGGCGGTGACGACCACCTCCCCAGTTGTCGTGGAAGGCTTGCCCTGATTGGCCACGGGAGACCCGTCCTGCGCCGGCTGCGCGGAGTCAGGGGCCTGCCCAGAGGCCGTCTGCGCCGCGGCCGGAACGGCCAGGACGCACAGTACGCCGACCGAAGCCCCCGCTTCGAGCAGACGCCGCCAGCGTGTCCAATGTTTCACGATCACCCCTCCCCAGGATCGACACGCCGAATCTCGGCGGTCGCTCTTTTGTGAAATAAGACCTTGGCCCCACCCTCAGGATGTGAGCGGTAACATTAATCCCATAAATGGGAGGAGATCGTCAATCCCATTTCCGCGCGAAGCCCCGGAGGCGGCGATTCCAAGCCCGTCAGATTGGCAGTTGCAACATTGCTAGGATTTATCCCATTATTAAGCGACGAGCGCGCCGCCGTTGAAGTTGACGCTGGGGGAAGCCGGGCCGAAGGGAAGATCGCTGGGCCTGTCGCACCCCCTGCGTCACCAAAGTCGTCCGCGGTGGGGGGAAACGATGGAAAATTTTACGTCTTGTCGCTCGGCTCCCGTGGAGTTGGGGCTTGACGCGGCCGCAGCGCACGCTGGTTACGAGCCGGTGATTACGCGCGCTCAGGCTGCGACCCGGATCGGTTATGCCGGCCTGTCGAAGGCGGGCTCAGGCGGTCTTGCCGGGGCGGTGGCCATGCTTCGAGCCGCCGGTTGCGCGCGCATCTTCGAGGAGCGCTCACCAGGCGGACGCTGGAACCGGCCCGCCCTGGACGGCGCCCTGAGGGCCCTGCAGCCGGGTGACACGCTTGTGGCGCCGAGCCTCGACCACCTCTCCCGATCCATGAACGATCTGCTTCTGATCCTCTCGCGGGTGGAAGCCGCGGGGGCCGGCTTCCGCTCGATCGACGAGGAGATCGACACCACCAGCGGCGCCGGCCGGCTGATGATGAAGATGCTCGGATCCCTCACTCAGTTCAGCCGCGCCAAACTGCATGAGCGAACCGAGCCGGGATTGCGCACAGCTCAGGCGGAAGGGCGGCGCGGACGACCGCCGAAGTTCAAGCAGGAACAGGCTGACGAGATCCTGGCCCTGCTCGCTAGCGGACTTACGGCCGCAGAGGTTGCGCGCCGCTATGGCGTGCACAGGGCCACTATCTGTCGCCTGGAAGAACTGGCGGCCCGCAAGGCGCTTTAGCGCGCATGCGCGACCAATAGGACACGGCTAGCCTGAGGCGATGCCCTTGGCCCGCTCATTTTGTTGCAAAGCGGACTGGCCCTGTTGCGAGCGGGCTGGGCGGTGGGCGCGGCGGCGGTGATGATCGGCCGACTGGGTCATTGCGTCGGCGGAGAGTGCAGCCACACGTTCCAGGCGATCTCGCGCAACAACCATTCGCCTGACACGGGTATGAACGAGCGTGGTCAATTCCAGAGGTGTCTGCGCCAGGAAGAAGCCGCGCCGCCGGATTCGCCCGAAGCTGGGGGCGCCGGTCTGCGCCGGCCGGGCAAGGCCATAGACGGCGCGGTAGGACGCGGACAGGGCCTGATGCGTTCAGTCGTTGAAAAGATCGGCCGCGCCATAGTCGGCGGCGAACTCGCCGCCGACGACTTCACCACCGAAGGCGAGTCGGCAAGACGCCTGGGTGTCAGTCGGAACCTTCTTCGCGAGGCGGTCAAGATCCTGACCGCAAAGGGCCTCCTGACCGCACGCCCCCGTCATGGAACCTCGGTCGAGCCGGAAGGCCGCTGGAACCTGCTCGATCCGGATATTATGCGATGGATGCTCGGCCGCGAAATCTCCGTCGAGTTGATGATCTCATTCACCGAGGTGCGTCTCGCCGCAGAGCCGATCGCCGCCTGGCTGGCGGCGAGCCGGTTCGACAGGACCGCCTATGACGGGGTAGCCAAGGCCGTGGAGCGGATAGAGCACGCCGCGAGCGGGCGAGGCGATCTCGTCACCTCCGACGTCGCGTTCCACGTGGCCGTGTTGGACGCATCGGGCAATCCCTTTTTCCGCCAATTGAGCGCGCTGGTCGAAACCGCGGTGAGGGCTACGATAGAACTGACCTGGGAGGCGCGGGCTTCGGCCCAGGCGCTCCACCGGTACGACCGGATCGCCGACGCCATTTTCATCCATGACGCGACGGCCGCGCATGAGGCCATGCGCGCTTTAGTCAGCGACAATCTAGCGATTCTCAAGGCGCTCCGCGCCAGCCGCCACGAAGGCGAGGAGCAGGCGCTTCGACCCGCGCGCGCAACCGGCCTCCGCGGAAGGTCTGCGAACCCGGTTCCGGAACCGGCCGCAAGCCAGACGCAAGCCCCGCGCCAACGCCGTCAATCGGCCGTCAGTTGAATAGGCCCTGGGCCTGGGCTCTGCGAGGCGCGACCCTAAAGGCAGCGGCCGAGCTTTTGTTTGAATTCGTGTCGATATTTCCGTGACAAGCGCAGGCGCGCGCCGGACTCCATCACGACCTCGAACTCGCCGTGGGACATGGCCTCCAGCTCTTTGATTCGTTCCAGGTTGATGATGATTGATCGGTGGATGCGGGCGAAGCCGGACGGAGACAGCTGGGCCGCGACCTGATGCAGCGCCGACCGGTGGAGGATCTCCCGATCGCCGAGGTGCAGGTTCACATAGACGTCCGCCGCCTCGATCCACTCAATATCCCCAGCATCGACGAAGCGGACAACACCGCCGGCCTTGATCGCCAGGCGTTCCCGCGACGCCTCAGAGCGGGAGGCCGCTTGCGCCACATTCGGCCCCACGCGCGGCGGCTCGCCATGCAGGACGCGCGCCTTGACCCGCGCCATCGCCTGCAGGAACCGGGCGTCGCTGAAGGGAATTATGAAATTTCAAGAAATGGTCCGGCCATCAGGGGCCGCACGCCGGCAGGGAAATTTCTGACGCCCGGCCCGAATAGACCACCGCCACGGCCGGCGCTTCGGGGCGTGCGCCGCAGACCACCTTCAGGCCCTGAGTCAGGCTCATCCCGGGGAAGCTTCCGCGGCGAGCCCCGATCTCGAGCACCCGGCGACTGTCGCGCCAGGTTAAACGCACCAAGGCGTAGCGGCCCTGTTGATATCCGAAGCCGTCGCCCTCATCGTCGTAGAGTTCAAATTTCCCGTCGCGGCCGGGATAGACCCGGATTTCGAGCGGCGCCTCGGACGGCGCGTCGGCGTAGGGCTTGACCGGTCCGATCGGCAGTATGGCGCCCGCCGGCACATGTAGCGGAATCCGGTCGAGGTCTGCGGCGACTGACACGCGCCGGCCGCCGCCCACGCGGCGTCCGGTCCAGAAATCATACCAGTCGGTTCCCTCCGGCAGGTAGACCGAACGCTCGCGCGCGCCCGCCTGCATCACGGGGCTGACCAGGAGGCCTTTTCCGAACATGTACTGATCAGAAACCTCAAGCGCGCGGCTGTCATGACGGAAATCCATGGCCAGGGCCCGCATGAACGTGCTCCGGTTTTGCGTCACGTCCCAGGACAGCGAATAGATGTACGGCAGAAGCCGATAGCGCATTTGATCGTAGCTGAGCAGGATCTTCTGCACGCCGGCTGGAAACGCCCATAGTTCCTTGCCCGGGCCGGTTCCGTGCACCCGGAACATGGGGTTGAAGACCGAAAACGCGTACCAGCGGGTGAAAAGTTCGGCGTATCCTTGGCTCTGCGGATCGCCGCCAACGAAGCCGCCGATGTCGGCCGACCAGTAGGGTATGCCGCTCAGGCTGAAATTCAGGGCCGCGGGAATCTGGCGGCGGAATGTCTCCCAGTCGCCCTGGGTGTCGCCGGACCAGGTTATGGCGGCGTTGCGCTGCTGGCCGGCGAACGCGGAGCGGGTGAGGATCACCGGCCGCCGGCCGCCCATGTCCCGCCGCGCGCCCCCGTACACGGCGCTCGTATGCATAAGCGGATAGGCGTTGTAGACCTCACGTCCCGGCCCCGCGGCCGTGGCGACGTCGCGCATCTCTCCCCAATGGCCGCCAAGCTCGGCCTCACTGGCGTCCAACCACCAGGCGTCGAAGCCGAGATTTCCGAGGCTGCGCTGAATTTGCGCCCAGTAGATCGATCGGCCGGCGGCCGAGAACGGATCGTACCAGCGACCTTGTCCAGCCGGATAGACGTTGGGATACGGGGTGGGATAGGCCGCTCCGGCCCGTTCAAGTTCGGCCAGGTTCGCGGTGGACGGGTCGAAGCGAGCCCACACCGAGATCGCCGCATGCACGTGCTCTGCGTGCAGCGCCGCCACCATCGCCCCCGGGGCAGGGTAGCGGGCCGGATCGAACGCGTGATCGCCCCATTGGCCAGGCCGCCAATATTGCCAGTCTTGTACGACGACATCGAGCGGCGCCCCCAGCGCGCGATAGCGCGCGGCCACGTCCAACAGCTCGGCTTGGGTGGCATAGTGTTCTTTCGACTGCCAAAGGCCGAACATCCAACGCGGCATCAGTGGCGCATCACCGGTGAGCCTACGATATCCTGCGACCACATCGTCCAGCTCGGGGCCATAGATGAAGTCGTAGTCGATCCCTTCGCCGGCCTCCGAACGGATCACAAGAGGAGGCTCTGCAGGCCGCCCGACATCGACGTCGGTCACGGAGGCGTTGTTCCAGAGCAGACCGAAGCCGCGCGGCGAGACCATCATGGGGACGGCGACGTCGCGGTTCTGCTGCTGCAGCCGCACGCTCGCGCCCGAATAGTCGAGCAGGCCGTTCTGGTGCTGGCCGAGGCCATAGAGCGGCGTGGCGGTCTCGAAAGCCTGGGTCACAGGCCCGGTCCCCGCGGCGGAAATGTGCCGGGCGTCGCCGCCTTCGCCCAATAGCACTGTTCCCGCCCCGTCGAGGAAGGTCAGTGCGGCGTCCGATTTGCGGATCCGGACCCGGATAAGGCGGGTCTTCAAGACCCAGGCGTCTGCGGTCTCCTCGCTCGTCCAGGGGGTCCGGGCCGGCGATCCAACCACCCAACTGTCGTAGGGGTTCACCCAAGCCGCCGACCGTGCAAACCGGACATGCACGATCCGGTCAGTCCAGGGCTCGACTGAAAGCACGCCGGCGGCCGTCCGGACCTGAAGGCCGGTCGCCGTCTTCATGGCGGTCGTCGCCTGCGCCGCAGCCATGCCGCCGAAGGCGGACAAGCTCACCGCCAGGACGATCGACGCAGCCCTACTGTTGGCGCGGCCCATGCTTTCCCTCAATCACATATATTTGTCTGAGTATAAAGCCTCAGCTGCGCGGTCAACCCTGGTTGGGTCATTGACGAAGGGATCGCGGCCCAATAGCCGTCGCCCATGCCTCCGACCCCGCAACCGGTCAAAAGCCTTGCGCCTGAGCCTGGTCCGAGCATCTCCCGCCGGATCGCTCTGGCTCTCTGCGCCGTCGTCACGCATCTGAGCGCCCATTCCGCCTCGGCGGCCGCGTCGGGGCCGCTCGACGAGCGCGCGATTCTGGCGGACCGCTTCGGCGCCGACGCCCCTTGGTACGCCGGGAACATCCCACTCTTCGAGGCGTCGGACCGCACAATCGAAGAGGTCTATTACTATCGCTGGAAAGTCTTTCGGGCGCACCAACGAGACCTCGGGCCAGACGGCTACATCACCACCGAGTTCCTCGACGATGTGAGCTGGCAGCGCCAGCCTTTCGCCAGCCTGAACGACGCCACCGCCTTCCACATCCACGAAGGGCGCTGGTTACGCGATCGACGCTACGTCCACGACTACATCGACTTCATGTACGACGGCGGCGGAAATGACCGCCATTTCAGCGAGCCGATCGCGGCGGCCGTCTACGACAATTTCCTCGTCGATCTCGACCGCCCGGCGGCCCTGCGGCACCTGGATGCGATGAAGCACGTATACCGGCTTTGGGACGATCACTTCGACTTCGACAAAGGGCTTTACTGGATCGAGCCGCTCGCCGACGCGACCGAGTACACGATCGCGTCCATCGATGCTTCGGGCGGAAAGGACGGCTTCACCGGCGGCCAAGCCTTTCGGCCCTCGATCAACGGCTACATGTACGCAAACGCCCGCGCGATCGCGCGGCTCTCCGCGCTGGCGGGCGACGAAAAAGACGCCGGCATGTTCGACGCCCGCGCCGACGCGCTGCGCGGGCGCGTGGTCGACAGCCTGTGGAACGACAAGCTTGGGCACTTCGTCGATCGCTACAAGGTCGACAATGCCTTCGTTCATTATTGGGGGCCGATCCGCGGGCGCGAGTTGGTCGGCTACTTGCCATGGACCTTCGAACTGGCGCCGGACGATGCGACGCGCGCCGCCGCCTGGGCGCACCTGCTTTCGCCGGCCGAATTGGGTGGAAAGGCGGGCCCGCGCACCGTCGAACCCTCCTACCCGAACTACCTGCGCCAGTTCCGTTACGATTGGCAGACCGGGCTTCGGGAATGCCAGTGGAATGGGCCTTCCTGGCCGTTTCAGACCACCCAGGCGCTCACCGGCCTGGCCAATCTCCTGCACGACTATCACCAGAGCGTCGTGGGTCGGGCCGACTACTTGCGGCTCCTGCATCAATATGCGGCGCTTCACTTCCAGGACGGGCGGCTCGACCTGGAAGAGGACTACGACCCCGACACCGGCCGGCCGATTGTCGGCCTTCCGCGCAGCCATCACTACAATCACTCCGGCTTCGCCGACCTCATCATAACCGGCTTGGCCGGTCTGCACCCCCGCGCGGACGACGTGCTGGAGGTCGATCCGCTCGTCCCGGCCGACCCGCCCGGAGCGGCTTATTTCGCCCTGCAGGATGCGCCCTACCATGGCCATCTTGTCACGATCGTCTTTGACGCGACCGGCGCGCGATACCATCGCGGACCCGGCCTCTTTCTCTATGCGGACGGTCGGCTGCTCGCGCACGCCGACCGTCTGTCCCACCTCACGGCGCATCTCCCCTCCCGGCCGGCGGCCCCAATCATCAGGCGCTTGGACCTCGCCATGAACCTCGTCGGCGACGACTATCCAAGGCCAAGCGCGTCGACCAACAACGATCCCGCCTCCCTGCATCAGTCGCTCGATGGCCGAGTCTGGTTTTTCAGCGACGTGGCGAACGGCTGGACGACGGCCGGCTCGACTGCCGTGGAAAATTGGTTCGCCGTCGACTTCGGTCGCCCTACCGCCATATCCGCCGCCGAACTCTATTTCGGCGGCGATGCAAGGGCCTTCGCCGCGCCAGGCGCATACAGGATCGAGGTCCTGCGAAACGGCCGCTGGGTGGAGCCAAGACAGGTCTCGTATTCCCCCGCCGTCGAAAACGGAGCGACCAACCTGCAATGGGTTCAGACTGTGGCGAGCGCCATACGGGTCGTCATGAAATCTGCGCCTGGCCGCGCGGTCCGGCTTGTCGAGTTCAAGGTATTCTGAAGCGCACGGCGCGCCGCGCCACCATTCCGTGGGAACGGCTCAGCCCAGGGCGGGCGCTGCCCCTTGCCGAGGGCGGTCGGCCTGCTGTATTTGTCTTACAAATTCGCTGCTGTCTTCCGTGCAGCCCGATCCGGTTCTAGGGGGGACAGCAAACCATGAGGCTCAAATCGATAATCGCCTCAGCGGCAGCGGTCCTCGCCATCTCCTCCGGTTCGGCGAACGGGCAAAGCGCCGTGGGACACCCCGACTGGCCTGGCTCCGGTCAGCTGTTCGTGGGGACCTGCTATCAGCCGATCGACCGCACGCGCGAGCAGGTCCGCGACGATGTCGCGCTCATGAAGAAGGCGGGCTTTACGGTCGTGCGCATGGGCGACTTGTCGTGGGACTATTTCGAGCCGGCCGAAGGCGTGTTCGACTTCAAGTCGTTCGACTATGTCATGGACGAGATGCACGCGGCCGGCATCAAGGTCGTCCTCGACATCAGCGGCCTGCCGGCGCCGCAATGGCTGCACCACAAGTATCCTGGGGTGGATGTGGTGACCCAGAACGGCGAGCGGTTGAATGCGGCCGAGCGCTACATGGAGGACATCAGCGACCCGGACTACCGCCGGCTGGTCACCGAATTCGCCGACGCCCTGACAAAGCACTACGCCCATCATCCGGCCTTGTTCGCGATCGGCTTCGACAACGAGATCGGCAACGGCTTCATGTCCTATTCGCAAGCCGATCGCGCCCGCTTCGTCGATTGGCTAAAGAATAGGTACGGAACCCTTGAGGCGCTGAACAAGGCCTGGGCGACGCAGCGCTGGTCGCGGCGCATCGATTCCTGGGACGAGGTGCAACTCCCTTACGGCGACGGGCCGGGACCGTTCGAACGTTTCCTCGATCTGCATCGCTACTGGTCGGACGTGACGATCGACGCGCTCAAGAATCTGGAGGCGGTCCGGAAAAAGAACGTCCCCGACAAGCCCGCCATCTCGAACCTGTGGGACACCGCCGGGCGCAAGGGGTTCGACCTTCTGTCGACCCATCGGCAATACGTCAGCTACGGCGCGATGGGCTTCTACCCAGGAGACCCCTCGGACTCCAGCTGGGAGGCCCGGATGATGCAGGGCGCGCTCTCCACGCCCATCTGGTTCAACGAGTTCACCGCCGGTGGCGGGGGTTACTATGGCGCGAAGGGCCGATCGCGCATGTGGGCCTATGTGGGCCTGATCGACGGGGCTCAGGCGCTGCTCGCCTGGACCTTCAATTCGCATCAGGGCGGCGAGGAGCAGGCGCTTTTCGGCCTGCTCGACCACGACAACACACCGTCGTGGAAGCTCGGCGAGTTCGCCCAGATCGCGTCGGAGTTCAAGACGCTGGAGAAGATGGGCTTCCCCCGACAGATGAAGCCGTCAGTCGCCATCGCCTACTCCTTCGACACTAATATCGCCTCAGCCCCGAATGGGCCGTCCAATACGGTTCGGCAGTACATCACGACGCCTTACTGGACGCAGCAGCACGAGGCGTTCCGGCCGCTGTTCCGCGACAATATCGACGCCGCGGTGATCAATATCGGCCACGAGGATCTCGGCCGATACAAGTTGGTCGTCGTGCCGGGCGACTATCTGATGGATAAGGCGAGCGCCGACGCCCTGAGACGTTACGTCAGCGCGGGCGGCACGGTGGTGATGACGGCGTTCTCGGCCAAGGTGAACGAAAACAACCAGTGGTTCGACACGCCTCTTCCTGGGCGGCTGAGCGACGTGTTCGGCCTGAAGACGAACGAGTTCTACAATGCGGACGCTCCGCTCGTCGTCACGATGAACGGAGAGGAAATCAGGGGGAGCAACACCTTCTATGAGGTGCTCGAACCGTCCACCGCGCAGGTGCTGGCGAGGTTCTCGAACCTCGAGGGGGCGGTTCCCGCCATAACGGCCAATCGGTTCGGCAAGGGACGGGCGATCTATGTGGCGACGACCGCCCAGGCGCCGATCATGGAGGCGCTTTACCGCAGCCTCTATACGGACCTCGCGATCGCGCCCGGTCCAAAAACGCCTGACGGGGTCTACGCCCGGGTGGTCGACGGCCGCACGCTCTATGTAAATACGACCCCCCGGGCCAAGGATGTGCAGCTTGACGCTCCGATGGCGGGGGTCCTGACCGGTCGCACATGGACTGGCCGGCTTCACCTGGGCGCCTATGGGGTCGATCTGCTGCAGAAGTAACGGCGCTGGGCTGGCAGAAGCCTTGTCCGTCGTCAAGGCGGCGCGCTGCGCCAAACCAGTCACTGAAAAATCCGGGCCGTGGAGGCCCTCGGCTCCATTGTGCGGGAAACACGTCCTGATGAAACGAAGCAATCCTCTCCTCGCCGCCGCCGTGGGCCTCGTTGTGATGGCGCTGTCGTTTGGCAGGGCTTGCGCGGAATCGCCTGCACCACCCTGGCTCGAACCCTCGCTATCTGCGGACGCGCGCGCGGACGCCGCGGTTGCGGCGATGACCCAAGCGGAGAAGCTGCAGCTGGTGTTCGGTTTCTTCTCCACCGACGCCAGCTGGATGACCAGCGACGTCAAGCACTTCGTGCGCCCGAAGGAGGGCCTGCCCTACTCGGCGGGTTATGTGCCCGGCATTCCCCGTCTCGGCATCCCCGCGCAATGGGAGACCGATGCCGGCCTGGGCGTCGCGACACAGCTGTCGCCGACGCCGCGCGAGCGGACGGCGCTGCCCTCGGGCCTGGCCACGGCGGCGACCTGGAACCTGGACACGGCCTTCGCCGGCGGCGCGATGATAGGCGACGAAGCGCGCCGGTCCGGCTTCAACGTGCAGCTGGCAGGCGGCATGGACCTGGTGCGCGAGCCGCGTAACGGCCGAAACTTCGAGTACGGCGGCGAAGATCCGCTGCTCGCCGGGCTGATCAGCGGAGCCGAGATCCGGGGCGTCCAGTCGAACCACATCATCTCGACCATGAAGCACTATGCGTTCAACGCCCAGGAAACGAACCGCAACCACATCGACGCTGCGATCGACGACCAAGCCGCGCGCCAATCCGACCTCCTGGCCTTCCAGATCGCCTATGAGATGGGTCGTCCCGGTGCGGTCATGTGCGCCTACAACCGCGTCAACGGCGTCTATTCCTGCGAAAACGCTTGGCTGCTCGGCCAAGTCTTGAAGACGGACTGGGGCTTCAAGGGCTATGTCATGTCCGACTGGGGGGCCGTCCATTCCACCGTGGAGGCGGCCAACGCCGGGCTCGACCAGGAATCGGGCTGGGCGTTCGACAAGTCGCCCTATTTCGCCGCGGCCCTGGCTGAGGCGGTCAACAACGGCCACATCAGCCAGCAGCGCCTCGACGACATGGCGCATCGTATCCTGTGGGCCATGTTCGCCAACGGCCTGGTCGATGATCCGGTCCGTGGCGATCAGTCGAAGACGATCGACTATGCCGCCCATGCCCAGGTCAGCCTGTCCGACGCCGAAGAGGGCTTAGTCCTGCTGAAGAACGGCGGGCTGTTGCCGCTGGCGAAGTCGGCCAAGTCCATCGCGGTGATCGGCGGCCACGCCGATTTCGGCGTGCCCTCCGGCGGCGGCTCCTCGCAGGTCTATGCCGCGGGCGCCCGACGCTTCGACAGCGCCGCGGGACCGATGGTGTTCTATGGCTCCTCGCCGATGAAGGCGATTGCGGCGCGAACTTCGGCCAAGGTTGTTTACGACGACGGGCGGAATCCCGACTCCGCTGCTCGCGCCGCCCACAGCGCCGACATCGCCATTGTCTTCGTCACCCAATGGACCACCGAGGGCCTCGACGCCGCCGGCCTCGAACTGCCCGACCGCCAGGACGCCCTTATTGATAAGGTGGCGAAGGCCAACCGGAAGACCATCGTCGTGCTCGAGACCGGCGGCCCGGTGATCATGCCCTGGCTGAACCGTGTCGGCGCCGTGGTCGAGGCCTGGTACCCGGGCTCCGCTGGCGGCGAAGCCATCGCCCGCGTCCTTGCTGGCGAGGTCAACCCCTCGGGCCGACTGCCAGTCACCTTTCCCGCATCGCTGGCCCAGACCCCGCGCCCAATCCTGGACGGCGACCCCAAGCTAGACGCCCTGGACGAGTCCCACCCCCACGTGGACTACCGTATCGAAGGCGCGGCTGTGGGCTACAAGTGGTTCGACAAAAAGGGACTGAAGCCGCTGTTCCCGTTCGGCTGGGGTCTTAGCTATTCGACCTTCGCCACCACCGGACTTGAGGCGAGGGTCGAGAGCAAGGGCGCCAAGGTCTCGGTCACCGTGAAGAACACCGGCAAGGTCGCCGGCCGGACTGTCGTCCAGATCTACGCCGCACCGCGTGCGGACCGGGGCTGGGAGGCGCCCAAGCGGCTCGCCGCCTTCGCCAAGACCGAGCTTCTCCCCGGGCAAAGCCGGCGGCTCACGCTCGCGATCGACCCGCGGCTGCTCGCGACTTGGGACCCGGCAAGCCGGACGTGGAACATCGAGGCCGGCGACTATCAGATCATGACCGGCGACTCCGCGAGCGATATCACCGGCGCGACGACGGTGCGCCTCGAGCATCGGAGGCTCGATGTGAGGGAGCGATGAGATGGCGCTAAGGTTCCGCGCCGGCGGAGTCGCCCAGCAAAAATCGCCAATCGGGTTCGGCGCGACGGTTCCGCATGCGACCGGAGCAGCCGAGGCGACCTGGAGTTCGCCAGAATGAAAGCCTGAGCCAATCACAACTAAGCCAGGGCGTGGTTATGGATCGGCGCCTTTCATCCGGGGCGCGGATCTGAGCCTCCAGCGCTGTCGCCCTTCACAGCATGCCGGCCTTTGCATGATTTGTATTACAAGACTATCCCAAACTGCAGCGAGTCAAAGAGCAAGGCCAGGGTTACAAACCCCGGTCTCGTGAGCGCTTGTAAGGGGCCCTCCTGCATGGGGAAGGCGCATCTCCAGGTCAAACCCTGCCGCCTGATTCCGCCCGCGCTCGCTTTGCCCTGCAGGACCGCCGCCTCAATCCACTTCCTGGCTTGCGCATCGTATTGTTCGCCGATATTTGTCGGACAAATACCATAATTGCGGAGGGGCTTGATGCTGAAGTGGTTTCGAGGCCTTGCATGCCCTGCCGGCCTTGCGAGCGTAGCATTGGCTTGCGCGCACGTTTCGATCGGCACGGCCCAAGCCGCCCAGCCAGTGGCCATTGCGCCGCCCATGGGCTGGAACAGCTGGGACGCCTACGGCTTCACCATCAATGAGGGGCAGTTCAAGGCCAACGCCGAGACGCTGGAGCAGTTGAAGCGCTACGGCTGGCGTTACGCTGTGATCGACGAGGGCTGGTACATGCGCAATCCGTCCGGCGACAAGCTGGAGACGCGCGACTACCAGATGGACGGGCACGGCCTGCTGATCCCGGACTCGCAGCGTTTCCCATCGTCCGCGGATGGCCAAGGTTTCAAGCCCCTCGCCGACTGGATTCATGCACGAGGTCTGAAATTCGGCCTTCACATCGTCCGCGGCATTCCAAAGCAGGCCGTCGAGAATAATCTGCCAATCGCAGGATCGGACTTCAGGGCGCAGGACGCCGCAGACAAGGCCGCCACCTGCGGCTGGGATGACGGCGACTATGGCGTGGCGGACAATCCGGCCGGGCAGGCCTACTACGACTCCATGCTCCGCCAGTACGCAGAATGGGGCCTCGACTTCCTGAAGGTCGACTGCATCTCCGACCACCCTTACCGATCGAGCGAGATCCGCCAGATCGCCGAAGCCATCCGCAAGTCCGGACGGCCCATCGTGCTCAGCCTGTCTCCCGGGCCGACGCAACTTTCCCATGCGAAGGAGGTGCGCGAGCAGGCCCAGATGTGGCGGATCGCCAATGATCTCTGGGATGGATGGAGCTTCACCCACGACCATCCGGAAGACGATTTTCCCAACGGCGTGCGACCCTTCTTCGACTATCTCGCCGCTTGGAACAGCTGGACCGGTCACGGGGGTTGGCCGGATGCCGACATGTTGCCGGTCGGGTCGCTGCGCCCCCATCCGGGACTGGGCGAGCCGCGCCAATCACGCCTGACCGCCGACGAAGCCCGAACCCTGTTCAGTCTTTGGGCGATCGCCCGCTCTCCGATGATCCTGGGATCCAATTTGACGCAGCTCGACGCGGACACCCGCATGCTGGTGAACAACGCCGCAGTCGCCGATCTGAATCAGCGGGCGGGCGCAGGCCGGCCGGTCCTTGCGCCCGGCTTCGACAAGGACAAGCTGCGGGTCTGGGTCTCGACGCCTGGAGGCTCGATGCGGCCGGACACAGTGGCCGTCTTCAACCTGACCAACGAACCGCTGACCGTGAAAGCGCCTTGGACTGATCTCGGGCTTTCAGCCGGGCGTTTGCATCTGCGCGATCTCTGGACCGGTGAGCGGCTCGCAGCGTCGGCCGAAGCCGACCTCGTGGTGGCGCCCCACGGCGTCAAGCTCCTGAAGGTCGCGCAGTTTGTGGAGGCGCGCCGATCGCCCGCCCGATCCCCACACAAGCCTGAAGGCCGCTAGGCAGGCCTTTTCGATAATTCAAGCTTTACGGAACAGTCCGATGCGTTCGACCAAGCTGAATATGCTCTGCTGCACGGCTGGATTGTTCCTGGCCATCCTAACACCCCCGGCTTGGGCGGGCCCGATCCCTGCGCAGTCGCCACGATTGATCGAGGTCGACCTCGCTAAGGCTGGAGCGCCAGTCGACCGCTTCTTCGACCTGTCGGTGGGGTCAGACTTTCCCGGCACGCTGATCCGGCCGGACAGCCAGGCGCAGTTGAAGACCGCTGTAGACGAACTCGGCTTCCGCTATATTCGCTTCCACGCCATCTTCCACGACGTGCTGGGCACGGTGAAGCTGGTGGACGGCCGCTCTGTCTACGACTGGACCGGGATCGACCAGCTCTATGACGCGCTCCTCGCAAAGGGGATCAAGCCGTTCGTCGAGCTCGGCTTCACGCCCCAGGCGATGGCGACATCGCAAAACAGCATCTTCTATTGGCACGGTAATACCTCCCGCCCCGCCCCGGCCGCTTGGCATGATCTGGTCGATGCTTTCGCCAAGCATCTGGAGCGCCGCTACGGCGCCGCCGAGGTCAGAGACTGGTATTTTGAGGTCTGGAACGAACCCAACCTCTCCGGCTTTTTCGAGGGCGGCGGCCAGAAAGACTATTTCGAGCTCTACGACCTGACCGCCATGACCCTGAAGGCGGTCGATCCCGCTTTGCGCGTCGGGGGACCGGCGACGGCGGGCGCCGCCTGGGTTCCTGAATTCCTGGACCATGCGGCCAAGACGGGCGCGCCGGTGGATTTCGTCACCACTCACACCTATGGCGTTGATAGCGGATTTCTCGACGAGAATGGCCAGGGCGACACCAAGCTCACGCCCTCGCCCGACGCGATCGTCGGCGACGTCCGGCGCGTTCGCGAGCAGATCTCGGCATCGCCATTTCCCAAATTGCCGCTCTATTTCAGCGAATGGAGCACCAGCTACTCGCCGCGCGACGCCGTGCACGATTCCTACATCAGCGCGCCCTATGTCCTGGACAAGCTGAGGCGGGTTCAGGGATTGGCCCAAGGCATGAGCTACTGGACCTATTCAGATCTGTTCGAGGAGCCCGGCCCCCAGAATGCCCCGTTCGAAGGCGGGTTCGGCCTGATGAATCCGCAAGGGATTCGAAAGCCGGTCTGGTTCGCCTACAAATACCTGCACGCCCTGCAGGGCAGAACCATTTCCACTGCCGACAATCGGACCTTCGTTGCGACCGACGGGCGCAATACCGAAGTCCTGCTCTGGGATTGGAGCCAGCCGGAACAGAAGCTCAGCAACAGGTCATTCTTCACCAAGATCCTGCCTGCGACCCGGGTGCAACCGGCCCATCTCCGGTTCGAGCACCTGGCAGCTGGACAATATAGGCTCGAGGTTCGCCGGACCGGTTTCAAAGCCAACGACGCCTACACTGCATATCTGGAGATGGGCGCGCCGAAGCGCCTCACGCCAGAACAGACCCGGGCGCTCCAAATACAGACGAGGGACACGCCGCAAATCGAGCGTTCTTTCCGGGTGGGCAAAGACGGCCGGTTGAACTTCGTCCTGCCTTTGCGGAGCAACGATATTGCGCTCGTCACCTTGGAGGCTGATCACCGACGCAAGTAGGTCCCGCTGACGTCCGCAATCGCCGAGCATCCAGGCACGGGCCGACGCCCGGTCTTCGCCCTGGATGGCCTCGATGACGAAGCCAGAGTGCAGCGGTTCGGGCATATCGCGCGTGAACCGCGAAAGATCAGCCGCACCGTCGGCGTGAGAGCCGAATCGGCGTGGTAGCGTTAAGCGAACGCCCTCGGTGAGCCCCTGGCGGTCCGCCACGATAGCGGCATCACAACCAGAACTACGACGGGCTCGACGGGGAATGATGATGAAGATGCTTCTGGCGCTCGCGCTGAGCTTGGTCTGTAGCGTGTCGGGTGCATCGGCGACGCAATGGCCGAACGGGGCCAAGGCGGCCGTGGTGCTGACCTACGACGACGCGCTGGAGTCCCAGCTCGACCACGCCGTGCCGGCGCTGGACGCGGCGGGATTCAAGGCGACCTTCTTCCTCGCCGGCGTGAAGCTGGCCGACGTTGAGCGCTGGCGCGCCGCGGCCGCCGAGGGCCACGAGCTCGCCAACCACACCATCTTCCACCCCTGTCCCGCCTCCAGCTCTTCCTCTGATCGCCGCTACACATCCGAGGCCTATACGCCCGAGAGCATGCTGAAGGAGATTGAGCAGCAGAACGTTCTTCTAACCGCGCTGGACGGTAAGCCGACGCACGGGTTCGCGTCGCCTTGCGGCCAGACCATGGCGGGCGGCGATGATTATCTGGAGGCGCTCAGGACCGCGAAGCTGGTGACCTATGTGCGCGGGGTCTACACCTCGCCCGATGATCTGCGCGCCGATGTCGGCCGAATCGATCCGATGCACGTTCCCTCGCGGGGGTTCCCTGAGGGGGTCGCCGGCGCGCAGCTGATCGATTTCGCCAAGCAGGCGGAAGCCGGCGGCGGTATGGCGGTCTACCTTTTCCACGGTGTCGGCGGAGACTATCTGCAGGTATCCGACGCCGCACACCGCCAGTTGATCGCCTGGCTCGCCGTCCACCGCAATGAGGTCTGGGTGACCACCCTGCAGGGCGCACTGGACTGGGCCAAAGCGCATCCGAGCCCGTCGCGATAGGCGGCTGCCGCGAGCAAACCGCTCCGAAGACGCTACCGGGTCGAGGTTCTCGACTTGCCTGCAGACGCACGTGTCCACCCGAGCCACGCACTGGTTCACCGCGGGCGGAGCGCACCCTTGAGAAGGGACGTCGAGACCGTGGTGTTTGCAAGTGCGACGGCGCCGTGAGGCGACCACTGGCGAGTGGCCGATTTGCGGCGACCTCGACGCGACCCTTTTTCAGAGTGGAGTGAGCCAGACGGGGCGCTCTCAGCAACAATGGGACGGCGCCGTCCCACACCTTTTCGATAGGCTCGTTGAGCCTGCGAGGTCCCAGAGGCGCGACCAGGCCAAACTCGGCGCAGCGCCCGCGGATAGGCTAAACCGCAACGGCGCTAGGGATTGATGCGCCGCTCCAGCGGCCTGAGCGACCAGGCTGCGAGCGCCAGCAGCAGCGCCAGAACCACCACGTGCATGAGGTCGCCATGCAGCGGACCTGCCTGAGCGGCGAACGCGCCCGCGCAAACTCCCAGCAGGATGATAGCCCCGGCGAAAGCGGTTCGCGGCCAGAACAGGAGCAGGGCGCCCGCGACCTCGACCAGGCCGGTGAAGATGCGAAAGCCTTGCCCCAGGCCGATGACGCCGAACTCGGCGACCATCTTCGGATGCCCCGCCAGCTTGGCCGCCGCCGCCAAAAGGAAGACCGCCGCAAGCATGAACCTGAGCGCCCAGGCGCCCGCCGCACTCAGTCGTCGCCAGCGCTTCGGGGGTTCATTGACCTCAACCATTCGTGCCTCGCTTAGGTTCAGGCCTGTTCCCGCTGACGAGCCAGGTCGAGGGCCACATCCACAATCATATCCTCCTGGCCGCCGACCATCCGGCGCCGTCCGAGCTCGAGCAGGATCGCGCGCACATCCAGGCCATGGATCTCTGCGGCCTTTTCGGCATGGCGCAGGAAGCTCGAATAGACACCAGCATAACCCAGGCTCAGGGTTTCGCGGTCGACCCGGACGGGACGGTCCTGCAGCGGGCGAACCAGGTCCTCGGCCGCGTCCATCAGGGCGAAGAGGTTCGTTCCATGGCTCCAGCCGTAGACATCGGCGGCGGCGATGAAGACCTCCAGCGGCGCATTGCCCGCCCCGGCTCCCATGCCCGCCAAGGAGGCGTCTATGCGAACGGCGCCGTTCTGGACCGCGACGATGGAGTTGGCGACGCCGAGGCTGAGATTGTGATGGGCGTGGACGCCGCGTTCGGTTTCGGATTTCAGCACCTGGTCGTAGGCTTGGAAGCGCGCGGCCACCCCGTCCATGGTCAGGGCGCCGCCGGAGTCGGTGACATAGACGCAGTGCGCGCCATAGCTCTCCATCAATTGGGCTTGACGGGCCAAGGCTTCCGGAGGGCTCATATGGCTCATCATCAAAAACCCGGACACGTCCATGCCAAGGCTTCGCGCGGCCTCGATGTGCTGCCTGGCGACGTCCGCTTCGGTGCAATGGGTGGCGATGCGCACCGACCGCACGCCAAGCTCGTAGGCCCGTTTCAGATCGTGGACCGTGCCAATTCCCGGCAACAGCAGCGTGGTCAGCACCGAATGGGTCAAAACCTCGCCGACCGCCTCGATCCAGGCCCAGTCGGTGCAAGCCCCGAAGCCGTAGTTGAACGACGAGCCCGCAAGGCCGTCGCCGTGGGCGACTTCGATCGCGTCCACCTTGGCCGCATCAAGCGCCTTGGCGATCGACCTGACCTGGTCGAGCGAATATTTGTGCCGGATCGCATGCATGCCGTCACGCAGGGTGACGTCCTGGATATAGAGATGGCGGGTCGGCGCGCTCATGCCGCCTCCTTGGTCATGCGATGAGCGACCTTCTCGGCGGTCCTCAGCGCCGCCGAGGTCATGATGTCGAGGTTGCCGGCATAGGCCGGCAGGTAGTGCGCCGCCCCTTCAACCTCGAGGAATGCGGAGACCTTCAGGCCGGCGAAGGCCTCCCCCATCTCCGGAATGAGCAGCCGATCGTTGTTGCCGATGCGCTCGAACTGGACCTTCTGTTTGAGCCGATAACCGGGAACATAGCCCTGCACCTCCGCCACCATGGCCAGGATCGAGGCCTCGACGGCGTCCTCGGCGGCGTCGTCGCAAAGACAATAGACCGTATCGCGCATGATCAGCGGCGGCTCGGCCGGGTTGAGGATGATCACCGCCTTGCCGCGCCGCGCCCCGCCGACGACCTCGATGGCGCGGGAGGTCGTTTCGGTGAACTCATCAATGTTGGCGCGCGTCCCTGGCCCCGCCGATTTTGACGCGATGGAGGCTACGATCTCGCCGTAAATGACCGGGCTGACCCGGTTCACGGCGGCGACGATCGGGATCGTCGCCTGGCCGCCACAGGTGACCATGTTGACGTTCGGCGCTTCGAGATTGGCGTCCCCGTTGACCGACGGGACGGTGTAGGGACCAATCGCCGCCGGTGTCAGGTCGATCACCCGTTTTCCGTAGCGCCGCAGGACAGCGTCATGGCTTGCATGAGCGCCGGCCGAGGTCGCGTCGAAGACGATGCCGATATCGGCGAACTGCGGCATGGCCAGAAGGCCGCCAATGCCTTCGGCGGTCGTGGGTACGCTCAGCCGGGCTGCGCGCGCCAGGCCGTCCGAGGCGGGGTCCACCCCCACCATCGCCGCCATCTCGAGGACATCGGACAGGCGCATGATCTTGATCATCAGGTCGGTTCCGATATTGCCGGACCCGATGACAGCGACCTTGGTCTTCAAGGCTTGGCCCTCAGCCAAAGGGGTTTGAAGCCGTCGATCTCGACGACGTAGTCGCCGGGCGCGAGCGGAACCATCGGTCCCAGCGCCCCGGCCAGGACGATCTCACCCGCTTTCAACGGCTCGCCAAAGTCGATGGCCGTGCGGGCGAGCCAGGCGAGCGCGTTCAATGGATCGCCCAAGGTGGCCGCGCCGCGGCCCGTGGAAATCTCGGCGCCGTCCCGGATCATCCGCATGGTGCGGGACGGCAGGTCGAGTTCCGGCGTGAACGGGATCCAGGGTCCGGCGACAAACCCGCCGCAGGAGGCGTTGTCGGCGACCGTATCGACGATGTTGATGTCCCATCCGGCGATGGCGCTGTCGACGATTTCCGCGGCGACGGCGACAGCCTCCACCGCACGTCCCACCTCTGCAGCGCTCGCCGGGCGCTCGCTGATGTCCGCCCCGAGCTTGAAGGCGAATTCCGCTTCGATCCGGGGCGCGATCAGCTGAGAGGCGGAAATCTCCGCGCCCATCCCACCAAAATCCATGAAGTCGAACAGGACGCCGAAGTCCGGCTGGTCGACGCCCAACTGCTTCTGCACGGCCTGCGACGTCAGCCCGATCTTGCGGCCGACGATCTGCGCGCCCTGAGCGAGCGTGCGTCGAACGTTGACGAGTTGGACCGCATAGGCGGCGGCGATGTCCTTCTCCGGCAAGGCGTTCCGGACCGCCGGGATCGCAAGACGCCCCGCACGGGCCGCAAACAGGCGGTTGGCGACATCCTGGATCGCCGAGTTGAGTTCAAGGGCAAGAGACAAGGGTCAGCTCTCCAGGAAGGCGGCCACGGTGCGATTGAACTCGTCGGCCTTTTCCCATTGCGCCCAGTGGCCGCATTTCGGCATCACCAGGAAGCGCGCGTTCGGGATCTGACGCGCCAGGATCAAGCCCTGGTCCATCGGGTTCACCCGGTCCTCGCGGCCCCAGATGATCAGGGTCTCGTGTGGCAGCCGGTCGAGGCGTTCGCGCCAAAGGTCCTCGATGGGGGCCATGCTGGGGCCGACCCTGAGGGGCATGAACTCCGCAGTCTCGGGATCGAGCGCCCGGTCCAGGCGCTCCTGCAGCAATTCGTCCGTGACCGAGGCGGGATCGAACACCAGATATTTGAGGAATTGCCTCAGCCGCTCCATCGACGGCCCCGGGGGCGTGTAGAAAGTGACCAGCGAGATGATCCCGTCGCTCGGCTGCTTCTCGAACAGCGAATAGCCGCCGCCCGGCCCCATCAGCACGAGGCGGTCGACCTTGTCGGGAAAATCGACCGCGGTCTTCAGGCTGGCCGCTCCGCCTAGCGAATTGCCGATCAGGTGGGCCTTGCCCAGCCCGAGCGCATCGATGAAGCCCGCGAGCACCTTGGCGTAGTAGCCCCAGAGCGGCGCGGAGATCTTCAGCTTGGTCGACTGGCCGTAGCCCGGCAGGTCGATGGCGATCACCCGGTAGCGGTCCGCAAATGCCGCCATATTGCGGGAGAAATTGCTGAGGCCGGACGAGCCGGGGCCGCCGCCGTGAACGAAGATCAAGGCCGGCCCGGCCCCGGCTTCGTTGTAGTGAACTCTAAGCCCGTCGAATTCGACGAAGCGGCTGGCGATGTCAGCGGCCATCTGAAGCTCCGGATGTGAATTGGAGAAGGAGCGTCAAAGACGCTTGTGACCCCAGCTCGAGATCTTGTCGTGCCGGGCCATGCTCCAGATCGGCGCGTCGACTTCGATGGCGTCGTAGCCGTACTCGAGCTCGAAGCCCGACGGCGTGGAGACGTAGAAAGACACCATCTTGTCGTTGGAATGTCGGCCCAGGGTCTGGGTCAGGGTGGTGTTGGTGGAGGCTAGGCGATCGAGCGCAAAGCCAACCTGATCGAGGGTCTCCACCTGCACCATCAGGTGGTGCAGGCGCTTGGGCGGGGTCATCGGCAGGGGCGCGATGGCCAGGGTGTGGTGGCGCGGATTGCAGAAGTAGAATTCGAGGTCGATGTGGGAGTCCGGACCCATGGCCATGCGGATCATGTCTGATTGGCGGAACCCGAGCAGGTCCAGATAGAAGCCGCGGGTCGCCGCCAGGTCGACGGTGGCGAGCGCCAGATGCCCCAGGCCCTGCTGGCCAGTGACGAAGCGCGCGCCGGTTGGGGAGACGAAAGGCGAGTGGGACAGCTGGGTCGGGCCATAGTACAGTTCCACGCCAAGGCCTTGCGGGTCACGACAGCGGACCAGCCCCAGAACCCCCCGCTCCGCCAGCAGCCCGGCGTCGGCCTCCTCCACCGCCACGCCGCCCTCGACAAGCCGGCGGCGAAGCGCTGCGAGTTCGGCCGGCCCCGCCACTTCAAGGCCGATCCAGGCGAGGTCGTCCTTTTCGCCAGGTTCAAGCGCGATGCGCCAGGCATAGTCGTCAAGTCTCAGACGCTGCACGCCCCCCGGCGACGCCGGGCCCTGCATCGCCCCTAGGAACTCGCACGCCCAACTCGTCCAGGCGTCCGGATTGCTCACATTCAGGCCGAGATAGCCGAGAGCGATCACCGACATGGGCTTTCCTTTCAGGTTCGGGCCGAGGGCGGAGCATCGGGGCGTCGCAGCCCGGTGAAGGCCCCGTGCGCGCAGACGAGAGGTTGGGCTTCCGCCGTGAGGCGGATCTCGCGGACGTCCGCGATCAGGAGGCTGTGGGTCGAATGCTCGAACCGTCGATTGACGACGCAGGTCATGCTGGCGACGCCGCCCTGAAGCACAGGCGCGCCCCAGGCATTGAAATCCCAGTCGCCTTCGGAGAAGCGCCGATCAGCTGGAAGGCCGCCAGCGAAGCTTCGAGCAAGCTGCGACTGGTCTTCCGCCAGCAGGTTCACACCGAACGCGACGCCCTCCAGAAGTTCAGCATTGAGGCTGGCCGAGCGATTGATCGCGGCGACGATCGACGGGGGATCGAGCGAGAGCGACATGACCGACGTGGCCGTCATGCCGCGGGGTCCCTGCGAAGTCAGGGCGCTGATCACGCACACCGTCGAGGCTTGACGGCGCATGGCTGCGCGGAACTGCGACTGCAAGCCCTGCTCGCCAAGCGCCTCGGCCTGATCCGAAACGGCGCTCACAGCGTGAAGTCGGTCGTGAAGCCGCCGAGCTGCACCAAGCCAGCATTGAGCGAACCCTTATCCGGATTCAGGAAGGCGTGGTTGGAGGCGGCGTGGGAGTCACGGAAGAAGCGCTGCATCGGGTTGTCCAGCTTGAGCCCGCGCGCGCCGCTGGCCTTGAACAGCAGTTCGACCGCCTTCTGCGCCTCCTTGGCGATCCATTGCGCGTCCCACTTGTTCTTGACCCGCAGCTCCACGGGGATCTCGGCTCCCGCATCGATCAAGGCGTCGAGTTCGGCGAAGTTTGCGTCCAGGCGGGTGTGCAGTCCCCGAATGATCGCTTCCGCCTCGGCCAGTCGGTGGCGGACGAAGGGCTCCTCCATCGCCTTTGCGCCGTCATAGGCGCCGAGGCGCTGCTTCATATCTTCGCGGAAAGCTTCGAGGGCGCCGTCCGCCATGCCGATGGTCACGATCGACAGGCTGTAGGCGAAGATCACGCCGAACGGATACTTGTAGTTCCTCGACGCAAACGCAGCCCGGCCAGGATCGGTCATCATGAAGGAATGCAGGAACTGGTGCGTGCGGTGTTCCGGCACGAAGGCGTCCTTGACGATGATGTCGTTGCTGCCGGTGCCTTTCAGGCCGAGGACGTGCCAGACGTCGGCCACTTCGTAGTCTGGGCGCGGGACCAGGAAGGCGCGGACGTCCGGGGGCCCGGTGACGCCGTCGCCCCGTGGAACAATGCCGCCGAGGATGACCCACGAGCAGTGGTCGGACCCGCTCGACCATGACCAGCGACCGCTGAGCCGATAGCCGCCGTCGACGGGCGTGATCTTGCCGAAGGGCGCATAGGACGAAGACGCCCGGGCGTCGGGATCCTGGCCCCAGAGGTCTTCGGCCATCTGCGGATCCAGCAGCGCCACTTCCCAATTGTGGACCGTGACCAGGCAGAGGCACCAGGCGCTGGACGGGCAGCCCTTGGCCAGTTCCATGACCACCTTGAACAGGGTCATAGGCGGCAGCTCGAAGCCGCCGTATTTCGCCGGTTGCAGGATCTTATAGAAGCCGGCGTCCACGAAATCCTGCAGCGTCTCGGGCAAGAGCGCCCGGTTTTCCTCGGTTCGCGCCGCCCGCTCGCGCAGCACTGGCGTCAGCTTGCGCGCTCGGTCCAGGAGCTCGGCTTGGGTCGGGGCGGTTGGGGCGGCGAACGCGACCACTGGGGACATCAAGAGCTCCTCCCGAAAGGCGTTTTGTCTTTCGAGCAGCTAATCCGACGCCAGGACTCACGGGAACTTTTGAATTGTGATCTAAATCATCATATTTTTTGATGGTTGGCTGTGAGGGCTTGGATGGACGATCTGGAGCGCAGGCTCAGGGCGACCAATCTCAATCTTTTGCCGATCCTTCGGGCTGTGCTGAGGCATCGGAACCTGACCCGCGCGGCCGAGGCGCTGAACATCACCCAATCCGCCGTCAGCAATAGCCTACGGCAACTGCGGGCCCATTTTGGCGACGAGCTGCTGCTGCGCGAGGGCCGTCGTCTGCGCCTGACCGAGAAGGCCAAGCAGCTGATCGAACCGCTCGACGCGGCGCTGGGCGCCGTCGGGCAGGTGATGGCGGCGCCGAGTTTCGATCCGGCGACCTCGACCCGCCGTTTCCGCGTCGCGACAGCCGACTACGTGACAGCGATCACGGCGCCGGAAATGGCCGCCCTAATGAGCCGCGAGGCCCCAGGCGTGGCGGTGCAGATGATCACGGCCCGGGGCCGATCGGCGGGGGATCTGCACGCCGGCGACATCGACATGATCATTTCACCGCGGCAGGTCATCGAGGCGCTGAGCTATCAAGCCCCCGCTTTGGCGCGAGAACTGTCCCTGGAGCCTCTTGGGCGCGAGCCTTTCGTCTGCCTGGCCCGCAAGGACGATGAAGCGTTCGCCGCCGGTCTGACAGTCGAAGCCTATCTGGCGCGTCCGCACGCGAGTTTCCATCTCGACCTTGTCGCCCACGCCAGCCTCGAACACGGCTATCTGATCGAACACGGCGTCGAGCAGTTCAATCGCGTACTCACCTCCGACTTCACCGTGCTTCCACTGATCGCCGCCCGATCGGACTGTCTGGTCTTGGCCCCGCGCAGTCTTGCGCGCCTGTTCGCCAGCAGCCTGCCGCTGCAGTTCGCCCCCTCCCCCCTTCCGATCCCCGACCTCGAACTGGTGATGGTGTGGCCTCGGCGGCGGTCGGCGGAACCGGAACTGGCCTGGTTGCGCGGACTGTTGAAACGCTGCGCGGCGGCCTCGTTGGCCGACTGAAATCGGCGCCGATCATCACAAAGCGTGAGGGTTGACGTAGGCGATATCCGGTTCCCTTGGCCCCAATCCCCGGCGCCTCGACAATCTCGACGCGTGAGCTCGCGCTCGCAGGAAGTCCGGCTTTCGCCGCCCGCATGGCGATCGGGACCGGCGCATTGCATGAACATGAAGGCGGCGGCGAATTGGTGCTGTTCCTAGCTTACGCAACGCCGCCCGCAGTCCTTGTGCGGATCGCGAGCGCCGCGCTTCTAAGGCGCATAGGCCCTCAGGAACGCCTCAACGCCGTCCTTGACCGCAGCGTCGATCTGCCCGGCGGTGATCGTGGTGTCGCCGTGCAGGCGCCGTTCGAGAATATCGGCCTCGACCAGGCCGCGGTAGTGCAGGGCCACAGTGTAAGGCGCCGCCCGGCGTAGGCGCCCGGCCGCCATCTCCTGCTCGAAAGCGGCGGCCAGCCTGCGCCAGTGGGGCACGATGGCCTGCGCGCGAAAAACATCGCCCAGGCCGGAGCGCTCCGCCTCGGTCATCAAGGCGCGCTCGACTCCGACCATGTCCGGTGTCAGGCGCGCCTCCAGGTACCCCCGGCCAAACGCGATCAGGCGCTCACGAAGGTCGCCCGCGCCCGTGAGGTGCTCGAACGCCTCGTCGGAGCGTGAGGCCATGGCCTGCTGCAGCGCCGCGGTAAACAGCTCCTCCTTGGATTTGAAATAGCTGTACAGCGTCGCCTTGGAGCCGCCCACGCGATCCGAGATCTCTGACATGGTGGTGCGCTCGAAGCCGTTCTCCTTGAACACCTGCCAGGCCGAGTCCGTGATGGCCTTGCGCCGCGCGTCCGTTTTTACCCGCAATTCGATCTCTCCGCCTATTTCTGAACTCGACCGTACACTTTTCGCTTGACGGCGGAAAGGGCCCTTTGTAACTAAACCAGACTGTTCGGTTTAAGAAAGGGTCAGGCTATGGCGTCACTCCCCGGTTTAGGTAAAAGAACGGCCCGGCTGGCGATGCTCGCAGGCGCGGCCGCCACGGTTCTCTCAGGCTGCGCGGCCATTCCCCGGCTCGGGGCCGCGCCGCAGATGAAGCCCGCATCGGCCTACGCCGCCGCCGAGAGCTTCAAGGCCCCGGCCACGCAATGGCCGAACGATCGCTGGTGGGCGGCGTATCGGGATCCTCAGCTCGATGAGCTGATCGAAGCGGCGCTGACCGGTTCGCCCGACCTTGCGGCGGCCCGGGCGCGGGTTCGCCAGGCCGACGCCCTGGCCGAACAGGTCGAATCGACCCTCGGGCCGCAGCTCAACGCCGTGGCCATGGCCGGCGAATCCAAGCTGAGCTACAACAACGGCCTGCCCCCGGCGATCGTCACCCATGGGTGGCGCGATGCGGGCCTGGCCGGCCTCAATCTCAACTGGCAGATCGATTTCTTCGGCAAGAACCGCGCTCTGCTCGCCGGCGCCGTCTCCGAAAAGGAGGCCGCCCAGGCCGAGGCGGCCGCCGCCCGCCTGACCCTCTCGACCGCCATCGCCGGGGCCTATGCCGACCTGGCGCAGCTCTACGAGGACCGGGACGCGACCCAGGATGCGCTCAAGGTGCGCTCGGAAAGCCAGACGCTTATCGACCAGCGGGTCGCCCAGGGCCTCGAGACCCAGGCCACCAGCGAGCGGACCCATGCCGACCGCGCCTCCGCCGAGGCCGAACTGGCGGCGATCGATGAATCCATCGGCCTGACCAAGAACCGCATCGCTACGCTGGTGGGAAAGGGCCCGGATATCGGCCTTTCGATCGAGCGTCCGCATCCGGGCGCGATCCGCGCCTTCGGCCTGCCCGCCAACCTGCAGGCGGAGCTGATCGGCCGCCGCCCCGACGTCGTCGCCGCGCGCCTGGCGGCCGAGGCCGCTGGCCATCGAGTCAAGGCGGCCAAGGCGGATTTCTATCCCAACGTGAACCTCGCCGCCTTCGCCGGCTATGAATCGTTGGGCCTCGCCAACCTCGCCAAGTCCGGATCGCAGTTCGGAACCGTCGGGCCGGCCGTGACCTTGCCGATCTTCGAGTCGGGCCGGCTGCAGGGCGCCTATCGGGGCGCCCTGGGCCAGTACGACGCGGCGGTGGCGATCTACGATCAGGCGGTCACCCACGCCCTGGCCGAGGTGGCCGACAGCGCGATCAGCGCCCGGGCGCTCGATGCGCGCCTCGGCAAGAGCCGCGAGGCGCTCGCCGCGGCGCAGAACGCCTATCACCTGGCCAGCCAGCGCTACGACCGCGGCCTTGGGACCTATCTCGAGGTCCTCGCCGCCGAGGATGCGCTGGTCATGAACCAGCGCGCCGTCGCCGACCTCGAAATGCGGGCCTTCACCCTGGACGTGGCCCTGATCCGCGCCCTCGGCGGCGGCTACCGCGCCTGATCCCTTCCTGCCTCCCCAATCCCCTCAAGGAACTCTCGCCATGGACCAGTCCGTTCGCACCCTGACGCCCGAAATCGAAGTCGAGGCCACGGCCGCCGGCTCGGGCGCCCGCAAGAAGCTCTTAATCGCCTTGGCCGGCGTCGTCGCCCTCGCCGGCGCCGGCTACGCCGCCTTCGACATAACCGTGGCCGCCAAGCACGCCGCCACCGACAACGCCTATGTGGACGCCGAAACCGCTGAAGTGACCGCGCTGACCAGCGGACCTGTCGCCGACGTGCGCGTGGTCGACACCCAGGCGGTGAAGAAGGGCGATATCCTGGTAGTGCTGGACGACGCCGATCGCCGTCTGGAGCTGGAGCAGGCCAAGGCCGCCCTGGGCCAGGCCCTGCGCAAGATGCAGAGCATCCAGGCCAATAGCGGCTCGCTGAGCGGCCAGATTGCGGCCCGCCAGGCGGACCTGATCCGCGCCAAGGCCGAACTGCAGCGCGCCCAGGTGGAATACGACCGCCGCCACCCACTGGCCGGCACCGGCGCCATCTCCGGCGAGGAAATGACCACGGTGAAGACCAACCTGGAGGCCGCCCAGGCTGCCTTTGAGCAGGCGCAGGCCAATCTGCGCGCCGCGCAAGGGGCGCACGAGGCCAACGACGCCCTGATCCAGGGCGCTCCGCTGGACCAGAACCCGGAAGTCGCCGCCGCCCGCGCCCGCGTCGACCAGGCTGAGGTCGCGCTCTCGCGCACCGTCGTGCGCGCCCCGGTGGACGGCATAGTCACCAAGCGCACCGTGCAGGTGGGCCAGATGGTGCAGCCGGGCGCCCTCTTGATGACCGTGGTGCCGGTCCAGGCGGCCTATGTGACGGCCAACTTCAAGGAGGTGCAGCTGAAGAAGGTGCGCGTCGGCCAGAAGGCCGAGCTGACCAGCGACCTCTACGGCAAGGACGTGGTGTATCACGGCCGGGTGGTGGGCTTCTCCGGCGGCACCGGCGCGGCCACAGCCATCGTTCCGGCCCAGAACGCCACCGGCAACTGGATCAAGGTCGTGCAGCGGCTGCCCGTGCGCATCGCCCTCGACCCTCGCGAGCTGGCCGCCCACCCCCTGAAGGTCGGCCTGTCGATGGACGCCGACATCAACCTCGCCGACTAAGCGCCGGGAAACTTCGTCATGAAAACCTTGCATGCCCACAGGGCGGAGCCGGCGGCTCCGCTCACAGGCTTCCCCTTGCTCGTGACCGCCATTCTGATCGGCCTTGGCAATTTCCTGGTGGTGCTCGACACCACCATCGCCAACGTCTCGGTGCCGACCATCGCCGGCAATCTGGGGGTCTCCTCCAGCCAGGGCACCTGGGTCATCACCTCCTACGCCGTCGCGGAGGCGATCACCGTGCCGCTGACCGGCTGGCTCGCCGGCAAGTTCGGCGCCCAGCGCGTGTTCATCACCTGCTATCTCGGCTTCGCCGTTGTCTCGCTACTCTGCGGTCTGTCCAGCTCGCTCGGCATGCTGCTCGGCATGCGCGTGCTGCTGGGGCTGGTCGGCGGCCCGATCATGCCGTTATCGCAGATGCTGCTGCTGCGCACCTTCCCGAAGGAGAAGGCGACGCTCGCCACCGTCATCTGGGCCATGACCACCCTGGTGGGGCCGGTGGCAGGCCCGATCCTGGGCGGCATCATCTGCGACTCGATCGGCTGGTCGTGGATATTCTTCATCAAGGTGCCGGTGGCCCTCGCGGGCGGACTTTCCCTGCTGTTCCTGATGCGCGGCCAACCGGACCCGACCCGGCCGGCGTCGATCGACAAGGTGGGCCTGGGCCTCCTGGTCCTGTGGGTGGGCGCGCTGCAGATCATGCTGGACGAAGGCCGCAACCAGGACTGGTTCAACTCGCCGGAGATCTGCGTGCTGGGCGTGATCGCCGCCATCGGCTTCGCCGCCTTCCTGATCTGGGAGCTGACGGAGAGGAATCCGATCGTCGACCTGAGGATCTTCCGTCATCGCGGCTTCGTCGCCGCCGCCACGACCTATGCCGTGGGCTTTGGCGCCTTCTTCGCCAGCATCGTGCTGCTGCCGCTCTGGCTGCAGTCCAACATGGGCTACACGGCGACCTGGGCCGGCTACGCCACCGGCATCATGGGCATCTTCGCGGTGGTGTCCGCGCCCCTGGTCGGCAAGGCGGTGGAGAAGATCGACGCCCGGCTGATCGTATCGCTCGGCATCCTGGGCCTCGGCCTGATCATGGTCTGGCGAATGGGTTTCAACCCGGACGTCACCTTCTTGCAGATGGCCTGGCCGACCCTGCTCACCGGGCCCTTCATGGTGATGTTCTTCGTGCCCGTGACCGGCCTCGCCATGGCCAGCGTCGGCCATGACGAACAGGCCAATGCCGCGGGCCTGTCGAACTTCATGCGCACGCTGGCCGGCGCCTTCGCCACCTCGCTGGTGCAGACCGGCTGGCAGAACGCAACCCGCAAGAACCAGACCGAGCTGGCGGGCGTGCTGCATTATGGCCGCGAGCTGATCGACGGCGCCGTGCGCCTAGGGGCGCCGCACGACAGCGCCACGGCCGTGCTGACGCAGGTGATCGAGGGGCAGAGCGTTACGCTGGCGACGCTCAACATGTTCGCCACCATCGCGATCTGCTTCGGCTTCGCCGCGACGCTCATCTGGATCGCGCCCAAACCCCAGGGGCCGATCGACACCAGCGGCGCGCACTGAGAACAGACTCGGTTCAGCGGAGCGGATACCGCCTACGATGAGAAATCCAAGGCCTTCGAAAACATATCCTGAAGGCGACCGCTTCGTCTTCGACTGCCATCTCATGCTTATCTATGAAAGGTGTTCCTGTGTCCAAAGCAATGGAAGCCATAGTCGGCTGGGCTTCGCTGTTGGCGTTAGCATCAATGATCGCCGTCATCGTCATTTTGTTCTTTGTGTAGGTCCGAAGTTCAAGCCATGTTGCATCAACAATCGAAACAAGACCAGATAGGCGCCACCGCACTACGCAAGAGTGGTCGCGCGACGCGCCAAGCCTCCGAGGCCACAGTCCGACGCATCGTTGAAGTGGCCGCCCTTCTGTTCGTCGAAAAGGGCTATGGCGTATCCATGGACCAGATCGCGGCCAGCGCCAGCGTCGGCAAGCAGACCTTGTATCGCCGCTTCGGCTCCAAAGAGGCGCTGTTTCTGGCGGTGATCGACCGCGAGGTACAGCGACTGGCCGCCGCGGCTCGATTCGAGGCGGCGAAGGGCGCCGGCCCGCTGGACGCCCTGAAGGAATGCTGCCGCTTCCTGCTCGACTTCATGCTGCATCCGGACATGGTCCGGCTGCATCGGATCTTCGCCGCCGAGGCCGAGCGCTTCCCCAACATTGGCGCGTATCTCGAAAACTGCATGGCGCCGTTCATAGCGGTCCTGCAGCGGCTGATGTGGTCCGCGACCGCGGCAGGGCATTTGCGAAAATTCGGGTCGGGCGTGCTCGTCACTCACCTTGAGGGAGCAATCGTCGGCTGGCCGATCCGGCAGGCGATGCTGGGGCTGGATCCGCTCGCCGAGCCCGCCGCCCGCGACGCGTACTTCGAAACCGCGTGGGACCTATTCCTCGGGGGAGCGGAATAGCTGGCCCTGGCGGCTGGAGCCCCCGCTCGCCAGGAATCCGGCCGCTTCCCCTACTCGCCGTTGTTATGACTGCCTTGGAGGAGCAAGCGCAGCGCTAAAGCAGTCCCGCCGATGACCGCAGATGGCGATGCCTGGCGGGATCCGGCGGATGGCGATTTCGCGTAGGAACGCCTCGGCGCCTCGCCGTGCAAGCTTATCCGACACATTCGACGTGGACCTGTCGCGGCGGCGCCGTATCGTCGAGTCCTAGGACTATCAGCGGCCATATCGGGGCCGTGTGGCGCGCACTTGGGGAGCATGACGTTGACGGAGGGGTTGGCGGGAGGATGGACCATCGAGAAGCTCAAAGCCCGCAGCCCTGAGGAGCGTTACACTGTTTGGCGAAACGCGCTGCGCAAAGGCACGCCCGAAGCGCTCCAACTCGCCCGCGCAATTGAAGGCTCAGGTCTCGACTACGCCGAGAAAGGCGGCATCAGCATGTCGGACCCGCGGGTGCTCGAGATGCGAGACATCATTGAATCAGCCGATGGCCGGAAAGCTTGCATTCAAGCTACTGCCGCCGGCCTACCCGCGCTTGCGGGTGTCGAACCGTTGATCGTGGCCAAGATGGGCAATCGATACGGTGCCTTCAGCCAGATGACGGTGACCGCAGGCTCGCTAGTTGGCGAGATCATGCCGTCGCTTGGATACCGCATCTCAGGGCAACGAAAGATGCCAGACGGCTCGGTCGCACAGACCGCAGCCTTTTGGATTTTGAAATAGCCCCGCTTCTTGGTTCGCCCTCGCCAAGACCGCTTCGGGGGATCAAGCGCAGCCTTAGCGCGTGTCGGCGTTTCGACCGCTTTTGGCGAGCGGCGGGTTCAAGGATGGTCGCTTGGTCACTCGCCGGATCCGAGGTCAAAGAGGTCTTTTAGTCGCCTGACTCCGTGCACTATGCGAACAACTACCGCGCTGGATCCTTCTACGCGGTACAGCGCAAGGTAATCGCCCACGACAAGCGCCCGAGCGTCTGGCGCAATCTCGGGGCGCGCTGCCCCAAGTTTCGGATGTTCGGCCAAAGCTTGGCACCGGGCAACAATCCGGTCGATGAGACGGTCGGCCGCCGCAGGATTGTCCAACGCGACATGCAGCCAAATATCATCCAGGTCGGCGTTGGCTCGCGGCGTAATGACGACGCGGGCCACGCGTCAGAGATTGGCTGCTTTGTGAGCCGCCAAACGCGCGCGTCCGCGGCGCTTGATATCTTCGGCGTCCAGAGGCTGGCCATCGCCGCTGTCGATGCCCTCTCGCCAGAGCCTTCGCAATTCTTCAACGGCGACCTCCCGCCCCTGGCGAATTTGCTTCCACGCGCGGAGCGCGTCACGAACCACTTCGCTCGTGGACGCGTACTCGCCAGTCGCGATGGCTCGGCGAATGTCTGCTGCGAATTCAGGTGTAAGCGCGATGCTCAGCTTCTCGACGGTCGCCATGAGGTTCCCTCTTCGGTACGACCAGGTCTTACCACGGGCGGCCCGATGAGTCACCTTCTGGCCGTGTCGCTGGGCTTGGGTTTTGTCCGCCCCTGCCGGTCGGGATGACCGCAATCTGGAAACTGGCGCTGCCGTGGCCCGCCACCCGGAGGGGCTGCTATTGGCGAGGCCCGGCCATGCCAACCGTGATTTTCAGCGCCGAGTCCGTCCACGACGTGCGATCCTTCTGAGAACCTGGCAACGTCGGCCCTTCAGGCGGGCGCAATCCTGAACATATTTGACTTGGGCGCGTGCGAACCTAGGCGATCGCACGGGACTGTGGTTGCTTTGGGCGTCGCCGCCTGACCCTCTGCGGCGGTTCCGGGGGGAGCCGATCGATGACCACCCTTGATCTCGCGCCTTCTGGCGCTGGTGCGCCGCGCGTCGCCACCGATTGCTTCGGCCACCCAAAGGGGCTGCTCTACCTAGCCTTCGCCGAAACTTGGGAACGGTTCTCGTATTCCGGCATGCAGGCGCTGCTGGTGCTCTATATGGTCGAGCAACTGCTGCTGCCTGGACACGTGGAACATGTTGCGGGGTTCGCCGCGTTCCGAGCGAGTGTGTTAGCGGTCACCGGCCCGTTGACGCCGGCGGCGACGGCCTCGGTGATCTTCGGGCTCTATACTGGCCTAGTCTATGTGACGCCGCTGATCGGAGGCTTCCTGGCCGACCGCTGGTTCGGGCGCACGGCGATGGTCACGGCCGGCGCCATCCTGATGGCTATAGGCCACTTCCTGATGGCCTTCGAGGCCTCGTTCCTCCTGGCCCTGGCCTGCCTAATCGTGGGCGTGGGCGGGTTCAAGGGCAATATCTCGACCCAGGTGGGCGCGCTCTACGCCGAGGGCGACCACCGGCGGGCCCAGGCCTTCCAGGTGTTCTACATGGGGATCAATGTCGGCCTGATTTTCGCGCCCCTGGTCTGCGGCACGTTGGGCGAACGGGTCGGCTGGCATTGGGGCTTCGGCGCCGCCGGGGTGGGCATGTTGGTTGGCCTCGCGATCTATCTTTCCGGCCGCCGCTGGCTGCCGCCCGAGCCCGTCAGGGGCGCGAGCGACGAGCGGATCAAACCTCCGGCCCTGTCCCGCGAGGAGTGGCTGCGCACTGTCGCCCTGGTCGGACTGCTGCCGATCCTGGCTGGCGCAACGCTTGGCAACTACCAGATTTTCAACACCTACCTTGTCTGGGCCAAGGACAGCTATGACCTGTCCCTATTCGGTCAGGCCATGCCCGTGACCTGGCTGCTCTCCTTCGGCGGCTTCACTTCGGTCGGTCTGATCGCCCTTTCAGTGACCTTCTGGAACTGGTGGGGACGACGCTGGCGCGAGCCCAGCGAGCTTGGCAAGATCGCCATCGGCGCAGCGATCATGGCCCTGGCGCCCCTCATCCTGTCCGCCGCGGCCATTCGGGCGCAGGACGGCCACAAGGTCTCGCTGGGCTGGGCTGTGGCCTTCGAACTGGTCAACGATCTCGGCTACGCCAATCTGGTGCCGGTGAGCTATGCGCTGTTCACGCGCCTGGCCCCGCCCCAGATCGCCGGGACCATGGTGGCGGTGTGCCTACTGCAGTTCTTCTTGGTCAACTTGATGGTTGGGGCGCTGGGGACGCTGCTGGCTCCGCTGGGGGGGCCGGCCTTCTGGCTGCTACATGCCGCCATTGTCGGCGGGGCGGCGGCAGTGTTCATGCTGTTGTGGCGCATCTTCGGCGCGCGGCTCGCAGTGAGTTGATGGCATCATTCCCGCCTCCTGAGCGTGCGAGTCCTTGGGACGGGGTTGTCAGACTAACCCCTTCGGGTCAGGTCGCAGGCCGAGCGATCGATTAGCCAGTGTGCGCCGGTTGTGATCGGCATGACTCGATCTGTGAGCAGGAGCGGGACCCCTTTAGCGGCGATCGGAAAATCGCCGTCGTATTGCGCGCTACTGAATGTAATTGTGGGCGAGGTGGCGATCGTGCCGACGCCCTAAGAGCCGATCTCGCTCGACATGGCAGAGTTGATCTACATCAAAGTGCACAGGGCGGCGACGACCGACGCTGCGGTGTGAACCGCGCCAAGGACGCCATCTTCGTCGCCCAGGCCCTGCTCGATGAGCTGGGCGCAGATGCGTGTCGGATCGCCGCGGAGCGAGCGGCGGCGTTGGTACGCGACGGAGATACCACAGACGCCCATTTCTGGAGTCAGGTTGCGGCCGCCGCCAGGGTGTTGTCAGCGTCGCCGAGACCGCAGCTTCCGCCCGCGCGGCGCCGTCAGATCATGGTCCAAGATCGCCAGTTCCGTCAGAGCTTCAAAGTGAGCCCCAACGCCTATCTGCTGCTGACGTCCGACCTGGTCATCGCAGACGCCAATCCCGCCTATATGAAGGCCACGATGACGACCGAGGAAATCCGCGGCTACGGATTGTTCGAGATCTTTCCTGACAATCCGGCGGCGCCCGAGGCGAACGCCGTCCTCAATCTCAGGGGCTCTCTGGAGCGGGTGCTCAGGACCGGGAAGGCCGATCTCATGGCCGTTCAAAGGTACGACGTCCGCGGCCTCGACCGTCTGTTCGAAGAGCGCTGGTGGGAACCATCCAACTGTCCGATCCCGAATGACGACGGGCGGCCGGAACTCATTCTGCACCATGTGCGCGATGTCACGGCCCACGCGAGTCCCGCGATTCGGATCTAGGGGCCAGTTCAGCAGCAGGGCCAGGCGCTTAGGTGTGGGCTGGTCAGCGGACGCTCGAGCTGAGCGGCGTCGACGCCAAGCGGCGACTTTACGCCCTCCACCAGCAGCCGGACGCTGCGGTGACGACGTTGGATGACCACGATCACCTGGCCGGGCATGGGTTCTATCAGCCCAAGGTCACATTGGACCCAGGATCGTCATTTTTTAACGGGCTTGAGGTAGATTTATACCCGTTCACAGCCCTCCGAGGGATGGACAGAAAGCCTTCGCCGGCGCGCCCCGTTGGCGGGGGCTTTCTTTTTCAAAGCGGCGCCTGCCCGTATGGGCGTCAGGAAACCGAGAGGCCCAAAAGGCTCGGGCCTCCATGTCAGTATCAAGCCGACTGGCCAGATTCCAGCAACGCGGGCCGACACCCACCTTTAAGGTCCGTTTTGGGGTAGCTAGCTCGACAATTGCCACGAGTTTCGAGGCCACTGCCATTGGCGAAGCGCCGTCGCCACTATCTGCGTTGCCGTCCCGCGGCCAATTTGCCTAGGATCTCGCAGCAGCGAAGCATCAGGCGCGCGCTCAACGGAAGCATAACCTTCCGCTCCTCGTTGCGTCTTCATGAAGAAGCCGCCTACAACATTTCAACGCCAATGAATGCGCTCGGACAGCCCCCCGTCGTCAGTACCCACAAGGTTGTGTCCCATCGTGCTGAGCGACCGGCGTCAAGATTGAGAGAGGCTCCATGCAGGACAAGGTCGTTGTGGTCACTGGCGCTTTTGGAGCGCTCGGACGGGTTGTGATCGCCGATGCAGCCGCCCGCGGAGCCAAGGTCGCAGCCCTCGATTTTGCACCAGCGGCGCCCCTCGGCCTAGCGTCGCACCTCGCGGTCGGCGGCGTGGATCTGTCGGAGCCGGAGGGAGCGGCGAAGGCCATCGGCGCAGTCGTGGACCACTTCGGCCGCATGGACGCTTTGATCAATGTCGCCGGCGGCTTCGTCTGGCAAACCGTGGCCGAAGGCGACGCCGCCACATGGTCGCGCCTTTACGCCATGAACGTCGCGACCACTTTCAACGCCTGCAAGGCGGCCCTGCCCCATCTGGTCAAGAGCGGCGGACGGATCGTCAATGTCGGGGCATATGCGGCGTTGAAGGCCGACACAGGGATGGGGGCCTACGCAGCCTCAAAGTCCGGCGTACACCGCCTGACGGAAGCCCTGGCGGCCGAGTACAAGGGCATGGTTGCGGTCAACGCCGTGCTGCCTTCGATCATCGACACCCCGGCCAACCGGGCCGACATGCCGCAAGCCGACGCTTCGAAGTGGGTTTCTCCGCAAGACCTGGCCTCTGTGATATTGTTCCTCGCCTCGGATGCGGCGCGGGCGGTGACCGGCGCCCTTGTGCCCGTCACCGGCGGCGTTTGATCGAACGAACACTCGGGCCCGGGCGGACAGACAATCGCAAAAGCTGTTCGGCGGCCTTCAAGGCGGTTCGGTCAGCGCGGCCAATTTGTGCGCACCTCAGAGCGGTGGCTGCGCCATCGCGTTGGGCGGCAACTGGACAAGTCATCTTACATCGCCGGGGCAATGACTTCAAAGGCCGCCGGTCCAGAGCATATTCATGAAAATCGCAGCGAATCTCCTCGCAGCGCCGTCTTGACTGATGGTGGGCCAATCGCACCCGCCGGCGGCTACCAGGCGGTCCAGCCGCCATCGACCAGGAGATCGGCGCCGGTCATATAGGCCGAGGCGTCGCTGGCCAAGAACACGGCCGGCCCGCCGATTTCGCACCAGCGCCCTGTGCGCTCCATCGGCGTCCTCTGACCACTACGGGCGACAAAATTCGGATGGGCCTGCTCGATCTCCGGCCACGGAAACACGCCAGGACTCAATGAATTCACCCGAACGCCGTCGGGGGCGAGCCGGCAGGCGAGGTAACGGGTCAGTGCGATCATGCCGCCCTTCGACGCCGCGTATTGCGGCGGACTATCGAAGCCGGAGTCGCCATAAGTGGCGAAACTCGGGCTGCGATGGCCATAGATCGAGGCGATGTTGATCACCGAGGCCTGGCCGACAGCGCGGGCGGCGGCCTTCAGCGCAGGCAGGGCGGCTTGCACGTTCTCGTTCACCGCGGTGATTCCGCTGGCCAGGGTGGCGGCGAAGGCGTCGGCGCGACTCGCGTCGGCCGTCGTGGGCAGGCCGGTGACCGCGTTGTTGACCAGCACGTCCAGCCGCTTCAGCGTTGCGAAGAAGCTGGCCGCCGCGGCATGGTCCAGCACGTCGAAGGCGGCCACCTGGACTGACAGCCCCTCCTCAGCCAGCTCGTCCGCAAAGGCTTCGAGCTTGGCCTTGCTGCGCCCGTTCAGGATCACATGCGCCCCGGCGCGGGCCAGCGCCACCGCCATGGCCGAGCCCAGATGCCCTGCCGCGCCGGTGACCAGGGCCGTGCGCCCGGAAAGGCCGAAGATTTGGGCGTGGGTTGGAAAAGACGCCAGCCTGGGGCTCATGCCAGCTCCGCCTCGGCCATCTCTTCGAGCTCCGGATACTTCTCCATCGATCGCTCCCGCTCAGCGATCAGGTCGTAGGCCGGGAACAGAGCGTTGGTCGGCGCATAGTCGCGCAGGACCTGCTTGGCCACCGTCACCTTGTGCACCTCGGTCGGGCCGTCCGCCAGACCCATCACGAACGACGAAACCACCTGGCTCACGAACGGCATCTCGTCGGAAACACCGATCGAGCCATGGATCTGCAGCGCCCGGGCGGCGATGTCGTGCAGGACCTTGGGCATGGCCGCCTTCACCGCGGCGATGTCCTTCCTGACCTTGCGATAGTCCTGCAGCTTGTCGATCCGCCAGGCGGTCTCCAGCACCAGAAGGCGGAACTGTCTGAGCTCGATCCAGCTGTCGGCGATCTTCTCCTGCACCATCTGCTTGTCCGACAGCCGCTCGCCGGCGGTGAAGCGCGACAGGGCCCGTTCGCACATCATGTCCAGCGCCTTCTGGGCCTGGCCGATGGTGCGCATGGCGTGATGAATGCGCCCGCCGCCCAGCCGCGTCTGGGCCACCGCGAACCCTTCGCCGCGTTCGCCCAGGAGGTGATCGGCTGGGATGCGCACATTGGTGTAGCGGACATAGGCATGGCTCGGCACCTTCTCGCCGAAGTGGCCGACATTGCGCACGATCTCGATCCCGGGCGCGTCGGCGGGGACGATGAACATCGACATGCGCCGGTGCGGCGCCGCCTCGGGATCGGTGACCGCCATCACGATCAGGAAATCGGCGAAACGCGCGTTGGACGAGAACCACTTCTCGCCATTGATCACCCAGCCCCCAGCGTCCCGCTCGGCGCGGCAGGTGAACACCAGGGGATCGGCGCCGCCGTGGGGCTCGGTCATGGAGAAGCACGAGACGATCTCGTTATCGAGCAGCGGCTTTAAGTACTTCGCCTTCTGCTCGGCCGTCCCATAGTGGGCGAGAATCTCGGCGTTGCCGGTGTCGGGGGCCTGACAGCCAAACACGACCGGGGCGAAGTGCGAGCGGCCGAGGATCTCGTTCAAGAGGGCCAGCTTGACCTGGCCGTAGCCCGGCCCGCCCAGTTCCGGGCCCAGGTGGCAGGCCCACAGGCCCTGTTCCTTCACCTGCGCCTGCAGCGGCCGGACCAGGCGGGCATTCTCCGGATTCTTGACGTCGTAGATGCTGTCCAGCCGGTGATCGAGGGGTTCGACCTCCTCCTTGACGAAGGCGGCGGCCCAGTCCAGCCGGGCTTGAAAATCGGGGTCGGTCTCAAAATCCCAGGCCATGCGTTCCTCTCCTTGTTGCCGCCAATTTATGATTATGATCATGATTGTCTAGCGCAAAAGCGGACCCAAGGGAGGAACCCATGGACGATCACGAGAAAGCCGCCTTGCGCGCCCTCGGCGACCGGGTCGAGATCGCCGAGGTGATCATGCGCTACTGCCGGGCCATCGACCGGGGCGACGAGGCGATGCTCAGAACCTGCTTCCACCCCGATTCAACCCACCGCCACGGCGGGTTCACCGGCCCTTCCAGCGACTTCTGCGCCCACGCCATGGCCGTGGTGGCGGCCGTCGAGCTGACCCATCACCAGCTCGGCCAGATCTCGATCGACCTCGACGGCGATTTGGCCCATGCGGAGACCTACTTCACCGCCTACCATCGCTTCGGCGCAAACCCGCCCCCGGGCGGCCGCCCGCACGAAGACCGCATCGTCGGCGGCCGCTACCTCGATCGCCTGGAACGCAGAGCCGGCGCCTGGCGTATCGCCCGCCGGCATGGGGTGAGCGAGTGGCGGCGCTATGAAGCCGCCGCCGACCGCGGGTTCTTCGACGAACCGGCGGAGTGGCGGGGGCGACGGGACAAGGGGGATTCGGTGTATGTGGGGCTCAGGCGAACTGACCCTTCAACGCCCGCCTGAGCAGCTTGCCGGTCTCGTTGTAAGGCAAAGCATCCTGAAAGCGGATTTCCTCCGGCGCCTTGGTCGAGCGCAGGCGTTCGCGGACGAAAGCCTTCAAGGCTTCGGGATCGGGATCGCCCCGCGGAACGACCACGGCCACCACCCGCTCGCCCCACTGGTCGCTGGGGGCGCCCAGGACGGCGGCGTCGGCGACGGCGGGGTGGGCGCGCAGCACGTCCTCGACCTCGCCGGGGGAGATGTTCTCGCCGCCGCGCACGATCACATCGTCCAGCCGCCCCTCGAGGAACAGATAGCCGCCCGCGTCGATGAAGCCGGCGTCGCGGGTGTGAAACCAGCCCTCCGCGTCGGTCAACTTCCTGCCGACATATTCGCCGCTGATCTGGTCGCCGCGCACGCAGACCTCGCCCGAGACGCCGGCCGGGACCGGGGCGCCTGTGGGATCCCGGATCTCGACCTCCAGACCCGGCAGGGGGCGGCCGACCGAGGACAGGCGCCTTAAGGCGACAGGATCGCCGGCGCGGGCGGCGTGGTGGTCCTCAGGGCCCAGGACCGAGATGGTCGAGCTGGTCTCGGTCAGGCCATAGGCGTTGACGAAATCGACTTGCGGCATCAGACGCAAAGCGCGCTGGATCACGGGCGGCGGCATGCGCCCGCCGCCATAGGACAGGGCCTTCAGGGCCGGCAGGGGCTCTCCCCGCGCCTCCAAGACGTCGAGGATGCGGCCCAGCATGGTCGGCACCACCATGGCGTGGGTGACGGCCTCGGCGGCGGCGGCCTCCACCCACGCCTCGGGGCTGAACGCCGGCAAATGGACGATGCGCCGCCCGGCGAAGATGTTGGTCAGGACCGCCGAAATCCCGGCGATATGATAGGGCGGTACGCTCACCAGCGCCGCCTCGCCCTGGGCCGCGCCCATGAACTCGACGGTGGAGAGTACGTAGGCGGTCAGGTGCTCATGGCGCAGGATGGCGGCCTTGGGCTCGCCGGTGGTCCCGCTGGTGAACAGCAGGACGGCGATGTCGGGGTCGAACTCGGGCGGGGCGATGGCCTGGTTCGCGGGGTCGGCGCAAACGGCGGCGAAGGCGGCGCGCGGGACGATGGTCACGCCGGGTGCGCCCTCCACCCGCGCGATCATGTCCTCGTCGACCACGGCGATGGAGGGGGCCGTGCGGGCCAGGATGCGCGTAAGATCGGCGTCGGCCAGGCGATAGTTCAGGGGCGCAAACGCCTTGCCGGCGAACGCGGCGGCGAAGACCAGAAGTGGCAGCGCGGGCGAATTCTGGCCGATCTGAACGACAGTTGCGCCCGGCTGGGCCGCAAGCCAGGCCCCGCCAGCCCGGGCGCGGGCCAGAAGGTCGGCATAGCTGACCGCGCTGGCCAGCGGGCCTGCCGCGTGACGCTCACCCAGGCCGTCGGCGGCCATCTCCAAGAGCAGTCCGGTGTGCATGGTCAGTCCGAAGCTGGAAGTTTCTTGGCTTCCTTGATCGTGAGCAGCCGCCCGTCGGCGGAGAAGGCTCCGCCGCCGGACTTACTGCACAGGACCTCAAGACCGCTCGTCTCGTCCGCATAGCGCTTGCCGACCGCAGCCCCGCCATCGAAGCCCTCGGCCGCCGCCAGGCCCTCAGCTCGCACGTCGGCCGCGCCCAGCATGGCTTGGCCGCCGCATTCCAGGGTCACCCCCGCGTTTGGCGGCCGCACCACCACCGCCTCGGCCGTGCAGACGGCGCTCTTCCAGCGCGATCCGGGTTTCAGGTCCATTGGGTCGAACTCCAGGTCTCAGACGGCCGCAAGGCCAAGGTCGCGGGCGACGCGCTCCAGGCCGGCGACCTTGTCGGCGAGGGGGATCGTGTCGTCGTTCGGCCAGATATTGGGCCCCCACAGCACCAGATTGTCGAATCCCGCGGCGAAGAAACGCTCGATCAAGTCCGGGTCGGGGCTCTGGGGCCGGACATAGTAGTCGAAGGGCCGGCGGGCCGTGCCTCGCGCCTGCCGCTCCTTCTCGATCACCTCGCGCAAGGCCTCGGCCTCGTCCAGGGCGACCATGGCCGAGTTGATCCAGGCGTCGGCCACCTCGGCCACGCGGCGCAGGGCCGGGCCGGTATTGCCGCCGCAGACCAGGGGCACCTTCACCGGGTGCGGGGTGATCTGCAGGCTATCGAAGCGGAAATGCTTGCCCTCGTGGGCGAAGAAACCGCCGGCCCAGGCCTTCTTCAGGACCTCGATGATCTCGTCGAGGCGCGAGCCGCGCTCATTGAAGGGAATGCCGACCGCATCGAACTCCTCCTTCAGCCAGCCGGCGCCGGTTCCCAGGAGGAACCGCCCGCCGGACACGTCGTGGGCGGTGGCCGTATGCCGGGCCAAGAGCAGCGGGTGGTTCATCGGCGCGATGCAGATCGCGGTGCCGATCTTGAGCCGCTTGGTCGCCCCGGCCACCGCGCCCAGGAGGAACCAGGGGTCATAGATGCGCACCTGCTCGCCCAGGATCGCCTTGTCCCGGGCGTCGTTCTTGTCGGCGGGGGTTTCCTTGCGCGAGGGGTGATGACCGTCATAGCGCTCGGGGATCACATAGTGTTCGCCGAACCACAGGCCCTCGAAGCCCAGCCGCTCGGCGTGGACGGCGAGATTCAAGAGGTCGGTGGGCGTGTAGTCGTAGGTGGTGATGCCGATGGTGCGCCGGGTCACTTTGGGCTCCTGCAAGCGAATTCAAAGCTCTTCCCCATCGATGGGGAAGCGGTCTTGAGAACCCTCACGCCACGCGCCACTGCGGCAGCACGACGCCGGGCTCCAGGGTCTGGAACCAGACCTGCATCGGCTGGCCCTCGGCCAGCTCCGGCGCACCGTCCAGCCGGCCCATCAGCCGCACGTCCGGCGCGTCGTCCAACTGCACCACCACCAGGGTGTAGGGCGTCGGAAAGGCTGGATGCACCTGGTGCGTGACCAGGGTCCAGGTATGCAGGCGGCCGGTCCCTCTCGCCTCGCGCCAGCCGGTGTTCCAGCCGCCGCAATGGGGACAGTGCTCCGTCGGCGGGTGCAGGCCGCGGTCGCAATCCGCGCAGGCTCTGAAGACCAGCCGCTGCTCGGCCGCGGCGGCGAAAAACCCCTCGGTCTCGCGGTCGGCGACAAAGGGCAGGATCATCTCGGCGCCCATCACGCGGCCCTCCGGAACACGACGCTGGAGCCCACCGGCAGGGGCCCGCCGGTGCAGAGACAGAGCTCGGCCCCCTCGATCTGCATATCGGCCTCGCCGCGCAGCTGGCGCACCGCCTGGACGATGTGGTTCATGCCGTGGACATAGGCCTCGGACATGTGCCCGCCGCCGGTGTTGATCGGCAGGGAGCCGCCCCGCCTGATCGCGCCGCTCTCGACGAACGGCCCCGCCTCGCCCTTGCCGCAGAAACCGTAGGCCTCGAGCTGCAACAGCACGCTGATGGTGAAGCAGTCGTAGATCTGGGCGATGTCCATATCCTGCGGCCCGACGCCGGCGCGCTTCCACAAGACCTCGCCGCCCTTGCGCCCGCCGAGCTCGGTCATGTCGTGGCGGGTGGTGACCGGGAACATCATCCCGGCCCGATGGTCCTGCGGCTCCCCGCCGGCGACGGCGCGGATCAGGACCGGCGGCTTCTTAAGGTCCTTGGCCCGCTCGGCGCTGGTGATCACCACCGCGCAGGCCCCGTCCGACTCCAGGCAGAAGTCGAACAGCCGAAGCGGCGTCGAGATCATCCGCGAGGCCAGGTAATCGTCGAGGCTCATGGCCTTGTCGTGCATGATCGCGTGCGGCGTCGCATTGGCGTGCTCGCGGCAGGTCATGGCCACCGCCCCCAGCTGCGCAGGTGTGGTGCCGTATTCCAGCATGTGCCGGCGGGTCATCAGGGCGAAGGTCTGGCCAGCGGTCATCAGGCCATAAGGGACGTAGTACTCGTCATAGGTCCCGCCGCCGCCCGCCTCCTGATGCCCGGCCCGCTTGCCGCCCGAGCCCAGCCGGGTCTCGGAGCGCCCGTTCAGCGAGCGGAAAGCGATCACCGTCTTGGCCTGGCCCGACAGGATCGCCCCCATGGCCAGGCCCATCATCATGCAGGGCGCAACCCCGCCCGGCCCGGTGTCGGCCCAATAGGCCAGGTTGCTGGCGCCGAGGGCCGCGGCCAGGGTGTAGGGCGTCACCACGTCGTCGCCGCAACGGACGATGCCGTCGACGTCCTCGACGCTCAGCCCCGCCTCGGCCAGGGCCTTCAGCGAGGCCTCGGTGGCCAGGGACAGGACGCTGCGCCCGGAATTCCTGCTGAACGCCGTCTGGCCGATGCCGGCCACCGCGCACTTGTCGCGCCCCGCGAAGGCGGTCTCGTCGTCGATCCGGCTCATGACCCGGCCTCCGATTTCAAGATCTCGGCGTTGTGCTCCCCGAGCTTGGGCGCCGGCGTGCGCGCCACCTCGCAGAAGGACGAGAAGCGGTAGATCGGCCCCGGATAGGCCACCTCGCCCACCCCCTCATGCTCGACCCTGGCGAAGAAATCGCGGGCGATCAGGTGCTCGTCGTGGAACAGGTCCTCGGGGGCGTTCAGGACCCCGATCGGCAGGCCGGCGGCCTGACCCTCGCGGTACATCTCCTCGGCCGTGTGCACCAGGAAGAAGCACTCGACCACCTCCTGCACCAGGTGGAAATTGTCCTGGCGGAACTTGACGTCCTGGTATTCCGGCTCGGTCAGCATGGCCGCCATGCCCTTGGAGTCCATCCAGTCGACCAGGCTCTTCCACGCCTTGGGCTCGGCCAGGATCAGGGCGAAATAGACATAGCGGTCGTCGGCGCAGCGGAACAAGGCCGGCTGGGTCGGCGAGGGCTGGGCGTGGCGGCAGGTCTGCCGATGCACATGCACTCGCGGATAGAACCAGTAGGGATTGGCCAGCTCGACATTCACCGCGCAGGCCTCGTGCATGGAAATGTCCAGAAGATCGCCGCGGCCGGTCTTCTGGCGTTCCAGGAGGGCCAGCATGATCCCGATCTGCGCGAAACTGGCCACGGTATGATAGGCCTGATCGCCGCCGGGGCGGATCGGGGGGATGGTGTGGTCGTCATAGCCGCAGCTGTTCAGCGGCCCGCCGGCCGCCAGGGCCACGATGTCCGAGGACTTGTAGTCCTTCCACGGCCCGGTGAGGCCAAAAGCGGTCACCGCGGCGATGATCAGCTTCGGATGGGCCTCGAGGATCGCCTCCAGGTCCAGCCCTGCCGCCGCCAGGGCGTGGGGCTGCAGGGTGCAGATGAAGACGTCGGCGTCGGCCAGGAGGTCCTGAAGCGCCGCCAGCCCCGCCGGGGTGCGCACGTCGGCGGTGACGCTCTTCTTGTTGGAATTGTAGAACCAGAACTTCAGGCTGGTCTCCGGCCCCTCGGCGCCCTTGGCCCAAGGGCCTGCGGCGCGGGTCGGCGAGCCTTCCGGCCCCTCCAGCTTGACCACCTCGGCGCCCAGCTGGGCCAAGAGCAGGCCGGTGAACTCCCCGCCGGGATCCTCGGCCAGCTCGACCACCTTCAGCCCGGTCAGGGGATTGGGCAGGCCCGCGGTGCGCGCGGCGAAACTCAGATGCTCGGCGCCCATGGTCAAAGCGCTCCTTCCATCACCAGGTCCTGGTACTCGTCTTCCGCAACGCCCAGGAGCTCCTTGAACACATAGGCGTTGTCCTCGCCCAGGAGCGGGCCGGACCGCCAGTTCTCCTGCAGCGTCTCGCGGAACCGGATCGGCGTGCCCTCGAAGCGGGCCTCGCCGATCACCGGGTGATCCATCTCGAAGAACAGGCCGCGGCCGGCGATCTGCGGGTCGTGGTCGTTGGTGTCCTCGGCCGTCTGCACCGCGCCCGCGGCGACGCCCGCGGCCTGCAGCCGGCGCATCAGGCCGTAGCGGTCCTGGCCTTTCGTCCAGTCGGCCATGTGCGCATCCAGCGCGTCCTGATTGGCGAACCGCGCCGCCTGGCTCGCAAACCGCGGATCGGCGGTCCAATCCGCCCCGATCTCGGCCGCCAGGGCCGCCCATTCAGCGTCATTGAACACCGCGATGGCGATCCAGCGGTCCTGGCCCTCACAGGGATAGACCCCGTGCGGCGCAGCGTTCGGATGCTCCAGCCGGTTGCCGGTCGGATAGTCGCCCCCGCGGGTCGAGCGGCCGTTGACCGACACCTCCAGCAAGACCGGGCCCAAAAGATTGATCCCGGCCTCCACCGCCGCCACGTCGATCTCGGCCCCCTGGCCGGTCAGGCCCCGGTGATAGATCGCGGTCAAGAGCGCCGAGGCGTTGAAGAAGGCCGCCTCGTTGTCCATGTAGCTCAGCCCCCAGCCCGAGGGCTCCTCGCCCGGCAGGCCGCTGATGTGCGAAAGCCCGCAGACAGCCTGCACCACCGGGCCATAGCTGCGGTACTCGGCATGCGGCCCCGAATGGCCGAAGCCGCTCATGCGGGCATAGATTACGTCTGGCGAGATCTGGTTCAGCCGCTCGTAGGTCAGGCCCCAGCGCTCCATCACCCCCGGCGCGAAATTCTCCGTCACCACGCTCGAGGCGGCGATCAGCCGGTCGGCCAGGGCGCGGCCCTTGGGCGAACGCATGTTGATGGTCACGCCCAGCTTGTTGCGGTTGTAGTTGTTGAACAGTCCGCCCTTGTTGGGATCGGGATTGGCGTCCTCCTCGCCATAGGTGCGCGCCTCGCCCTTGTAGATCGGCAGGCGCCGCGGCATGTCCAGCCGGTTGCGGTCCTCGATGCGGATCACCTCTGCGCCGAAATCGGCCAACAGGCGCGTGGCGCAGGCGCCCACCCCCATCCAGCAGAAGTCGGCCACGCGCACCCCGGCCAGCGGCCCCCGCCGCGCGCCGGGCCGGCGGGACGCGCCCGCCGCCGGCAGTTTCACCCTTGTCGATTCGAGCATCACGCCTTGCGCACCCTCGCCGCTTCCAATGTGGCGAACCGCCGCTTCCGGCCGGTTTTCCGCCACCTCCCTAACCTGGATCAGGTCAAATCCGTTATAATCATTATTATGAACTTGCCGCCGATCCTGTCAATGTCACTATGCTGACGGCCACGGGTTTATGCTGATAAACTCGACTCGCCTGGCAATTGCGGGCAGTGAGTCGCCGCCCTGGGCGCGTTTTGGAGGGGGAGATTTCGACCGACATGCCGCTGCGTGCGAAACCGTCGTCCGCGCCGAACGAGAGCGCTTCGCAAACCACAAGGACGCCCCCCACCTTTGCGACGCCCCGCCGCGCCTCCAAGACCTCCGAGATCGTCGCCCTGGAGATCGTGCGCAACATCGTCGAGCAGGACCTCAAGCCTGGCGACCGCCTGCCGCTGGAAGCGGAGATGCTGAAGCAGTATCGCGTCAGTCGCTCGTCCCTGCGCGAGGCCCTACGCCTGCTGGAAGTCCAGGGCCTGATCGCCATCCGTCCCGGCCCTGGCGCAGGCACGGTGGTGGGCAGCGTACATCCGGGCAACCTGGCCCGGACCCTGACCCTCTACCTGCACATGGCCGGCTCGACCTACGATAAGCTCCTGGACGCCTGGATGGCGGCCGAGCCCGTGCTGGCGGGGCTGGCGGCCAAGAACCCCGACCGGGCCAAGGTGCGCGAGATGATGGGGCCCTTCGTCTCCAAGGACCACGCCGAGCACGGCAAGTGGGCCATCGCCGAGGGCCTCGACTTTCACGACCGCATCGCCACCCTGGCCGACAATCCGGTCCTGGCCCTGGCCCTGCAGTCGATCAGCTACATCTCGACCGAGCAGGTCCTGACCAATCCCGAGCGCAGTCAGCTCGAGGAGCAGATCGTCCATGACCACAGCGAACTGGCCGAGGCGATCATCGCCGGCAAGCCGGACAAGGCGGAAAAGTTGATGGCCGAGCACATCCAACATGTGGTGGAGGACTTCAAGGCCTACTGGCCGCGGCGCGTGGGTGAGAAGATCCAGTGGCGATAGGCTGAGGCCGCTCGTTCGCTGGCTCTGCTTCCGCGCGGTGAAGGGGCGAAAGCTCCCGCGGCAGGTAGAGGCTGGAGAGCAAGAACAGCAGCGCCGACACGGTCGCCGGGATCGCCACGGTCGGCAGGGCCCAGCGCAGCGAGGCCGCGCCGAGGCCGTAGTGGTGGGCCAAAACGTCGCTCAGCGCGCCGATGCTGACGGGGCCTAGCCCGAGGCCGATCACGTTCACCACCAGCACCAGCATGGCCGAGGTGAAGGCGCGCATGTCGGCCGGGACCAGCGACTGCGACATGGCGTTGGCCGGGGCCATATAGACATTGACCATGGCCGCCGGGACGATCGCCGCCGCCAGCGACAGGGTCAGGCTGGGGGTCAAGTACTGCAAGAGCGCGAAGGGTGCGGTCAGAACGGCGGCGATCGCCGGAATGCGCATGAACCAGCGCACGTCGCGCCGGGCCAGGCTGTTGGCCAGGGCGCCGCCCAGGAAGGTCCCCGCCGCGCCGGAAAGCCCGATGATCAGCGACAGGGCGGCGGCTATGTGCGCCAGGGGCATGTGGTGCAGGCGGCTGTAGAAGGGCGCGTTCCAGGCCTGCATCGCCGTCTGGCCCCAGGCCTGCAGCCCTTCGGCCAGGCACAGGTAGCGGAAGGAGCGAAAGCGCCACAGGATCGCCAGCGAGGCCCAGACGCTGCGCCCCTTGACTCCCGACGCGCCGTCGAAGCGGCCACGTTGAGGCTCTTTCAGAAAAAGGGCGACCAGCGGCGCCAGGACGAGGCCGCCCAGGCCTATGGCGGCGAAGGCGCCCCGCCAGCCGATAGCGGCGGTCAGCTGGCCGCCAAGGTATACGCCCAACATGCCGCCGAGCGGCATGGACAGGCCCCAGACGGCCATGGCCAGGGCCCGCTTTTGGCGGGGGAAATAGTCCGAAATCAGCGAGTGCGAGGCCGGCACGCAACCGGCCTCCCCCACCGCCACCCCGATGCGGCAGGCGCTGAGGCTGACGAACCCAGTGGCCAGGCTGCTGGCGGCGGTCATCAAGGTCCAGATCGCCAGGGCCGCGGTCAGCACGTACTTGCGGGCGATGCGGTCGGCGAGCCAGGCCACCGGCAGGGCGCCGGTGGTGTAGAAGATGGCGAAGGACAGCCCGGTCAGGCTGCCGAGCTCGGTGTCGGTCAGGCCCAGGTCGCGCTTCAGCGCCACCTGCATGATCGACAGGATCGAGCGGTCGACATAGTTGAACAGGGCCACCACGAACAGGATCGCCAGCGCGAACCAACCGTAGCGGGCGGAGAGGGTCTTGGGTCGATTTCCACCCATAGCCCTAACCTATTCCGCTCATCCCGGCGAAGGCCGGGATCCAGATCACAGAGCGCCTGGCGTCCGGGCGTTCGCCTCCAGAAAAGTCCTGCACTGACTGAGCCTTACGATCTGGATCCCGGCCTTCGCCGGGATGAGCGGTGAAAATAGGA